>NZ_JABXFD010000329.1 GCF_013372625.1 Actinomadura sp. BRA 177
GTGGTACGCGGCGCGCTGTGTGCTACACGTGCCGCTTCGTCGGCAGCGTCAGAGGGGTATAAGGGACAGGTCCGGGTGCGGGCGGGCCCGGCCGTGCGCGGCGACCCAGCCGGCGTCGCCCTCCCCCAGCGGGACGGGCGGCCCCGACCATTCGAGGGCGCGCTCCTCCTCGTCCAGGACGTAGACGTCGCAGAACGTCAGCGCCCGCGCGGACCGGACGACGAGGCAGGCCAGCTCGTCCGCCATCCGCGGCAGCTCGCGGTCGGAGCACGCCACGGCCACGACGCGTACGAGCAGGTCCTCCCCGCGACCGGCAAGCAGCTCCAGCGGGGACGTCACCGGAACAGGCCCTCGCGGAGCGCGACCGCGATCGCCGCCGACCGGTCGGTCACCTCCAGCTTGCGGTACAGCGCGCGCAGGTGGCTCTTCACGGTCTCCTCGCTCAGCACGAGCCGCGCCGCGATCGCCTTGTTCGACAGGCCGCCGACCAGCAGCGACAGCACCTCGCTCTCGCGCTGCGTCAGGCCCCGGTTGGCGCCCGGCCAGAACTCGCCGCGGGTCAGCCGGGCGGCGGTGACGGCCATCCGCCCGGCGAGCGTCGGGTCGACGACCGTCTCGCCGCGCGCGACCTCCTCCAGCCGCCGGACGAGCTCGGGGCCGTCCACCCGCTTGAGGAGGTAGCCGCCGGCCCCCGCCCGCAGCGCCTCGAAGACGTACTGCTCGTCGTCGTAGACCGACAGGAACACCACCCGCGCCTCCGGGACGCGCCCGGTGATCAGCCGGCACAGGTCGAGGCCGCTCTCCGGGCCGAGCCGGACGTCCAGCAGGACGACGTCGGGCCGCAGCGCCGTCACCAGCCGGGTCGCCTCGTCCCCCGTCCCCGCCTGCCCGACGACGCGCACCCGCCCGGCGAACCCGGCCAGCATCGCCTGCAGCCCGGCGAGGATCATCTCGTGGTCGTCGACGAGAACGACGCGTACGGGGACACTCATTCCGGCACGATAACAACCGGAAGCTACTCATCAGTAGCCCCGGTGCGGAGGCGACCTCCGGTGATTCACACCCGCTCTCCCCCGATTGGGGGACGAGCCCGCCCGCGCACCCCCGTACTCTCCTGTACGAAAATTGAATTCCGCAGGACGGAGGAGCCAGGTGCCCCATCGCATCGTGCATATGCTCCGGGCGCGCGGGGCGGGCCGCCGCCCCGTCATGCTCGCGATCGCAGGTGACAGCGCCGCGGGCAAGACGACGCTGACCAGGGGGCTTGTGCAGTGCCTGGGGGCCGACCGGATGACCGCGGTGTGCGTGGACGACTACCACCGCTACGACCGCGCCGAACGGGCCGGCAAGCCGTTCACGGCACTGCACCCCGAGTGCAACCACGTCGACATCATGGAGCAGCACCTCCAGCTGCTGTCGATGGGCGAGCCGATCCTGAAGCCCGTCTACGACCACGCGACCGGCGAGCTCGTCCGGCCGGAACTGGTCGAGCCCCGCGACTTCGTGATCGTCGAGGGCCTGCTGCCGCTGCACACCCGGATGGCGCGGGCCTGCTTCGACATCACCGTCTACCTCGACCCGCCCGAGCCGCTGCGCCACTCCTGGAAGGTGCGCCGCGACTGCGACAAGCGCGGCTACAGCCCCGAGCAGGTCATGGCGGAACTGGCCCGCCGCGAGCCGGAGAGCGCCGCCTACATCCGCCCGCAGCGCAAGCACGCCGACATCGTCGTCCGCTTCGCGCCGGTCGCGGGCCGCCTCGACCCGCCCGGCACGCCGCTGTCCGCCGAGCTGCTGCTGCGCCCCACCATCGACCACCCGGAGCTGGCGGACGTCCTGGACGGCGGGCCGGGCGACACGGAAACCGCCCTGCACCTGCGGCTGCACCGCGACACCGACGGCCGTCCCGTCGACGCCCTGCACGTCCACGGATACGTGTCACCAGACGAATCGCAGGTCGTCAAGAAGGCCATCTGGGAGCGCCTCGGCCCGCACGCCGGCGCCACCCTCCCCGACCCGGGCGCGCTCGGCAGCCTGGGCGACACCGGCACCAGCGACCCCCTCGCGATCACCCAGCTCCTCCTGCTCTACCACCTGCTCGACGCCGACCACCGGCAGGCGGCGTAAGGCTCCGCATGCGCGCGGGGAGGCCCCGGGGCTTCGGACCTGTGCCCCGGGCCGCGCGCAGGCGGCCGCCGGGAGGGCGCCCAAGCGGGCGCGCCGGCGCCCTCCCGGCAACTTGTCAGATGTCCTCCCAGGGGATGATCGGGCGCTTGCGCGCGACCACGGCCAGCGACTGGCCGCCCGAGATCCTCTCGTCCGGTGCGGAGGCCAGCCGGAACTGGGCGTTGGGACGGTGCGACTCGCCGACCGCGAGCAGCGTGCTCCCCCGGCGCAGCAGGAACATCGCCACGTCGACGCGGGACCACTCCCCGGCGCCCGCGGGAACGTCCACACGGTAGAGGGCGCCGTCGGTGTCCAGCGTGCTGGCGAGGTTGTGGTAGATCGCGGCGACCCCGGGGTTGCGGACCACCGCGGCCACCACCGCCGGATCGTCGACGTCGACCGCCTCTATGTCCGGACTGACCAGGTTCAGCGCCTCGGTGATCTCGGCGCGGCTGCCGCCGTCGTGCAGCCCCGCCAGCAGATGGACGGGCGGCTCGCCGTTCCGCCGCAGATAGGCGGACACGCCGAGCATCACCCGGACCGTCTCGTCGTCGGAACGCCCCACGATGAGAGCGGTCCGTGCATGCTCCAGGCACGCGCGCTCGTAGGCGGTGTCGTCGTTGGCGACCACGTCGTAGAGGTCGGGGTCGGGGTTCTCACCCGTCAACTCCCCCGGCCAGAACACCGCGACGACGGGCGTCTTCACGAACTCACGGTCGGCTCGCAGTTGGGCGATGATGCCCCGTAGTGCGTCGCGGTCGTAGCCGATGACCACGACGTGATCCCGCTTGTGCAAGTGCGCCAGGCCGTTGGCCTTCATCACTCTGCCCTTCCCCATCCAGAGCGTCAGCTCGGCGAACATCACGAGCCCCGCGGTGAGCCCGGCCACGATGATGATCACGCCGCCGATCCGGCCGCCGGTCGTGGCCGGGGACAGGTCCCCGTAGCCGGTCGTGGTGCCGCTGACGATGAAGTACCAGACGTAGCCGACCGGATCCTTGATCTCGGCGCCGGGCTCCTCGAACACCGCGATCAGCAGCCACCCCGCCAGGAAGGCCGCGGCGAGCACCAGCGCGGGCACCCGCCAGGACCGTCCCGTGATCCGGTTGACCAGGCGCAGCAGCACGATCGGCATTCGCGCAGCGTTGCAGCGGACAAATCACCACGTCAAGCCGGGAAACCCCGGAAATCGGCGGTCAGCGGGCCGGACCGCGCTTCAGGACGCGGGACAGGGCCGCCGCCACCTCCTCCGACAGCCCCCCGTCGGACGGCCGGTCCGCGCCGGACGGCCGCTCGGCGCCGGAGTGCACGAGATCACCCGGACCGGGCTCGTCCCGGACGGCGTCGCGGGTGTGCCCGCAGTCGCGGCACTCGACCTCGCCGAGCCGGCACACCAGGGCGGCCGAGCCGCAGACCGCGCAGTGGTCCAGGGCGTCCGCCCAGTCGGCGGCCGCCCGGCAGCCGGGGCAGATCAGAACCTGGTGGTCCGCCCGGACCCCGCGCTTCCACGGGCTCGCGCCCCGCACGGGATCGGTCTGCCGCGCCCCGCAGCGGAAGCAGGGCATCACACCTCCAGAGGTGCGGGGACCGGTTCCGGCCATCCCTCCCGGCGGCCGGAACCGGTCCGTTTCGCTCAGAGCCCGGCGAGCGCCTCGCGGTACTCGTCGATGTCGCGTGCGTCCGGGATCGCGTTCACGACCCTCCACCGGACCACGCCCTCGGTGTCGATGACGAAGGTGCCGCGCAGCGCCAGCCCCTTCGCCTCGTCGAAAACGCCGTATCGCTGCGCCGTCCCGCCGTGCGGCCAGAAGTCCGACAGCAGGGGGAACCAGAACTTCTCCTGATCGGACCAGGCCCGCAGCGCGAACATCGAGTCGACCGAGACGGCGAGCAGCAGCACATCGTCGCCCGCGTCCCGGAACCCGTCCCGCAGCTTGGTCAGTTCGCCCGTGCACACACCGCTGAAGGCCAGCGGATAGAACACGAGGACGACCTTCTTCTCGCCGCGGAGATCCGACAGCCGCACCGGGGTGCCGTGCTGGTCCCGCAGCTCGAAGTCCGGTGCCTCGTCGCCCACGTTGACGCGGTCCACGTTGACACCGTCCACATCGGCGCCGTCCACACTGACGTCGCCCGCGTTGCCGGCCAAGTCGCCTACCGTCCCCCGGCTACCCGCGGACCTTGGGCGCGACCAGCCGGGTGCCGGACCACTCCTTGGCGGCGCTGACACTGCTGGTCTGCGAGAGGCCGGCGGTCTGCGCGGCCTCGCCGATGTCGCTCGGCTCCACGTGCCCGTCCCGGCCCGCCTTCGGCGTCAGCAGCCAGATGTTGCCGCCGCCGGTGAGCGGGATCATCGCGTCGGTGAGGCCCTCGAACAGGTCGCCGTCCTCCTCGCGCCACCACAGCAGCACGATGTCGACCACGTCCTCGTAGTCCTCGTCGACCAGTTCGTTCCCCGTGAGTTCCTCGACGGATCGACGAAGCTCCTCGTCGACGTCGTCGTCGAAGCCGATCTCCTGCACCACCTGGCCCGCCTTCAGGCCGAGCCGTTCGGCCAGGCTGCGCTCAGACTGCGCCTGACCCGCGGTCGCGCTCACGAAAGTCCTCCCATTGTCGTCAGTCCGCACGGTGCCGTGCACTTCGTTCCCAGCCCCCCGGGATGGGCGGCCCGCCCGCACCTGTGCGGTGTTTGCGGGACAGTCCACACAAGTAAGGGCCTGTAGCGCAAGTGTCTTCCGGGCTTTTTGCCGCCCTCATTGGCCGGATTTCTCGTTCAACCCTGCCCGATGCGGGGGTTCGACCCCCCGCAATCCCCGGTTCGCCGCGCTCATCCTTGGAGGAACGACAACCGAACCTGGCGGTCGGGGTTGTCCACGTTGAGGTCGACGAGGGCGACCGACTGCCATGTTCCGAGGGCGAGCCGTCCGTCCACGACGGGCAGTGTCGCGTACGGCGGGACGAGGGCGGGCAGCACGTGCGAGCGCCCGTGGCCTTTGGATCCGTGCGCGTGCCGCCAGCGGTCGTCCGCCGGCAGCAGGTCACGCAGCGCGGCCAGCAGGTCGTCGTCGCTACCTGACCCCAGCTCGATGATCGCCACGCCGGCGGTGGCGTGCGGGACGAAGACGTGCAGCAGCCCGTCGCCGCCCGCCGACGCGGCGAACCGTTCGCAGTCGGCCGTGATGTCGTGCACGGCCTCACTCGTACCGGTGGCCACCCGGACCACGGTGTTCTCCATGGTCCCGTGTCTACCCGATCCGCGGCGGCGGACGCACCCCCGCCCGCACGGATCTCACCGGCCGCGCGGCGCTGTCAGTGCGAGATCTGCTCCCGGGACTCGATGACGGCGTCCGGCCCCGGGTAGACGAGCGTCTCGTGGCCGTCGTCGAAGCTGACCAGGTACGGCGGGCCGCCGTCCCGTCCCCGTACTTCGATGATCTCGCCGGTGCGGTCCGGCTGTCCCACGACGTTGCCATGGACGTGCAGCCGGTCTCCGATCTGTCCGTTCATCACTTCTCCCAAGCTCGTTCGTCCGCCACCGGGACGGACCGTGCCGGGCATGCGGCGGGTCGTCGCCCCCAGCCTCATACGTTCCCCGGACCCCGCCGGGGGCAATCCCCCGCGAGGCGGGAAAAGGCCGCGTCAGCGGGCCGGTACCCCGGTTGACCGGGGACGATGGTTACCGGTTGGTAGAGATGCGTTAGCCGTCATAAACGGCGACGATGGGATCACCAGACGAGCGACCGAACAGTCTGCCGGGGACCGGTGGCCTCCCGCGCGGCGGCCACGGGTCTCACCAGCAAAGACGGTAAGGACAGAGGGGACCCCGTGGCTTCCGGACGTCAACGCTTCTCGATCATCAGCGACGGCCTGCCGAGCCAGCTGCCCGACATCAACCCGGACGAAACCCGGGAGTGGCTGGAATCGCTGGACACGGTCATCAAGACCGAAGGCCGCGGCAGGGCGCGGTACGTCATGCTCCGCCTCCTGGAGCGGGCCCGCGAGCTGCAGGTCGGCGTGCCCGGCCTGCGCAGCACCGACTTCATCAACACGATCCCGCCGGAGCACGAACCCTGGTTCCCCGGCGACGAGCACGTGGAACGGCGCATCCGCGCCTACATCCGGTGGAACGCCGCGATCATGGTGTCGCGCGCCAACCGTCCCGAACTGGGCGTCGGCGGGCACATCGCCACCTACGCCTCGGCCGCGTCGCTGTACGAGGTCGGCTTCAACCACTTCTTCCGCGGCAAGGACCACGGCGAGTCCGGTGACCAGGTGTTCATCCAGGGGCACGCGGCGCCCGGCATCTACGCCCGCGCCTTCCTGGAGGGACGCCTCCCCGAGGAGAAGCTGGACGGGTTCCGGCAGGAGAAGTCGCACCCCGGCGGCGGCCTGTCGTCCTACCCGCACCCGCGGCTCATGCCCGACTTCTGGGAGTTCCCCACGGTCTCCATGGGGCTGACCGCGATCAACTCGGTGTACCAGGCGCGGTTCAACCGCTACCTGTACAACCGCAAGATCAAGGACACGTCCCGCTCGCACGTGTGGGCGTTCCTCGGCGACGGCGAGATGGGCGAGCCCGAGTCGCTCGGCGCGATCGGCCTCGCCGCCCGCGAGGAGCTCGACAACCTCACCTTCGTCGTCAACTGCAACCTGCAGCAGCTGGACGGCCCGGTGCGCGGCAACGGCAAGATCATCCAGGAGCTGGAGTCGTTCTTCCGCGGCGCCGGCTGGAACGTGATCAAGGTCATCTGGGGCCGCGACTGGGACCCGCTGCTCGCCCAGGACGTCGACGGCGTGCTCGTCAACCAGATGAACACGACCCCGGACGGCCAGTTCCAGACGTTCTCCGTGGAGTCGGGCGAGTACATCCGGGAGAAGTTCTTCGGCGCCGACCCGCGGCTGCGCAAGATCGTCCAGCACCTGCCGGACGACGACCTGCGCAAACTGTCGCGCGGCGGGCACGACTACCGCAAGGTGTACGCGGCGTTCAAGGCGGCCCGCGAGCACGTCGGGCAGCCGACCGTGATCCTCGCGCACACCATCAAGGGCTGGACACTCGGCTCCGACTTCGAGGCCCGCAACGCCACCCACCAGATGAAGAAGCTCACCAAGGCCGAGCTGAAGGAGTTCCGGGACCGGCTCTACCTGGACATCCCCGACTCGGCGCTGGAGCAGCCGCTGCCGCCCTACTACCACCCGGGCGAGGACTCCGACGAGATCCAGTACATGCGCGAGCGCCGCGCCGCGCTCGGCGGGTTCCTGCCCCGCCGGACCGTGCGGGCCAAGCCGCTCAAGCTGCCCGGCGACCCCGTCTACAGCGAGATGAAGAAGGGCTCCGGCAAGCAGAACGTCGCCACCACCATGGCGTTCGTCCGGCTGCTCAAGGACCTGATCAAGGACGAGAACATCGGCGCCCGGTTCGTCCCGATCGCCCCGGACGAGTACCGCACGTTCGGGATGGACTCGCTGTTCCCCACGTCCAAGATCTACTCCCCGCACGGGCAGACCTACGACGCGGTGGACCGCAAGCTCCTCCTCTCCTACAAGGAGGCCGAAAGCGGCCAGATGCTGCACGAGGGCATCAGCGAGGCCGGCTCGATGGCGTCCGCGATCGCGGCGGGCACGACGTACGCCACGCACGGCGAGCACATGATCCCGGTGTACATCTTCTACTCGATATTCGGGTTCCAGCGGACCGGCGACCAGATGTGGGCGCTCGGCGACCAGATGGGCCGCGGATTCCTCCTGGGCGCCACCGCCGGACGCACCACGCTCACCGGTGAGGGCCTGCAGCACGCCGACGGCCACTCCCCCCTGCTCGCGGCGTCCAACCCGGCCTGTGTCCACTACGACCCGACATGGGGCTTCGAACTCGGCCACATCGTGCGGGACGCCCTGCGCCGCATGTACGGGACGCCCGGCGAGGACGTCTTCTACTACCTCACCGTCTACAACGAGCCCTACCAGCAGCCCGCCGAACCCGAGAACCTCGACGTAGACGGCCTGCTCAAGGGCTTGTACCGCTACCAGGAGGCAGAGCCCGCCGCCGACGCGCCGCGCGCACAGATCCTCGCATCGGGCGTCGGCGGCCGATGGGCGCTCGAAGCCCAGCGCCTCCTAGCCGCAGACTGGGGCGTCGCCGCGGACGTCTGGTCGGCGACCTCGTGGAACGAACTGGCCCGCGAGGCCCGCGCGTGCGACGAGTGGAACCTGCTGAACCCCGACGCCGAGCAGCGCGTCCCGTACGTCACCCGGACGCTCGACAACGTCGCCGGCCCGATCGTCGCGGTATCGGACTTCACCCGAGCCGTACCCGACCAGATCGCCCCCTGGGTGCACACGGACTTCACCTCGCTCGGCACCGACGGCTTCGGCTTCTCCGACACCCGAGCCGCCGCCCGCCGCTTCTTCCACGTGGACGCGGCGTCGATCGTCCTGGCGGTCCTCACCCGCCTGGCCCGCCACGGCGAGGTAAAGCCGGAGACCCTCTCCCAGGGGATCGACCGCTACCGCCTGAACGCCGAAGTCAGCGACGTCTTCGCAGGCGGCGTGGGCAGCGCCGAAAGCAACACGGGCGGCGACGCGTAACCAGGCCATTGCGGTGGTGTAGGCCGCAATGACCGGAAGGGCCCCGAGACTTACCTCGGGGCCCTTCCCGCTTCCAGGCCGATTCCAGTTTCTGAGTCAGTGCGCGGCCAACCACCGTGAACCGGCAGGCCCCCGAGCACTCCGGGTCCTGCCGGTTCACGATTCAGGCGGACGGGGGTGTGAAGACGCCGAAGCGGTTGCCGGTGGGGTCTTGCAGGTGAGCGAACTTCAGCCCGCTCGACGCGGTCAGACTGGGCACGATGACCTTGCCGCCGTGCTCCTCGGCCTGCGCGCAGGCGGCGTCGACGTCCTGGACGAGCACGAAGAACAGGGCGTGGTTCTCGGACGGATCCGAGGTGTGCGAGATGCCGCCGCTCGGGGCGTCGGCGCCCGGGTAGCTGATGAGGTCGTAGCCGTTGTCGTCCGGGTCGAGCGCGAACTTCCAGCCGAACATGTCGCCGTAGAAGCGGCGGGCCTCGTCCGGCGCGTCGGCGCCGACCTGGAACCACGTCACGGTGTTGAACGCGGGAACACTCATCGATTTCCTCCTTCGAACGCTGTGAACACCAGCGTCCTGGAGCACTCCGACAACCCCCTGTCGGTGTTTTCGAACAGATTCCACAAGGCGACCTGAGCCGGTGGTGACCTCGTCAGGGGTGGGGTCCGTGCCGAAGGTCAGACGAATTCCAGGGGGCGGACGACGTAGTCGGACGGGATGTCGTCGTGCATGCTCTCGGTGGAGCGGTCGGGGGCGGTCTCCTCCAGGAGGGCGGCGCGGCGGACGCGGTCGGTGCGGAAGATGCGGCAGCCGCCCCGCATCCGGCACCAGGCGGTCAGGTACCAGCCCTTGTCGGACGCGGTGAACGTGACCGGCTCGACGTCGCGCTCCGTCTCGGTGCCCGTCCGGTCGACGTAGGTGAGGCGGACCACCCGGCGGATCAGGACGGCCTCCTCCAGCACGGCCGGCACGGACGCCGCGTCGTCGTTCCCGGCGGGGGCCAGGAAGCGGATGCGGGCGGCCAACTCGCGGGCCGAGGCGCCGTCGTCAGCCGACATCGCGGCGACGATCTTGTGGAGGGCGGTGCGAGCTGAGCGGGAGTACGGCGAGCCGCCCGCCCGGGACAGGGTGATCGCGACGGCGACCGCCTCCGCGGGGGTGAAGTTCAGCGGCGGCAGCGTCCGGCTCTTGTCGAGGGTGTAGCCGCCGCCCCGGCCCACGTCCGCGAAGATCGGCACGCCGGCCTGCTGGAGCGCGCCGATGTCGCGCTCGATCGTCCGGACGCTCACCTCGTACCGCGCGGCCAGTTCCCGCGCGGCGAGGCGGCGCGGCGCGCAGGCGCGCAACTCCTCCACCAGGGCGTACAGACGGTCGGTGCGGTTCACACCGCGACCCTAGGCGGCACCTCCGACATTGTCCGTCCGGGCAGAAACGCCGAACGCCGGCAGCCCGGCGCTCGGCCGCCGGGCGCGCTCGGTGATCTTCGCGCCGCCTCCCGTCCATCAGTGACCGGTCCTGGAGTTAGGACTCGCGCAGCCAATCCATGATCGGAGTCATGCAGGCCATGCGGCCTGGTGGCGCCGCAGCGCCGGGGCAGGTCAGAGGGCGCGGAGGAATGTGAGGATCGCGTTGTTGACCTCGGTGGGGCGTTCCTGCTGGGTCCAGTGGCCGCATCCGGACAGCCAGACGGTGTCGCGGAGGTTCGGCACGAAGTCGGTCATGGAGTCGATCGCGTCGCGGGCGCCGACGGCGACGAGGTCGCGGTCGCCGGCGATGCAGAGCGCGGGCGGGCCGATGTGGGCGCGGTGCCAGGCGGCGGTGAGTTCCCAGTTGCGGTCCAGGTTGCGGTACCAGTTGACCGGGCCGGTGAAGCCGCTGTCGGCGTACTCCTCGACGTAGGTCGCGATGTCGGCGTCGGTGAGCCAGGCGGGCAGTTTCTCCGGTTCGGGGAGCGTGTCGAGGAATCCGCCGCCCTCGGGGGCGATCAGGGGCGGGCAGGGGCCGTCGCCCGAGACGCCGTAGAACATGCGGCGGAAGGTGGCGGCGCGGTCGCGGTCGAGTTCGGTCTCCGGCGCGTCCGGCTCCTGGAAGCGCACCATGTAGAAGCCTTCGCCGAACAGGCGGCGCATCGACTCCACCGGGGGCCTGCTGGAACGCGGACGGTGCGGGACCGACAGGCCGATCACGCCGCGCACCTTGTCCGGACGCATCTGCGCGGCGGCCCACGCGACGGGCGCGCCCCAGTCGTGGCCGGCGACGACGGCGCGGTCCGCGCCGAGCGCGTCGATGAGCCCGATCGCGTCCCCGGCCAGGTGCAGGATCGTGTACTGGCCGGCCTCCGAAGGGCCGCCGGTGCGGGCGTAGCCGCGCTGGTCGGGGGCGACGGCGTGGAAGCCCGCGTCGGCGAGCGCGGTGAGCTGGTGGCGCCAGGAGTACCAGCATTCCGGGAAGCCGTGCAGGAGCAGGACGAGCGGCCCCTCGCCCGCCTCGGCGACGTGCATGCGCAGGCCGCTCTCCGACTGGGCGAAGCGATGCGTGATGTCGGTCATCGATACCCCTCGCGGTGGGCTGGACCGTGCGGGCACAACGCTAGCCCTGCCGACACTGGTTCGGTCAGTTGCATGGCCGGAAAGGTGCGGTGCCGTCCGGCCATACCGTCCGGCCAGAGATTGTGTGTTCGGGACACATGGGAGGACGGGAGTGCGCTCCGTAGGTTCTGCGCATGACGAGCGTGACACCGCGGCCGTCCGCGGGGACTTCGGGGACGCTGGATCTGTCGGCCCGGCGCGCCCTGGTCACCGGCGGCGCGGGCGGCATCGGCCGGGCCTGCGCGCGGCGGCTGGCGGCGGCCGGCGCCGAGGTGGTGGTGGCCGACCTGGACGGGGAGGCGGCGGAGCGGACGGCGGCCGAGTTCGGCGGCGTCCCGCTGCTCGCCGACCTGACGGACGTGGACGCGCTCGGCGGGCTGGCGGACGGCGTCGACATCCTGGTCAACAACGCGGGCATCCAGCATGTGGCGCCCGTCCACGAGTTCCCGCCGGACATGTTCGCGCGGATCCTGCGGCTGATGGTGGAGGCGCCGTTCCGGCTGGTGCGGGACGCGCTGCCCGGCATGTACGAGCGGGGTTGGGGACGCATCGTCAACATCTCGTCCGTGCATGGATTGCGAGCGTCGCCGTTCAAGTCGGCCTATGTGACGGCCAAGCACGGGCTTGAGGGGTTGTCCAAGGTCGTTGCGTTGGAGGGCGCCTCGCACGGCGTGACGTCCAATTGCGTTAATCCCGCCTATGTACGGACGCCGCTGGTGGAGCGACAGATAGCCGACCAGGCGCGCGCGCACAGCATGCCTGAAAGCGAGGTCGTCGAGCGGGTGATGCTCGACCACGCGGCCTTGAAGCGGCTGATCGAGCCGGACGAGGTGGCCGAACTGGTCGGCTACCTGTGCTCGCCCGCGGCCTCGATGGTGACCGGCGCGTCCCTCGCGCTCGACGGCGGCTGGACGGCCCATTGACAATGGCCCGTATGTCCTGCGGCGTCTTCCTCGAACTGCTGGCCCGAGAGGCCTCCCCCGTCGAGTTCGAGGGTCCCCTCGTCCAGGCGCGGGCGGACGGCGCGCCGCCCGCCGTGCTGGAGGAGCTGGAGGCGGCCAAGCTGGCCGCGCTCCGGGTCCGGATGATCATGCGGCGGCACGCCCGGCGGGAGGCGGAGCTGGCGGCGCTGTTCGACACCGCCGGCGACCTCGCCGGGCTGCGCGACCTCGACGCGGTGCTGGAGGCGATCACCCGCCGCGCCCGGCGGCTGCTGAACGCCGATATCGCCTACCTGACGCTGAACGACGACGAGCGCGGCGACACCTACATGCGGGTGACGGACGGGTCGGTGTCGGCGGCGTTCCGGCGGCTGCGGCTGCCGATGGGAACCGGCCTCGTCGGCCTCGTCGCGCAGACCGCGATGCCCTACAACAGCGACCACTACCTGGGGGACGCGCAGTTCGAGCACCGCGGGTTCATCGACGACGCGGTCACCGAGGAAGGCCTCGTCGCCATCCTCGGCGTACCGATGCGGTTGGGCAGCCGCGTCATCGGCGTGCTGACCGCCGCGAACCGGAGTGAGCGTCCGTTCGACCAGGAAGAGGTCGCGCTCCTGGGATCGCTGGCCGCGCACGCCGCGATCGCGATCGACAACGCGCGTCTCTTGGAAGAGACCCGTACGGCGTTGGACGAGCTGAGCGCCGCCAACGAGGAGGTCAAGGCGCGTAGCGCGGCCGTAGAGCGGGCGGCGCGCGCGCACGACCGGATGACGGCCGTCGTTGTCCGCGGTGGTGGAGTGGAGGACGTCGGTGCGGTCGTGACCGAGTTGCTCGGCGGCACCCTGCACGTCCTAGACGCGGACGGCCGGCAGCTGGCGACAACGGGCGTCGTGTCGGATGCCCTAAGCAACGATGAGCTGGCCGGAGTGTCGACCTCGGCGCACTCCGCGCGCGCGCAGGGACGCACGGTCAGGCGCGGCGATATGTGGATCGCATCGGTGTCGACCGGCGACGAGATGCTCGGGACGCTGGTCCTGCGCACATCCGACGAGGTGGACGACGCCGACCAGCGCATCCTGGAACGCGCCGCGCTCGTCACCGCGCTGCTGCTGCTGTTCCAGCGGAGCGTCACCGAGGCGGAGGGCCGGGTGCGCGGCGAACTGCTGGACGACCTGCTGTCCGGCCGCCAGACGGGTGTGGAGGCGCTGACGGCCCGCGCCCGGCGCGTGAACGTCGATCTGAACGCGCCGCACGTCCTGCTGTGCGCGAAGTACGAGTCCCGCGAGCACCGGCAGCGGGCGGCGTTCTGGGCGTCGTCCTATGCGGCCGTGGAACGCGGGCTCGCCGCCGACCGCGCGGAGGAGATCGTGCTGCTGCTGCCGGGCGACCGCCCGGGTGACGCGGCACGCCGGGTGGCGAAGGAGCTGGGCGTGTCCCTGGGCGGGCCCGCGACGGTCGGCGCGGCCCGCCCAGGGACGCGCCTAGCCCCCGAGGACGAGGGCC
>NZ_JABXFD010000692.1 GCF_013372625.1 Actinomadura sp. BRA 177
TTAAGCGACGGGCTTCGGCAACGGCCCCGGCCGCAAGCCCCCAGGGGCCGGACGGCCACGGGGTAGGGGGCCGGGCGGGCTGCTGGACGCCGGCACCCCGGGCGCCGCCGCCACCACCGCGCTCACAGCGGACGCCGCCTCCTACACCTGGGTCGCGGCGGCCGTCGGGTCCAACACCGCCGCCGGGTACCAGCTCGCGACCGGGGAGCCGGTGATGGCGGTCGGCGGGTTCAACGGCACCGATCCCGCCCCGACCCTCGCCGGGTTCCAGAGCCTGGTCCGCCAAGGGAGGATCCACTACTTCATCGGCGGGGGAGGCGGCATGGCGATGCGCGCCGGCAGCGGCAGCGACGCCGCGCGGAAGATCAGCGAATGGGTCGCCGCGAACTACACCGCCACCACCGCCGGCGGCACCGTCCTGTACGACCTCGGCACGGGGTGAGGGGCGTGATGTAGTGGGAAGGAGAACGGCATCAGAGCCGATGGACAGGAGTGAGCCGATGGCCGACACGCTCGACGACACCGCCGTCGCGGACCGCCTGCGCGGCCTGCCCGCCTGGGACCGGGACGGCGACGCCATCCGCAGGCAGGTCAAGGCGCCCTCGTTCCCGGCCGGGATCGACGTGGTCACCGACGTCGCCCGCGCCGCCGAGGACGCTGGCCACCATCCCGACATCGACATCCGCTGGCGGACGCTGACGTTCACGCTGTCCACCCACAGCGCCGGCGGCATCACCGGCAAGGACTTCGACCTCGCCGCCAAGATCGACGAGATCGCCGCCCGGCACGGCGCCGAGTAGGCCCGGCGTGGCCGTCCAGGTGGCGGTGTGCGGGCCCGGCGAGTGCACCGGAGCCGAATGGGACCTGGCCTACGAGACCGGGCGGCTGCTGGCCGGGCGCGGCGCCGTCGTGCTGTGCGGCGGGCTCGGCGGCGTGATGGCCGCCGCACAGCACGACCTGGCCCTTATACCCATCTCCCGCCGCCCACGAAGACGATAATGTAGCTCTACGTGGTCGCCGTATCACACAAAAAAAAAATCGAGTAGTTAACTCGTACACATCTAACCACATACCACCCACAGCGCGGGCGGCATCACCAGAACGCCACCACAAACG
>NZ_JABXFD010000109.1 GCF_013372625.1 Actinomadura sp. BRA 177
TCAAAGAAGGGCAACTGGTACAAGACCATCTGCCGTAAAGCGATGGCGTGCAAGGACTGACCGCCCGGCGGCTCCTGTCCGTCCCGCTCCTCCCGGTCGCCCCACCGCGACTCCCCGTTCGCCACCGCGCGGCAGGACGAGCTCGTCGGGATCCTGGCCGATCTGGGCCAGCGGTCCGAGCGGCTGAGGGCCGATCTGCGGGATCTGGAGGGCACCCGGGCGCGGCTGGAACGGGACGCCGAGGGCGGGACCGCCCTGGAGGAGGCGCGCGAGCGGGCGACCACCTACGGCATCCTCGCCGGGACGCTCCCCGCCGAGGGCCCCGGCATCGAACTGCTGATCAGCGACCCCGGGAACCGCGTCAAGGCGATCAACCTGCTGGACGCCCTGCAGGAACTCCGCGACGCCGGGGCCGAGGTCGTCCAGGTCGACGACGTCCGCGTCGGCGTCGACAGCTACTTTCTGGACGACCGGAACGGCGTCCGCATCGACGGGCGGCTCCTGTCCGTCCCGTACCGGTTCCTGGCCATCGGCGACCCCCACACGATGACCACCGCGCTCAACATCCCGGGCGGCCTCGTCAGGACGCTGCGGGGCGCCGGGGCCACCGTCCTGATCACCCCGCGCGCGAAAGTGGCCGTCGGCGCGGTACGGTCTCCCTAGAGGGAACGGGGGGAGCGGTAAACCGGGCGACCGGCTCAGGCGTCGCGATCGCGGCGGTCCGCGCGGCGGCGTAGACCTGCGATCATTGACGAATGTAGTTTGGTCCAGCCGGTTCACCGCTCCAGTTGACCCCTCGGGTAATACCCGCGTAAGTTGCGGCGACCGTCGCCGTGCGCGGGCGGTGAGTTGGACAGTGGCCGGGGGCGGGTCCCCGGCACGTGGGTTGGGTGAAGGATGCGCGTGTGGCGCAGGCGGCTCCCGCTGCGGCGGGACGTCAGCATGGGGCACGCCGATGGTAGGAGGCCGAGCCGATCGATGCCGAGCGTCTACTGCACGCAGTGCGGTCACGCCAACCCGGATGATGCCCGCTTCTGCTCGAACTGCGGCACTCCGCTGACCCGGAGTCCGGCCGCGCCGCCGCCGTACCGCGAGTCGCCCGGCGAGTCCACGTCCACGATCTCCATTGGCGGGTTCGAGGCGCTGGACACCGACACGGGCGCCGAGGAGCAGGCCGGCCCCGACCAGATGGCGATGGAGGCGCTGCCCCCGGGCACCGCGCTGCTCGTCGTCAAGCGCGGTCCCAACGCCGGCAGCCGCTTCCTGCTCGACAAGGACCGCACGTCCGCCGGGCGGCACCCCGAGAGCGACATCTTCCTGGACGACGTCACCGTGTCCCGGCGGCACGCCGAGTTCACCCGCCAGGGCAACGCCTTCGCCGTCCGCGACGTGGGCAGCCTCAACGGCCTCTACGTCAACCGGCAGCGGATCGACCAGGCCGGCCTGTCCGGCGGCGACGAGGTCCAGATCGGCAAGTTCCGGCTGGTGTTCCTGACCAACCCGGCGCACGGCTGACGGAACGGGAGGGGCGTTTGAACGCGGAGCCGGCCCGGTCCCTGATGACCATCGGGGACGTGCTCGGGCTGCTGCGGCCCGAGTTCCCCGACATCACCATCTCCAAGATCAGGTTCTTGGAGTCCGAGGGGCTGGTCGAGCCGCAGCGCAGCCCCTCCGGCTACCGCAAGTTCGCCGACGGCGACGTGCAGCGGCTCCGGTTCGTCCTCACCGCGCAGCGCGACCACTACATGCCGCTGCGGGTGATCCGCCGGCACCTGGAGGCCCGCGACCGCGGCGAGAACGTCCCGCCGCTCGGCGACCGCGAGCCGTCCGGGCGCCGCCCCCGCACCCTCGTGGCCGCCGACACCACCGCCGCCGACCCCGCCGTCCGGCTCACCCGCCGCCAGCTCCTCGACGGCGCCGGCATCGACGAGGCGCTCCTCACCCGCCTGGAGGAGTACGGCCTCGTGCACCGCACCGGCGCCCACTACGAGGGCGGGGCCCTCGGTATCTGCCGGATCGCCGCCGCGCTCGGCGAGTTCGGCTTCGAGGTCCGGCACCTGCGCGCCGTCAAGGCCGCCGCCGACCGCCAGGTCGGCCTGATCGAGCAGATGGTCGCGCCGCAGCTGCGCCGCCGCAGCCGCGGCGCCCACGAGGAGGCCGCCGAAACCGCCCGGGAGATCGCCGCGCTGTCGGTCAGACTGCACTCCGCCCTGGTCAGCGCGGGGCTCAGCGAAAGCCTCGACCACTGATCATGGGCGCCGCGGAGGATTTTCCCCGACCCGCGGCGCGACGAGCGGTCCGACCCTGGGTGTACGTTGGCTACATGGTTCGGTCAGGAATCGATCCGCTGCGAATGGTGATCGAGAACGCGAGAACCAGCAGGGAGCCGCTGTGAAGCAGATGGAGGTCGTCGGCGTCCGGGTCGAGATGCCCTCCAATCAGCCGATCGTCCTGTTGAAGGAGACGGAGGGCGATCGCTACCTGCCCATCTGGATCGGGGCGGTCGAGGCGACCGCGATCGCCTTCGCGCAACAGGGGGTGCTGCCGGCCCGGCCGCTCACCCACGACCTGTTCCGCGACGTCCTGGACGCCCTCAGCGTCCAGCTCCGCACCGTGAACATCACCGCCCTGCGCGAGGGCATCTTCTTCGCCGACCTGATCTTCTCCAACGGCGTCGAGGTCAGCGCCCGCCCGTCCGACTCCATCGCCCTGGCCCTGCGCACCGGCGCCACGATCTTCGCCAGCGAGGACGTCCTCGAAGAGGCCGGCGTCGCCATCCCCGACGAGCAGGAGGACGAGGTCGAGAAGTTCCGCGAATTCCTCGACACGATCTCCCCAGAGGACTTCGGCCGCGCCGGATAGGCCGCCGCTCGGGACAGGCGTGGTCGCAGCAAGCTGCTTCCCCGATCTCGCGCGCCCTGTGCCCACCCAGGGGGACGACCCCCTGGAACCCCCGATGCAGGGGCTCCGCCCCCGCACCCCCCGGTGGCTGAGGCAGCCGTGTGATCTGCGGCCTGTGCTGGGGGCCGATGGGTGAAGTGCGGGTCTGGCACGCTGCTTCTCCGTTCTTGTGCGTCTTGCGTTCATCCAGCTGGAGGCGTCTGGGACCTTCGGTGCGGTCTGTGTGGGGTGGGCGGAGCGGGATGGCGGGGTCGGCGCGCTGCTTTTTTTGATCGGGTGTTGCTGCCGTGTTTGGCAGGGGACGCTTGGGTGATCTTGGAATGGGGATGATCTCGGGGCGGGAGCGGGCGCTCGCTGCCCAGGTGGTGTGGATAAGGCGGGCGGTGGGGGATGCAGGGGAAACGTCGGTTTTTGGGGCCGGTGCATCGGGGTAGGAGTTGATGCGTGGCGGAGGTGCGCAGTTTGCCCACGTGAAGCCGGTTCATCCGGGCATGCGACGCGCCGACGGTGAACGTTGACCACACCCTGACCGGCACCTACCGTGCTGGTGGAACACCCGTGGTGTAATTCGTCAAACCCCCTTGACGAAGCGCCACGGGATGATAGAAGCCGGAGGTCCGCGTGGCGGTGAGCAGCGGCGAGGGCAAGGCGACCCCCGACAGGCATATGGCGTCCCGCCGTGCCGGAGAGCAGGGCCTGCTCTTCGACACGCAGGTGTCCGTGCCGCCGGAGGATGTCGGCTACCGCGGCCCGACGGCGTGCGCCGCGGCGGGAATCACCTACCGGCAGCTCGACTACTGGGCCCGGACGAAGCTGGTGGAGCCGAGCGTGCGCGCGGCGCACGGGTCGGGCAGCCAGCGGCTGTACAGCTTCCGCGACATCCTGGTGCTCAAGGTCGTGAAGCGGCTGCTGGACACGGGCGTCTCATTGCAGCAGATCCGGACGGCCGTGATACATCTGCGTGACCGCGGGGTGCAGGACCTCGCGCAGATAACGCTGATGAGCGACGGCGTCAGCGTCTACGAGTGCACGTCCGCGGACGAGGTCGTCGATCTGCTGCAGGGCGGGCAGGGCGTGTTCGGCATAGCGCTCGGACGCGTCTGGCAGGAGGTGGAGGGCAGCCTGGCGGAACTCCCGGGGGAGCGCGCCGCCGCGGACCCTCCCGTCCACCCCCACGATGAACTCGCCAACCGGCGGCGGGCGCGCCGCACCGGCTGACGTTCAGAGCGCCTCCTTGCGCTGCAGGTAGGCGAACGCTCCCCAGCCCGGCAGCACCGGCAGCCACAGGGTGAAGAGCCGGTAGAGCAGGACCGCCGATGTCGCGGTCTCCGCGGTCAGCCCCGAGATCGTCAACGCCAGGGTGAGAGCGCCTTCCACGGCGCCGAGACCGCCCGGCGTCGGGGCCGCAGAACCGACCGCGTTCGCGGTGAGGAACACCAGCACGACCGTCGTCCACGGCAGTGAGCCGCCGAACGAGCGGATCGACGCGTCCAGGCAGAGGACGAAGGCCAGCGTCAGCAGAAGTGTGCCGCCCATGCCGGTGAAGAGCTTCTTCGGCGACTGCAGGACGTCCACCAGGCGGGGCACCACGCCGGAGAACATGCTCTTCAGGCGGGACGTGACCACGCGGCGGACGCGGGGGACCGTGAGCGTCAGGCCGGCCAGCAGCCCGAGGACCAGTACCGCGATCACGATCGTGCGGGACGGGGCCAGGTCCTGCGTCGCCTTCGTGGTGGAGCCCGTGAGGAAGCCGAAGAGGACCAGCAGCAGGATGTGCGTGACCATCCCGACCAGCTGCGACGCGCCGACGCTCGCCACCGCCAGGGTGGGGCGCACCCCCGAGCGCTGCAGGTAGCGCGTGTTGACGGCGACGCCGCCCACGGCGGCGGGGGCGACGAGCTTCACGAACGACGCCGCGACCTGCACCAGGACCGTCCGGCGCAGCGGCAGCCGTTCCGGGACGAACCCCATCAGCATGAGCGCCGCCGCGACATAGCTGAGGGCCGCCGCGCCGAGGGCGGCGACGACCCAGTGCCAGCTCGCCGTGGCCGCCAGGTACCCGACGTCCAGGCTGGTCACCTGCGGGATGACGATGTAGGCGGCGATCGACAGCGCCACCACGCTGAAGATCGTCCGGGGCCGGAACCGCTCCAGCCGGGCCGGCGCCGCCTCGACCTCCGGCTTCAGCCGGACGATCTGCTCCCGGATGCGGGTCAGCAGCTCCCGGTCGCGGCGCAGCGCCTGCCGCGTCGCCCGGGACAGCGCCACCCGCTGCAGCAGCGGCACCGCGCCGCCCAGCACCTCCTCGCCCAGCACCTCCGCGGCGGTCCGCACCGCCCGCTCCGGCCCGGCCCGCAGCGCCAGCGTGGTGAGGAGCTGCGCCAGGTCGAGCCGCAGCGCGAGGTCGCCCGCCGCCGTCTCCCCGGCGCGCAGGTCGGTGATGTAGGCGAGGCCGTCCTCGCCGATCAGCAGCGCGCCGTCCTGCAGCCGCCGGTGCGCGAGCCGGCCCGCCTGCATCGACCGGAACTGCCGCCAGATGTCGGTCAGCAGCTCGTCGGTGACCTCCTCGCCGGGGACGTCGCCGAGCCGCCGCCCCGGCACGTGCTCGTAGGCCAGCAGCGCCGCCTCCGTGCCGACCTCGCAGGTGCCGGCCAGCCGCGGGGTGCGGGCGCCCGTCGCGTCCACCGCGTACGCCATCAGCGACTCCTGCTCCAGCGACCGGCGCAGCGACCGCAGCGTCCGCCCGGTCGTGGTGGCGCGCAGCCGCAGCAGCCGCCAGATCCGGTACACCAGCCCGGCGGTCTGCTGGTCGCGGTCCAGGACGCGGACCTCCAGGTCCCAGTCGCCGTGCACGCCGCGGCCCGCGGGGATCCGGGCGCCGGGCGGGCAGGGGGCGAGGACGACGCCGTAGCGGCGGCCGTCCTCGGTGTCGTCGGCGGGCTCGTCCAGCCGCGCGCCCCGCTTCGGCCGCAGCCCGAGCCGTTCCAGGGACGCCACGACCGCCGTCCCCGTCGGCCGCGGGTTCGGCGTGCCGACCGCGTACAGGGTGCCGTGGCCGATGGCGCGGCCGAGGCAGTAGGTGGCGGCGAGCGCGGCGACGGAGGCGTAGGACGCGGTGAGCCCGGTCAGCGCCGCCAGCCCGATCATCGTCCAGGTCGCGGCCTGCCAGCGGGCGCGGCCCGCCATCCCGACCGCGCTGACGAACGCGATCACCGGGGCGATGTCGGTGTGCACGGGCGCGGTCTCGGTGCCGCCCCAGATCAGCGAGTCGAGCACGCCGCCGGGCGCCGCCCGCACCACCAGGTCGTCCAGCCCCACCGTGATGCCGAACGCGATCACGGCGGCGAGCAGCGCGATCGCGACGCGGGTGCCGTCCTTGTGGAACAGCCGCTCGATCGCGAACGCGATCGGCACCGCCAGCACCCCGAAGCTCGACACCAGCGTCGCCAGCGTCAGCAGCAGCCGGGGCGCGTGCGCGGTGCCCTCCGCGATGTCGGTCTGCAGGCCGTGCGTGGTCTGCTGCGCGATCGACACCAGCAGCATCACCGCCGCCAGCGCCACCACCGACGCCGCGAACCTGATCGCGTCGGACGGCCGGCGGATCCGGTCCGGCTGGGCGGGCTCGTCGACGGGCACGCGCGCGGTCGCGCCGTGCCGGGGGCGCGCCGTGCCGTCGCGGGTCTGTGTCACGCCGTACCGCCGCCCTGACCGTCCGCCATCGTGATCAGCGTCCCAGAACCGGCGGCGCGCCGTCGAGTGCCGTCCCGGCGTCCGGCCGGCCGCCTGTGCACCCCGCAGTCCCATCTCCGCCCCCGTGGCCCGGGGTCCGTCTCGTCCCAGGTGAGTGTGCACATCGTACCGGCCGGTACCACCCGGGCGCGGTGGGGACGGCCCCCGTGTCAGCGCGGGGGAGGCCCCCACCCGGGACGATCGCCGGGACGCGACTTTGGGTAGGGTTTCGTCCAGGACATGCCGTCGACCCTGTGCGGGAGAGATCCCACGCCGCCAGCGTGGGGCGCCGAAGGGGCAACCTCCCCGGAACCTCTCAGGCAAAAGGACCGCTCGGGCGAGGCACCTCTGGAAAGCAGGCGTCGATCCCCGCGCGCGGGGAAGGGCGGCTCACCGAAGGGGAAACCCCGCCGCGCGGGTGAAGCTCTCAGGTGCCGATGACAGAGGGGGAGACCGGCCGCCGGCCCGTGCCGGCGGTGGCCCTGAGCGACCGCAGCAGCCAGGAGGCTCTCCATGACCGCCCAGTTCTTCGCCCCCGTGGCTTCGCCGCAGCAGCCCCGCACCGCGTTCGCCGACCGGCACATCGGCCCGGGCCCGGACGACCGGGACCGCATGCTGGCCGCCGTCGGCTACTCCGGCGCCGAGGCGCTGATCGACGCCGCGGTCCCCGCCGCGATCCGGACCGCCCGCCCGCTGGAGCTGCCGCCCGCGCTGAGCGAGCCCGCCGCGCTGGACCGGCTCCGGGAGCTGGCGTCCCGCAACACCGTGCTGACGTCCATGATCGGGCTCGGCTACCACGGGACGACCACCCCCGGCGTGATCATGCGGAACGTCCTGGAGAACCCCGGCTGGTACACCGCCTACACGCCCTACCAGCCGGAGATCTCGCAGGGCCGGCTGGAGGCGCTGCTGAACTTCCAGACGGTGGTCGCCGACCTGACCGGGCTGCCCGTCGCGAACGCGTCCATGCTGGACGAGGGGACCGCCGCCGCCGAGGGCATGGCCCTCGCGCACCGGGTGTCCAAGCGCAAGGAGCCGGGGACGTTCCTCATCGACGCCGACACGCTGCCGCAGACGATCGAGGTCGTCCGGACGCGCGCGATCCCGCTCGGCATCGAGGTGGTCACCGCCGACCTGTCCGGCGGGCTGCCGGACGGCGACTTCTTCGGCGTGCTGCTGCAGTACCCGGGCGCGTCCGGGGCCGTCCGCGACCTGGCGCCGGTGATCGCGCAGGCGCACGAGCGCGGCGCCAAGGCGGTCGTCGCCGCGGACCTGCTCGCGCTGACGCTGCTGCGCCCGCCGGGGGAGTCGGGCGCCGACATCGCCGTGGGCTCCGCGCAGCGGTTCGGCGTCCCCTACGGTTTCGGCGGGCCGCACGCCGGCTACATGGCGGTCGGCGAGGGCATCCAGCGGCAGCTGCCCGGACGCCTCGTCGGCGTGTCCGTCGACGCGGACGGCGCGACCGCCTACCGGCTGGCGCTGCAGACCCGCGAGCAGCACATCCGCCGCGAGAAGGCCACCAGCAACATCTGCACCGCTCAGGTGCTCCTCGCCGTGATGGCGGGCATGTACGCGGTCTACCACGGCCCCGAGGGGCTGGCCGCGATCGCGCAGCGCACGCACCGCCGCGCCGCCGAGATCGCCGCCGGCCTGCGCTCCTCCGGCGTCGAGGTCGTGCACGGCGCGTTCTTCGACACCGTCCTCGCCCGCGTCCCCGGCCGGGCCGCCGAGGTCGCCGCCGCCGCCCGCGAACGCGGCATCAACCTGCGCCCGGACGCCCCCGACCACGTCGGGATCGCCTGCGACGAGAACACGCTGCCCGAGCACGTCACGGCCGTCCTGGAGGCGTTCGGCGCCGCGCCCGCCCCGGACGCGGCCGAGGCGATCCCGGACGCGCTGCGCCGCGAGAGCCCCTACCTGACCCACCCGGTGTTCCACGCGCACCGCTCCGAAACCGCGATGCTGCGCTACCTGCGCCGCCTCCAGGACAAGGACATCGCGCTCGACCGCTCCATGATCCCGCTCGGCTCCTGCACGATGAAGCTGAACGCGACCGCCGAGATGGAGCCGATCACCTGGCCGCAGTTCGCGAACGTCCACCCGTTCGCGCCGGTCGACCAGGCCGCCGGGTACGTCGAGCTGATCGGCGAGCTGGAGGACTTCCTCGCCGAGATCACCGGATACGCGAAGGTCTCCGTCCAGCCGAACGCGGGCTCCCAGGGCGAGCTGGCCGGCCTGCTCGCCATCCGCGGCTACCACGCGTCCCGGGGCGAGGAGCACCGCGACGTCTGCCTGATCCCCTCCTCGGCGCACGGCACCAACGCCGCCAGCGCCGTGATGGCGGGGATGCGCGTCGTCGTCGTGAAGTGCGACGACGGCGGCAACGTCGCCCTCGACGACCTGCACGCCAAGATCAGCAAACACCGCGACCAGCTCGCCGCGATCATGGTGACGTACCCGTCCACGCACGGCGTGTTCGAGGAGACGATCACCGACGTGTGCGCGGCCGTGCACGAGGCGGGCGGCCAGGTCTACGTGGACGGCGCCAACCTCAACGCGCTCGTCGGCCTCGCCCGTCCGGGCGAGTTCGGCTCGGACGTCTCGCACCTCAACCTGCACAAGACGTTCTGCATCCCGCACGGCGGCGGCGGCCCCGGCGTCGGCCCGATCGGCGTCCGCGAGCACCTGGCCCCGTTCCTGCCGAACCACCCGCTGCGCGCCGAGGCCGGCCCGGAGACGGGCGTCGGCCCGATCTCCGCGGCCCCGTGGGGCTCGGCGGGCATCCTGCCGATCTCCTGGGCCTACATCGCGATGATGGGCCCGGACGGCCTGCGCGCCGCCACCGAGGGCGCCATCATCGGCGCCAACTACCTCGCCGCCCGGCTCGCCCCGCACTACCCGATCCTCTACACCGGCCGGAACGGCCTCGTCGCGCACGAGTGCATCGCCGACCTCCGCAAGATCACCAAGGAGACGGGGATCACCGCCGAGGACGTCGCCAAGCGCCTCATCGACTACGGCTTCCACGCCCCCACGCTCTCCTTCCCGGTCGCCGGCACGCTGATGATCGAGCCCACCGAGTCCGAGGACCTCGCCGAGCTGGACCGCTTCTGCGACGCCATGATCGAGATCCGCCGGGAGATCCAGCGCGTCGCCGACGGCGGCTACGACCGCGAGGACAACCCGCTGAAGAACGCCCCGCACACCGCCGCCTGCCTGCTCTCCGACGACTGGAAGCACCCCTACACCCGCGACGAGGCCGCCTACCCCGTCCCGTCCCTGCGCGAGACCAAGTACTGGCCCCCGGTCCGCCGCATCGACCAGGCCTACGGCGACCGCAACCTCGTCTGCTCCTGCCCGCCCCCCGAGGCCTTCGAGGACTGAGCTGGCCCAGGGGGCGACCCCCTGGAACCCCTCGCGCCTGTGCGCGGCGTCGCTGCGGTCGCCCGCGTCGCCGGGCACTGAGCCTCATGCCGTGAGGCCGGTGCGGGATCCGATTCGTGATCTTGGTGGGGATTTCGGGGTGTCGTCGCGGGACGCGGCGGGGGGCGGCTCGCTAGTCTCGGTGCGGACTTGAGGAACCCCCAGAGGGCAGAGGCCGATGAGCGAGTTGCCGGACGAGACGTCCGACCCGGCGCAGATGTGCGAGGAGGCCCGCGACCTCGCCGAGAACGGCGAGGCCGGGCAGGCGGCGATGCTGTTCGAGAAGGTGCTCGCCATGGGCGGGACGCCGTGCCGGGCGCAGGCGGCGCTCGGCCTCGCCGTCGTCCTCGACGACGCGGGGGAGGTGGAGCGGGCCAGGGAGGCGGACAAGGTCGCGATCGCGACCGCCGACCCCGAGTACGGGCCGCGCGCCGCCTACCATCTGGCGCTCACGTACGAGCGGGCCGGTGAGCCCGGCGCGGCGGCGCCCGCGTGGGGCGCCGTGGTCGACTTCGGCAACCCCGCCTACCTGCCGCCCGCCCATCTGGCCTTGGCCCGCATCGCGGACGACGATGGCGACTTCGACGCGGCGCGCGACCACTGGGAGGCCGCGATCGGGACGGGCGACGCCGAGTACGGGCCGCTCGCCGCGCACGACCTCGCGCAGCGGCTGCTGGAGAGCGGCGACCCCGCGCGGGCCCAGCGGATCCTGGCCGCCGGGCTCCGGCTGATCGACCGCGACGCCGCACCGCACGCGTACGCGCGGCTGGCCGTCGCGCTCGGCATCTCCTACCTCGACCAGGCGATCGGCGCGTTCGGCGCGGCGCTGGCGGAGGAGCCGCCCGACCCGGGGGCGGGGCCGCTGGCCACCGGGCTGCTGGCGCGCCCGCGCAGCGGCGAGGCGGGCGAGGTGTGGCGGCGCGGGCTGGCCGACCCGGGCATCGCGCCGCAGGTCCGGGCCCGGCTGCGCCGCGACTTCGGCGAGGACGACGGCGACGACGGCCTGTGGTGGGAGCCGGTCGTCGAGCAGGCCGTGTCGGACGGGACGCTCCCCGCGCTCACCGGCGAGGCGTTCGGCGCCCTCGACCACATGTACGCGCTGCTCGCCGTCCGGTACGCCGAGGGGCGGGCGGACGAGGCCCACGAGGTGCTCGGCGGCGCGGTCCGGGTCCCGGACGGCTACCCGTGGGGCCCGCTGCTGCACGAGAGCTTCGCCGAGCGCCTCCGCCTGGCCATGGGCGCGCCCCGCCCGGAGCTCTAGTCGGCGAGGCGGCTCGCTACGGTGGGCGCATGGAGGTCGTGACGGCGCACGGGCCCGCCGAGGTGGTGCTGGACGAGGTGGACGCCCCGGCGTTCCTGCTGGTCCTGACGCACGGGTCGAACGGGAGCGTGGACGCGCCCGACCTGCTCGCCGTCCGGGAGACCGCGCTCGGGCTCGGCGGCGCCGTCGCGCGGGTGACGCAGCCGTTCCGGTTCGCCGGACGCCGCGCGCCCGGCTCGCCCGTCAAGCAGGACGAGGCCTGGCTGGAGATCATCGGGATGCTGCGCGAGAGGTTCGCCGGCGTCCCGCTCGTGCAGGGCGGCCGGAGCAACGGCGCGCGGGTGGCGTGCCGGACGGCGCCGGCGGCCGGGGCCGAGGGCGTGGTGGCGCTGGCGTTCCCGCTGCACCCGCCCGGCAAGCCCGAGAAGACGCGGGTCGGCGAACTGCGTGCGGCGGGGGTGGAGGTCCTCGTCGTCAACGGCGACCGCGACCCGTTCGGCGTGCCGGACGAGGCGGACGCGGCCCACGTCGCGGTGCTGGCGGGGGAGCGGCACGACCTGAACAAGGACCCCGCCGCCGTCGGCCGGGCGGCGGAGCCGTGGCTGCGCAAGTGGGCGGCGCGGTAGCCGCCGCGGGCGCGCCGCCCGGCGCCGGACATGCGAACGGCCCGTCCGGAGCGGACGGGCCGAGGGGTAGGCCGCTCCGGGTCCGGTGCGGACCCGGAGGCCGAGGAGGTGAGCGTTGCCCCCGAGGATGATCACCCGTTTGAACTAGTCCCCCGATGGAGACCGGTCAAGCGGCGGACGGCGCCTGCAGGTCCGTCGGCCGGTGCGGTGCGATGACTCCCCCGTCGGGCAGCAGCTCACCGGTGTCCTCGAAGAGCACGACGCCGTTGCACAGCAGGCTCCACCCCTGCTCGGGGTGCGAGGCCAGCGTCCGGGCGGCGTCGCGGTCGGGTGCGTCGGGCGAGGGACAGGGCGGCTGGTGCGGGCACATCGTGTGCCTCCGGTCTCAACTACTGGTCGGTCGTGGTGCTTTCCTTAATTGACGCACCCCAGTGTGGAGTGGTTCGCCCCTATCGGCTATAGCCCGTTGGGACGGTTGTCCGTTGGTACCGGAGTACCGCGCGGACGTGACCCTCCTCACTCCGAGGTGCCAGGCATAGGGTCCCTCCCGCGCGATAACGGATGAAGAACGACACGCCGACAGGTCCGAAACCCCTACGATGTCGGACGGGGGAACGCCTTACGGCGTAGGGGGAGTGAGGCCGATGCGGGTCGCGTTGTCCGTCGCGTGCTTCGATGACGCGCTTTTCCCTGATACGGGGAGGGCCGTGACCGTCCTTTTGGAACGTCTGGGGCACGAGGTGGTATTCCCGCCTGGCCAGACCTGCTGCGGGCAGATCCACTGGACGGCCGGCTACCACCGCGAGGCCGCCGACCTGGCCCGCGCGTACACCGCCGCGTTCGAGGGCGGGGACGTCGTGGTCGCGCCGTCGGCGTCCTGCACCGCCGCCGTCCGGGACGCCTACCCGAGGATCGCGCGGGCGGCCCGCGACCCCGGCCTGGCCCGCGCCGCCGAGGGCCTCGCCGTCTACGAGCTGACCGAGTTCCTCGTGGACGTCCTGGGGGTCACCGATGTCGGCGCGTACTTCCCGCACCGGGTCACCTACCATCCGTCCTGCCAGTCGCTGCGGTCGCTGCGGGTCGGCGACCGGCCGCTGCGGCTGCTGCGCGCGGTGCAGGGCCTCGACCTGGTCGAGCTGCCCGCCGCGGACGAGTGCTGCGGGTTCGGCGGCGCGTTCGCGATGAAGAACGCGGACGTGTCGGTCGCGATGGTCGCCGACAAGGTCAGGCACATCCGCGGCACGGGCGCGGACGTGGTGTGCGCGGTCGACGACTCCTGCCTCGCCCACATCGGCGGGGCGCTGTCCCGGCTGCGCGCCGGCGTCCGGACCGTGCACCTGGCCGAGATCCTCGCGGCGACGGGGCCGTCGTGACCGGCGCGCAGCCGGGCGGGCCCGTCCCGCTGCCGATGCCGAAGTTCGCCGCCGCGGCACGGCCCGCGCTGGCCGACACCGGCCTGCGCCGCAACCTGCGCGGCGCGACCGCCGCCCTCCGCGAGCGGGCGGCCGCCGCGTCCGGCGCGCCCGCCGACCGGGCGGACCTGCCCGAGGCCGGCCGCGCCATCGGGGGCGGCGCGCGGCGCAACCCCGGCGTCCATCTGGAGGAGCTGGAACGGGCCGTCACCGAGGCGGGCGGCACCGTGCACTGGGCGGCGGACGCGGCCGAGGCCCGCCGCCCCCCCCAACCACCGGG
>NZ_JABXFD010000057.1 GCF_013372625.1 Actinomadura sp. BRA 177
GTGGGCGGCGGCCAACGGCGTCGGGCAGGCCGCCGGGCCCACGCTCGGCGGCGGCCTCGCGACCTGGTTCGGCTGGCACGCGGTGTTCTGGCCGGTCGTGCCGCTGGGCATCGCCGCCGCCGCGCTGGCCGTCCGGTTCGTCCCGGCGGGACGGGCGCGGCGCGTCCCGCTCGACTGGCGCGGCGCCGCCCTGCTCACGCTCGCCGCGGGGCTCGGGCTCGGCGCCACGTCCGCCGCCGCGACCCTCGGCGCGACCTCGCCGGTCGTCTGGTCGGGGTCGCTCGCCGGGCTCCTCGCCGCCGCGGCCTATGTCGCGTCCTCGCGTGGACGTCCGGACGCGTTCCTCCCGCCGCGTCTCCTGCTCGAAGCCCGCTACCTGCGCTCCTGCCTCAGCGTCCTCGCGCAGATGTTCTGCCTGGGCGCCACGCTCCTCGCCGTCCCCGTCTACCTCACCACCGAACGGCACACCGGCACCCTCTACGCGGGCGCCGTCCTGCTGAGCCTGCCCGTCATGATGTCGGTGCTGGGGCCGGTCACGGGACTCCTCATGGAGCGGCTGTCTCCGCGTGCCGTGCTGCGCGGCGGCCTCGTCATCCTCATCGCCGGGCAGGTGCTCGTCGCCGTCGTCCTCGCCTCGTCCTGGACGGTGCCGTGGCTCCTCGCCGCGCTCGCCCTGACCGGCGCCGGAGTCGCGTTCGTGCAGACGCCCGCCGCGACCGGCGCCACCCGCTCGGACGCCGGGCGGCGCGGCGCCGGCCTCGGCCTGTTCAACCTGCTGCGCTTCGGCGGCTCCGCGCTCGGCGCCGCGTGGGTCGGCGCCGTCCTCGACCAGGCCCCTGCCTTCGGCGTGGTATTCGCCGCCTGCGCCGCAACAGCCGCCCTCGGCCTCCTAGCCACCTTCACCACCCCCACCCCCCGTTGACTTGCGGCATGTTGTTGTTATCCGCCCTCCCATAACAACAACTCGCCGCAAGTCAACGGGGCGTTAGCGGGGGGTGGCGGCGGGCGGGGCCATCTCGTCGGCGAGGGTGCCGGTCACCGTTGTCAGCTTGTCTATGTGGTGGGCCAGCCAGAACGTGAACTGGGCGTCCGCCGACCGGATGTCCATGCGCAGGGCGCGGGACGCGCGGTCCAGCTTGTAGAGCATCGTGTTGCGGTGCAGGCCGAGGTCGCGGGCCGCCGCGTTCAGGTTCCCCGACGTCCTGATGTAGGCGAGCACGATCTGCTCCAGGTCGCCGCCGTTCGCGCGGCGCAGCGGGGCGAGCGTCTCGCGGGCGAACGAGCGGGCCTCCGCGCTGTCCGCGACGTCCTTCAGCGCCGCGAACACGCGCAGGTCGTCGTAGCCGCAGACCGGATCGGCGGCGGCGTGCCGGGCGAGGCCCATCGTCAGCCGCGCCTCGTGGTACCCGGCCGCGACACCGGCGGCGCCCTCGCCCGGACGGCCGTGCGTGACGCGCAGATCGTCCCCCAGCTGGGGGAGCAGCGCCCGGTGCAGCCGGTCGGCGAACCGGGCCGCCTCCCCGCGCTGCCTGATCGGGTCGTGCCGCGCCGTGACCTGCTGGATCACCACGATCGTCGAGCTGATCGCGGCGGTCAGCGCGCAGCCGCCCGGCTCCAGGTTCTGCGCGGTGCGGGTCGCGGTCACCGTCCGGCGCAGGTAGTCGCGGCCGACCGGCAGCAGCGACGCCGCCGCCACCACGTGCACGGCGAAGTGCCCGTCGACGTCGAAGCCGTGGTGCCGGGCCCGCGAGCCCAGCTCGTAGGAGTCGGCGAACCGGCCGTGGACGAGCGCCTCCACGAAGTCGCCGCGCGCCCGCTCCTCCGCCGCCCGCACCGACCGCTGCCGCAGCATCTCCGACCCGATCAGCGTCGCGCCGTGCTCGGCGACGACCCGGTGCTGCGCCAGGTCGTGCGGGTCCGGCGGGCTGGAGCGCTCCACCATCAGCATCCGGCCGAACACCTGCCCGCCCACCAGGACCGGCGTGACGAGCACGTACACCGGCGGGCCGTCCGGGACGATCCGGATCCGCACCTCCGCCGTGTGCGTGCTGCCGTCCGCGAACTCGGGATGGTCCTCGGGACGGGCGAGGTCGTCCGGGAGCGCGAACAGCAGCGCGTCCGGGTCGGGCGGCGCGGCGTCCGGCGCCTCCTCCCAGGCCAGGCGGTCGCCGTCGGCGTCGCAGATCAGCACGCTGCACCGGGACAGGCCGACGACCGCGCGCGCCATCGCCGGCACGCCGGGACCGCGCGCGAGGACCTCCGCGAGCATCCGGTGCACGCGCGACCCGTACTCCAGGATGTGCGCGGACTGCGCGAGGGCCTTCTGCCCGATGAGCCGGCTCACCGCCCGGTAGTCGGCCTCCGCCGGCAGGGCCAGCAGCGGGACGCCCGCCGCGTCGGCCGCGTGCGCCGCCGCCACCAGGTCGGACTCGACGCCCGGCGGGCGAGGCCGGCGATCAGCGCGGCGGCCTCGTCCGGCGCGGCCAGCGCGGTCACCGGGAGATGGACGGCGACGCCGGCGAGATCGGTGTCGTGCTCCTCGCCGTAGCGGCGGGTCTCCGACAGCGGGAGGCACCAGCCGACGCCGCGGCCGAGCCCGTCGCGTCCGGCGAGGAGGGTGCCGCGCAGCAGCGGCTCGGCCAGCAGGGTCCCGACCGGCACGTGCCCGTCGGTGGTCGTCACGATCGCAGGGTGATGTGCCATGTGCCCACATCCCGTCGGGTTCGTTCGGCAGAGTGTACATAGCCTCGACGGACGCGGTCCTCCGAGACTGACGGGAGTGGAGGAGTTCGTGGCGGACGGCACGGAAAAGGGAAAACCGTCTGTCACATCCTGCTTTACCGTTCCGAATCCGGCAATACCCCACATTTCAAATGCGGGGTGGCGCCCGACTGGAGGCCCCCTTGCACACCGTCCACCGGCTCACCCTGGAAGACGCGCTCGTCATGCTGACCGCGGCCGAGGAGGAGGCGCGCCGGATCGGCGTCAAGCAGACCGTCTGCATCGCCGACGACGGCGCCCACCCCATCGCCGTGCACCGCATGACCGGCGCCCGCCTCACCGGCGTCGAGATCGCCATCGCGAAGGCGTTCACCGCCGCCGGCCACCAGCGCGACACCCACAAGTTCAACGAGCCGCCGAACGGCCCCGCGCTGCCCGGCAACGAGGCGTTCGGCATCAACCAGATGCACCCCGGAAAGTTCGCCGTCTTCGTGGGCGGGTTCCCGATCGTCCACGAGGGCGAGGTCGTCGGCGCCGTCGGCGTCAGCGGCGGCAACGGCGAGCAGGACAAGGCGGTGGGCGCGGCGGCGCTGCGCGCGTTCAGGGAGAAGGTCGCCACGGCCTGAGGGCGCGGTGTGGGTTTTCTCCCTGGCGACATACGTGCGTTGTGGTCAGAACCGTCCCGGTGATCTGTTCCAATGAACTGTTGTGCCCACTGGTTCCTACCGTCTCGTGCGCCGCGCCGGTCCCGCGCGGGCCGTCCCGCCTGTGCTCGACGAGCAGCAGCGGCGGGTGGTCGGGCACGCCGGGGGACCGCTGCTCGTGCTGGCGGGTCCGGGCACCGGGAAGACGACGACGATCGTCGAGGCGGTCGTCGACCGCATCGAGAACCGCGGCGTCGATCCCGAGCGCGTGCTCGTCCTGACGTTCAGCCGTAAGGCGGCGGGGGAGCTGCGGGAGCGGATCACCGGGCGCCTCCATCGGACGACGCGCACGCCCTTGGCGCTCACCTTTCACAGCTACGCGTATGCGCTGATCCGGCGGGACGCGGTGCTGAACGAAGAGCCCGCCCCCAGGCTGTTGTCCGGGCCAGAGCAGCTCTTGGAAGTGCGCCGGTTGCTGGAGGGCGAGCTTGCGGACGGAGCACGTGACTGGCCGGAGCGCCTGAGAGCCGCCTTGGCGACGCGTGGGTTCGCCGAAGAGTTGCGTGACTTCACCTTGCGGGCCGTTGAGCGTCAGTACGTGGCCGAAGACCTCGTTGCGTTGGGACGCATGCGGGGGCGGGACGACTGGCCCGCCATCGGCGGGTTCATGGACCGGTACGTCGACCGCTTCCTGCTCGACCCCGTGCCCACGTACGACTACGGCGAGCTGATTCAGATGGCCGCGAACATGCTCGCCGAGGAAGAGGTGCGGATCCGGGAGCGGGACGCCTACGACGTGGTGTTCGTGGACGAGTACCAGGACACCGACCCCGCGCAAGAAGCTCTCCTGCACTACCTCGCCGGGGAGGGACGTGACCTTGTCGTGGTGGGTGACCCGGACCAGTCCATCTATGGGTTCCGTGGTGCCGATGTAAGGGGGATTCAGGAGTTCCCCAACCGCTTCCTCACCTTGGACGGCGAGCCCGCACCTGTAGTGGCGTTGCGGACGTGCCGCCGGATGGGGCCCGAGATCCTGACGGCGTCGCGCCGCATCGCGCGCCGGCTGCCTGCCGGGTCAGCCGGGGCTGCCGAGCACCGCGCGCTGCATCCCGTTGAGGAACTGGACGACGGCGAAGTGCGGGCCGTGATCGCCGACTCGGAGAGCCAGGAATCGGCGTTGGTGGCCGACGAATTGCGGCGCGCCCATCTGCTGGACGGTGTGCCGTGGTCGCGTATGGCCGTCCTAGTGCGGAGTGCCGTGCGACAGGTTCCGGTGCTTCGGCGTGCGCTCGCCCAGGCCGGTGTACCGGTGGTCGTCGCGGGCGACGAGGTTCCGCTGATGGGTGAGCCTGCCGTCCGGCCGTTCCTGGTTCTGCTACGGGCCGCGTTGAAGAAGGGCTTCCTGGACGAGGTCGTTGCAGAGGACCTTTTGACGGGTCCGCTTGGGGGTGCTGATGCGCTGGCCATGCGGCGGCTCAAGCGGGCGTTGCGCGATCTGGAGGAATTGTCGGGTGGGAGCCGTCCGCTAGGGGAGCTTCTGATCGCGGCGGTCAACGACTCTCGCGAGCTGATTCTCGTCAATGAAAAGGTGCGAGCGCCCGCTGAACGGATCGCGCATCTGATTGATGTAGCGCGGCGCTCTGTGCACGACGGCGGTACCGCTGAGGAGGTGCTGTGGGCCGTCTGGCAGGAGAGCGGGCAGGCCGAGGTCCTGCTGGAGCAGAGCGTCAAGGGCGGGACGCGCGGCGCTGCGGCCGACCGTGACCTCGACGCCGTCGTGGCCCTGTTCGACCACGCCGCACGGTTCGTCGACCGGCTTCCCCAGGCGGGGCCGGAACTGTTCGTCGACAACATCGCGTCCCAGGAAATCGCCGGTGACACGCTGGCCGAGCAGGCACCGGAGGGCGAGGCCGTCCGCATCCTTACTGCGCACCGCTCCAAGGGTCTGGAGTGGGATGTTGTGGTGGTCGCCGGCGTCCAAGAGGGCGTGTGGCCCGATGTCCGTCTTCGTGGGTCGTTGCTGGGCGTCGAGGAACTCATCGAACACGCCGCTGGGGCCGAGCCGGACGGCGACGCTGCGGCCGGTGCCTCCATGGCCGCCAAGATGATGGACGAAGAACGACGGCTCTTCTACGTCGCGGTGACGCGCGCGCGCAAACGCCTTGTCGTGACGGCCGTCGGCGGCGACGACACCGAGGAACGGCCGTCCCGCTTCCTGAACGAACTCTTGCCCGGTGCCATCGAACAATCGCAACTGGACGAGAAGACACGGTGGCTTTCGCTATCCGCGCTCGTTGCCGACTTGCGTTCGGCGGTGGCGGACCCGTCCCGTCCGGAACCGCTACGGCGCGCCGCCGCCGCGCACCTGGCCCGCCTCGCGCGCGCGGGCGTGCGGGGCGCCAAGCCGGAGAACTGGTACGCCATCACCGCGCTCTCTGACCCCGGGCCCGCGTTCACCGACGACGAGCAGATCACCATCTCCCCGTCGCAGGTCGAGGCGTTCACCACGTGCGGGCTTCGCTGGCTGCTCGCCTCCGCCGTCGGCGCGCAGGAGGGCGGGCCCAACGAGTACAGCACGATGGGCAAGGTCATCCACGCGGTCGCCGAAATGGCCGGAGCCGACGACGGGATCGACGAGGTCCACGTCGCCGAGCGCCTCGACGAGATCTGGAACGACCTGGAGTTCCGCAGCTCCTGGTACTCGGAGAAGCAGCGCGACCAGGCCACCAAGATGGTCGACAAGTTCCTCGACTGGCACCGCGACAACCCCAACGAGGTCGTCGCGCTGGAGGAGTCGTTCAAGGTCGACCTCGGCCGCGTCGTCATCAAGGGTCGCATCGACCGCGCCGAACGCGACGAGCAGGGCCGCGCCGTCATCATCGACATCAAGACGTCCTCCACGGCCGTCCCCAAGGACGACCTGGCGCGGCACCCGCAACTCGGCGTCTACCAGTACGCGGTGATGCTCGGCGCGTTCGAGCGGCACGGGCTGATCGAGCCCGGCGGCGCCAAGCTCATCCAGGTCGGCAAGGCCGCGTTCACCGCGAAGGCGCGCGAGCAGGAGCAGCCGCCGCCCGCCGAGGACGCCGACCCGGAATGGCCCAAGAAGCTCATCGAGATCGTCGCCACCGGCATGGCGAGCGACGTCTTCCAGGCGAGGGCGAACGACAAGTGTCGCACCTGTCCCGTACGCTCCTGCTGCCCCGTCCATGACGAGGGCGGGCAGGTCGGGGACTGACGGACTAGCTCGGGGGGAGCGAGGTGATCACGCCGGGAGAGCTGGCCCGGCTGCTGGAGATCCCGGCGCCTACGGAGGAGCAGGCGCGGGTGATCGAGGCGCCGATGGCGCCGATGGCGGTGATCGCGGGCGCCGGGTCCGGGAAGAGCGAGACGATGGCCGCGCGGGTGGTGTGGCTGGTCGCGAACGGCTTCGTCCGGCCGGAACGCGTCCTCGGGCTGACGTTCACCCGCAAGGCCGCCGCCGAGCTCGGCGTGCGCGTGCGCAAACGGCTCGACAAGCTCCGCGAGGTCCTGCCGGGGGACGAGCTGGAGCGGCTCGGCGGCGAGGCCCTGTTCGACGGCGAGCCGATGGTGTCGACATACCACTCGTACGCGGCACGCCTTTTCGGTGACCACGCCCTGCGCGAGGCCCTCGAACCCACCATGCGGCTGATCTCACCGGCCGTCGCCTGGCAGATCTGCTCGCGCGTGGTCGACGCCTACCACGGGCCCATGGACCGCATCGAATGGCAGCCCGACACCGTCACCAAGGCCGTCATGGAACTCGCCGGCGACCTGTCGGAGCATCTGCGGACGGCCGAGGACGTCCGCAAGGTCGGCGCCTGGCTGGACGAGCGGCTCGCCGTGGTGAAGAAGCCGCTCAAGGCGCAGCGCGACATCCTCGCCAAGCACGCCGTCCGCGAGCAGCTCATGCCGCTGATCGACGCCTACGGCCGGGCCAAGGCCGACCGCGAGGTCATCGACCACGGCGACCAGATGGCGCTCGCCGCACGGATCGCCTCCAAGCATCCCGAGGTCGGGATGATCGAGCGGTCCCGGTTCTCCGTCGTCCTGCTGGACGAGTACCAGGACACCTCGCAGGCGCAACTCGTCCTGCTGCGGTCGCTGTTCGCGGGCGGGCACCCGGTGACGGCGGTCGGCGACCCGTGCCAATCGATCTACGGGTGGCGCGGCGCGAGCGCCGGGAACCTGCTGCGGTTCGCCCACGACTTCCCGCTCCAGCCCGGCGTCAACGGGGGGCGCCCGGTGGCGGCGCCCGTCGTCCAGCTGAGCCGCTCGTTCCGCAACGGCGAGCTGATCCTTGAAGCCGCGGCCAAGGTCCAGGAGGAGTTGCGCGCCGAGACGAAGGCCGTGCCGCGCCTCATTCCGGGCGCCGGGCGCGAAGGGCGCGGACGCGTCGAATGCGCTCTCTTCCCCACCGTCGAGGACGAAGCCGACCGCATCGCCGCGCGCATCGCCGGGCTCATGGCCGCCGACCCCGAGACCGCCCCCGACGGCGGCCCGCAACCGGAACCGCTCCAGTACTCCGACGTCGCCGTCCTCGCCCGCAAGCGATCGCAGTTCCCGCTGATCAGGCGGGCGCTGGAGGCGCGCGGCATCCCGGTCGAGGTGGTCGGGCTCGGCGGGCTCCTCACCGTCCCCGAGGTACAGGACGTCGTCGCGACGCTGCGCGTCATGCACGACCCGACCGCCGGCGCGTCCCTCGCCCGCCTCCTCACCGGCCCCCGCTGGCGCCTCGGCCCCCGCGACCTCGTCGCCCTGGGCCGCCGCGCCCGCACCCTGGCGACCGAGTCCGCCCGCGACGTAACCCCACCAGAACGCCCCGACCCACCCCACGACGAAACCCCACCCGACGCCGCACCACCGCCTGCTCCATCACCGGGTGCTGCGCCGGACGTCCTGCCCGGTGCTGCGCCGGATGCTGTGCTGCCGCGGATCGCGCCGGGTGCCGTGTCGCCGGGGGAAAGCGGGCCGCCGCCGGCCGGCGATGATCCGTTGCGGCAGCTTGTCGGGGAGTTGAATCAGGAGACCGGGAGTCTGGTCGACGCGCTCGACGACCTCGGCTCGCCGGAGGCGTACTCGCCCGAGGGGTACGGGCGGCTGCGGCGGCTCCGGGACGAGTTGCGCGGGCTGCGGAGCCAGGTCGGGCTGCCGCTGCCCGACCTGGTCAACGAGGTCGAGCGGGCGCTGGGCCTCGACATCGAGGTCGCCGCGCGGTCCGGGCTCGACCCCGTCACCGCCCGCGCCGACCTCGACGCCTTCATCGACGCCGCCGCCACGTTCGCGGGCGATGCCGAGGACCCGACGCTCGGCGCGTTCCTCGCCTACCTCAAGGCCGCCGAGACCGAGGAGTTCGGGCTGGAGGCCGGGCGCGTGGGGGAGACCAACAGCGTCAAGCTCCTCACCGTCCACGCGTCCAAGGGCCTGGAGTGGCCCGTGGTCGTCGTCCCGGGCCTGTCGTACGTCCCGCAGAAGAACGGCGGCCCCGCCAAGGGCTCGATCTTCCCGTCGCCGCCGCAGAACGCCACCCGCTGGACGGCGAACCCGCGCGTCCTGCCGTTCATGCTGCGCGGCGACCGCGCCGACCTGCCCGCGCTGACCGGGCTGGAGAAGGACGACCTCGCCGCGTTCGACCAGGCGTGCGCCGAACGCGACCTGCGGGAGGAGCGGCGGCTCGCCTACGTCGCGGTCACCCGCGCGTCCGCCCTGCTCATCACCACCGGGTACTGGTGGGGGTCGTCGGGGCGTCCGCTCGGGCCGTCGCCGTTCCTGGAGGAGGTCCGCGCCGTCTGCGTCGCCGGCGCCGGGTCCGTCCCGGTATGGACCGACCCGCCGGAGGAGGGCGCCGCGAACCCGCTGCTCGCCGACCCCGAGGAGGCGCAGTGGCCCATCGGACCCGGCGAACGCGGACAATCCGACCTGACCGCCCGTGAACGGTACGAGGCGGTCGTCGAGGCCGCCCGCATGGTCGAGGACGAGATGGCCGGGCGGACACGGCACTGGGCCGGCGACACCGGGCTGTCCGACGCCGACCGGGGCCGCATGACCGCGTGGGCGCGCGACGTCGAGCTGCTGCTCGCCGAACGCGACCGGGGCCGCTCCGGCGACGGACTGGTCGTCCAGCTGCCCGCGCACCTGTCGGTGTCGTCGCTGGTGTCGCTCGCGCGCGACCCGGCGGCGCTGGCCCGGCAGATCCGCCGCCCCATGCCGCGCCGCGCGTAGGGCGCGGCACCGCGTTCCACGCCTGGCTGGAGAGCCGGTGGGGGCAGCAGCGCCTCCTCGACCCGGACGAGCTGCCGGGCGCCGCCGACGAGGGCGCCGTCGACGACTCGCACCTCGCGCGGCTCCGGGACCGGTTCGAGCAGTCGGAATGGGCGGCGCGCGAACCGCTCGACATCGAGGTGCCGTTCGAGACGATCATCGGCGACCGGCTGGTCCGGGGCCGGATGGACGCCGTGTTCCGGTCGCCGGGCGGCGGCTACGAGGTCGTCGACTGGAAGACGGGGTCGCCGCCGTCCGGGGACGAGGCGCGGTTCGTGTCGGTGCAGCTCGCCGCGTACCGGCTGGCGTGGGCGGAGCTGACCGGGGTGGACGTCGCGCAGGTCAGCGCGGCGTTCCACTACGTCAGCGCCAACGTCACCGTCCGTCCGGCGGACCTGCTGGACGCGGCCGGGCTCGCCGCGCTGCTGGACGGTGTCCCAGCGGTGTGATTTGTCCCCGAATCGGGGTGATGAGTCTCACTCACCCCTGTTCACCGAACGTGGTTTCGGGGATGATCCGGGCAACCATCCGAGGGAGGCGACGGTGACGGTGACCCACGACGAGAAAGTCGTCCAGGAGTTCTCGAAGCAGGCGGCGGGCTTCGCCGACCCGAATCTGAACGTCGCGTTCACCCGTCACCTGGACCGGCTCGTCCGCTTCATGGATCCCGAGCTCGACCTTGAGGACGTCGTGCTGGAGGTCGCGGCGGGCACCGGCCTCGTCTCCCGCGCGATCGCCCACCGCGTCCGGCATGTGACCGCCCTCGACCTCACGCCCGCGATGCTCGCCGAAGGCAAGCGCGACGCCGACCACGCGGGCCTCATGAACGTCACCTTCACGCACGGCGACGCCACCGCCCTCCCGTACATCGACCGGTCGTTCACGCTGGTCGCGACCCGTTTCTCACTGCACCAGGTCGCAGACCCGGACGCCGTGGTGAAGGAGATGGTCCGGGTCAGCCGCCCCGGCGCCGCGCTGATCATCGCCGACCTGATCCGTCCGGACGACCTGGACGGCGACGCCGACCGCATCGAGCGCCTCCGTGACCCCTCGCACGCCACCATGCTCACCGAGTCGCAGATCGCGGACCTCGTCACCGCTTCGGGCGCCGAGGTGAAGCGCGCCGAGCGGTTCGACTACGTCCGCCCGCTCGCCCCGTGGCTGGAGTTCTCCCAGACCCCCGCCGACGTCGCCGCGCAGATAAGGCGAGAACTGGAGGACGAGCTGGCGGGCGGGCCGGTGACCGGCATGCGTCCGAGCATGGTGGACGGCGTCCTGCACTTCACGCACGCGTACCTCTTCCAGCAGGCGATCGCCGGATAACGTTTTCGACCAAACGTTCGACGCGGATCGCTCATATGTTCTATGTTGTCGAACATGAGTTCCAACACCGTGCGGTCCCTCGATCGCGAGCCCGCCGCGCTGGCGATGCGCATTGGCGTCGTCGCCGCCGAGGCCGCCCTCGCCACGTTCGCCCGCAACCTCGACCTCGACGACCTCGCGGACGGCGTCGACTTCCAGGGCGCCATCGGCCCCGCCGAATGGCCGGTGTTCTCCCTGGTCATCGACACCCTCGCCGAGGCCGCCCCGGGCGACCGCCGCACCCTGGACGAACGCCGCGCCGACGCCCTCAACGACCTGGCCCGAATCTGCATGGCCGCCAAAACCCGAGGCGCCGCCTAATCCGGGGACGCCTTCAGCCTGATAGCGCCTTCGACTTGATCTTGCCGGTGCTGGTGCGGGGGAGTTGCCGGACGAAGTGGACGTCGCGCGGCACCTTGTATCTGGCCAGGTGCTCTTTGACGTGGGTCTTGATGTCGTCCTCCGCGAGCTTCGAGCCCGGCGTTCGGACCACGTAGGCGGCTAGCCGTTGGCCGAACTGCTCGTCGTCCACGCCGGTGACCGAGACCTCCGCGATGCCCGGATGGCCGCCGAGCAGGTTCTCGACCTCACCCGGGAAAACGTTCTCCCCGCCGGACACGATCATGTCGTCGGCGCGGCCGTCGATGAACAGCCGTCCCGCCTCGTCGAGGTGACCGAGGTCGCCGGTGCCCGTCAGGCCGTCCAGCATCTCCTTGCCCCCGCCGCCCGTGTACCCGGCGAACCGCAGGCCACCGCCGGTGTAGACCTCGCCGACCGCACCGCGCGGGACCTCCCGCCCGTCCTCATCGAGGATCTTGACGGTCAGCCGGAGCGACGGCTTCCCGACGGTGCCGGGCGCGTCCCGCAGGTCGTCCGGCGTGGCGATGGTGGCCCAGCCCGTCTCCGTCGCGCCGTACACGTTGACGAGGACGTCGCCGAACGCGTCCATGAACGCCTCCGACAGATGAGGGGGAAGCGCCGAGCCGCCGGAGACGACCACGCGCAGGCTCGGTGTCTCCGGCTTGTCGTCCACGTCCAGGATGCGCTGGAGCATCACCGGCACCGCGACCAGCGCCTCCGCCTCGCAGTCCGCGATGGCTTGCAGGGTTTCCCGCGCGTCGAACCGGCGGGACAGCACGAGCGGCATGCCCATCCCGAGACCGACGGCCGTGTAGGCGAAGCCGAGAATGTGGAAGAGCGGTGGCGCGATCACGATCGGCGCCCCGGATCGGACGGGGACGCGCATTGCGTGCGTGAGCGCGGCCGGCAGCAGCGCCGAAAGCGACATGTCATGCTGGGCGCCCTTCGGCGTGCCGGTGGTCCCGGACGTCATCACGATGACGTTGCTGGCCCGCTCCGGAATGAGCGGTTCGGGCTCGGTGTCGCCGATCAGCGCGTCGATCGTGTTCGAGGCGCCATCGGCCCATGCGACCAGCCGACGTCCGGCGAAATGGGACTCGTCGACGATCCCGGTGAACTCCTCGTCGTGGACGAGCAACTCGATGCCCTCGCGTTCCGCGACCTGGCCGAGCTGCGCAGCGGAGAAGTCGGTGTTGAGCAGAACCACGTCGTTCCCTAGCCGGGACGCCGCGAGAATCGTCTCCACGAATCCCCGGTGGTTGCGGCACAGGATCCCGACGCGTCCGTCCCCGAGCTGCTCCCTGAGCGCAGTGGCCAGCGACGCGGCGCGCCGCTCCAGTTCCGCGTATGACAGCGTCCCGCGCTCGTCGATCAGCGCCGTACGCCCGGGAAACCGGAGCGCCGACATGGCCCCGACCGTCGCCGGGACGGGCCCGAAGCGCACATAGGGGAACACCAGCCGCACGGCCCGATCCGGGCGTATCGGCTGCATGACTCCCACATTCCGGACGGCACGGACCGCCCGTACCCCCAGCAGCGCGGCATGACGTACCCGGTCGACCAACACAGAACGCCTCTCCTCGAACGATCCCCAGCGCAGCACATACCCGCCATCCCGTCAGATATTTGACCCACTGTCCGGCGGCTAACGTTGCGGCATGCAGATCTCAGATGCCGCCGTGACCGCCGACGATGTGGAGCTGGCCGTCCGACTCGCCGTGTCCGTCCTTCGGGAGGCGCCGCCGGAGGCCTGGGATGCCAAGGCCGGGTCGCTTGAATGGGACTGCTGGGAGACCGTCGAGCATCTGAGCGACGACCTGTTCGCCTACGCCGCGCAGCTCGGCCCGAAGGTGCCGCCGATGGGCGGCGAAGTGCCGTTCGTGTGGGAAAGCCGGCGGCCGGGTGGCCCGGCGAACGCCGTCCATGCGAACCGTGAAGCTGGGCCGGACGGGCTGTTGCAAGTGCTGGAGGCGTGCGGCGGCCTCCTTGCCGCGATGGTGCGCACCGTGTCCCCGGACGTCCGCGCGCATCACGTGTTCGGCGCGTCGGACCTGACTTGCACAGGTCGGTCCGTGGTTCCGCGGTTTGCTTCGTGTTCGTGCTGGTCATGAGGTTTCGGTTGCTGCTGGGTGACACACTAATCCGGTGTTCCTGCGGAAGGTGAAGACTGTGTCGGG
>NZ_JABXFD010000294.1 GCF_013372625.1 Actinomadura sp. BRA 177
AGCGCGGCGCGGGCGGCGTTCGCCCCGCAGGCGCCGTGGACGCCGCCGCCGGGGTGCGCGGACGCGGACGCCAGGTACAGCCCGGCGATCGGCGTCTCGGCCCGTCCGAGACCGGGGACGGGACGGAACACGAACTGCTGGTGGATCATCGCGGTGCCGCCGTTGAGCGCCCCGTTCAGCAGGTTGGCGTCGTGCTCCTGGAACGCGGGAGGCGCGATGACGCGGCGGCCGGTGATCCGGGCGCGGAAGCCGGGGGCGAGGCGCTCCACGACGTTCTCCACGCGGTCGGCCATGGCGTTCTGCTCGCGTTCGTCCCAGACGCCGGTGATGCCGTCGGGGCCCGCGTCCGCCTTCACCCGGTGCGGGACGTGCGTGTAGGCCCAGACCGACTCGGTCCCGGCGGGGGAGCGGGCGGGGTCGGCGGTGGTCATCTGGCCGAGCAGCGCGAACGGCTCGGCCGGGACGCGCCCGGTGGCGAGGTGCGCGCTGTAGTCGGTCATGGCGTCCATGCCGGGGGAGAGGTGGACGGTCCCGGCCCGCCCGGCGCCCGGCGACGACCAGGGGATGGGGCCCGACAGCGCCCAGTCGACCTTGAAGGTGGCGTGGTCCCAGGTGAAGCGGCGCATGTCGGCGGCCAGCGAGCCGGGCAGGTCGGACCAGCCGACCAGGCCGCCGTAGAGGGTGGGCGCCGCCACGTCCGCGAGCACGGCCCTCGCCGCCCGCACCGGCTCTCCCTCGGGGGTGCGCACGCCGAGCGCCCGCCCGTCCCGGACGACGACCGACGCGACCGGGGTACCGCAGCGGACGCGTCCGCCCTTCGACTCCAGCCGCCGCACGAGCGCGGCGGTCAGCTCGCCCGCGCCGCCCTCCGGGACAGGCCAGCCGTACCGCTGGCCGATCATGGCGAGCAGCCAGCCGAACACCGAGCCGGCCGTCGACTCGGGGAACATGTCGGTGTGCAGCGCCGACCCGGCGAGCAGCAGCCGCCCGCCCGGCCCGGTGAACTCCTGCTCGCCGAGCGTGCGGACGGGCGTGAGCAGCGACCGGACGACGCGGAGCCCGCCCGCGCGCCGCGCCGCCACCGCCAGCGGCAGCGCCGCCTTGACCGGCGGGAACGGGGTGAACAGGGCGCGCAGGACGTCCTCTCCCATCTCGTCCCAGAGCGCGCAGAGCCGCAGCCATGCCTCGCCGTCGCCCGCGCCGAGCGCCTCCAGGCTCGTCGCGGTGGCGTCGCGGTCGCGTTCGAGGACGGCGGAGCGGCCGTCCGGCAGCGGATGAGCGAGGACGGCCGGCGCGTGCCGCCAGCGCAGCCCGTGCCGTTCGAGCTCCATCGCGCGCATCACCGGGGACGCCACGCCGAGCGGGTAGAACGCGCTGCAGACGTCGCTCACGTAGTCGGGATGCACGCCCCGGTCGCTGCGCACGGCGCCGCCCGGCTCCGGCTGCGCCTCCAGGACCTCCACGTCCCAGCCCGCGTCGGCCAGCACGTTGGCCGCGACGAGCCCGTTGTGCCCGGCGCCGACGACCACGGCGTCCGCCATGTGGCATCCCTCCCGAAGATCACCCTACGGGTACCCGGGCGGGCGCTGTTCAGCCCACGTCGCGGCGTGCCAGGAGCCGCAGCACACCGGGCGCCACGCGGGACGTCAGGTAGCTCAGCCGCGCCTCCGGCGTGACCGGCACGACCGCACGGTCGTTCCGGACGGCCGCGACGATCTGCTCCGCGACGCGCTCCGGCCCGTAGCCGCGCCGCGCGTAGGCCCGCGCCACCCGCTCCTGGCTGCGCGCCTCGTCGTCCTCGTTCCGGCCCACGAAACGGGACGTCCGCGTGATGTTGGTGTTGATGATCCCCGGGCAGATGGCGCTGACTCCGATGCCCTTGCCCTTCAGTTCGGCGCGCAGGCATTCCGACAGCATCAGCACCGCCGCCTTGCTGGTGGCGTATGCGGGCAGTGCGCGGGACGGCGTGAACGCGGCGGCCGACGACGTGTTGACGATGTGGCCGCCGTGCCCGCGTTCCACCATCTGCTCGGCGAAGAGCCGTGAGCCGTGGAGGACGCCCCCCAGGTTGACGTCCAGGACCTTGCGCCAGTCGTCGGCGGAGTGGTCGAAGAAGGACCCGGCCATGCCGATGCCCGCGTTGTTGACGACGACGTCCGGCACCCCGTGCTCGTGCAGGACGGCCTTGGCGAAGTCCTCCATCGCGGTGGGGTCGGACACGTCCACCTGGAAGGCGTGCGCGGTGCCCCGGCCCGCGAGTTCGGCGGTGCGCCGCGCGGTCTCCAGGTCGAGGTCGGCGGCGATGATCTCGGCGCCGCGCCCGGCGAACGCCAGTGCCGTGGCGCGGCCGATGCCGCTGCCGGCGCCGGTGACGACGACGAGCGAGCCGTCGAACGGGCGCCGCTACGGCCGTACCCGCGCCCGGTCGAGCGCCCGGGCCTCTGCGGCGGTGGGCGGGCCGCCGCCGGCGCCCGCGATGTGCTCGGTGATCCAGCGCGCGACGACGCCGGGGTGGCTGCGGGGCACCCAGTGCCCGGCCGCGATGGGGCGCAGCGACAGGTTCGGGACGCGCTCGCCGAGGCCGCCCACCAGGTGCGGCGAGACGAACAGGTCCCGGGTGGGGATGATGACCTGCGTCGGGACGTCCGTGCGCCGGCCGGCGGGCCTGCGCAGCCGCCGCACCATGTTCGCCCGGTACAGCCCGACCCCGGCCGCGGCGTCGCGCGCCATCGTCCGCGCCGGGTGGCCGGGACGCGGCTCGACGCCCTCGCCGACGGCCAGCGCGCGGGTGAACAGCCTGGTCATCCCGCCCAGCCACAGCGCTTCCGGCAGGACCGGCGTCTGGAAGAAGTAGATGTACCAGGACCGCGCGGCCTGCCCCGCCGCCCGCCTCAGGCTGCCCGGCGTGGGGCGGGCGAGGTTGCGCCGCATCCAGTGCCCGACGTGGTCCAGGGACGGCCCGGAGATCGAGGTGAAGGAGGCGAAGCGGTCCGGCATGGTGCAGGCCGCCTCCCAGCCCTGGATCGACCCCCAGTCGTGCCCGACGAGGTGCACCTTGCGGTCGGGCGCCGCCGCGTCCAGCACGGCCCGCATGTCGGACATCAGGTAGTCGAACGTGTAGCGCTTGCGCCCGAACGGCCGGGACGACGCCCCCGCGCCGCGCACGTCGTACCGGACGACGTGGAACCGCTCGGCGAGCAGCGCGGCCACCTCGTCCCACACCGCGTGGGTGTCGGGGTAGCCGTGGACGAGCAGCACCGTGGGCCGCGACGGGTCGCCCTGCTCGCAGACGGCGAGGTCGACGCCGTCCCCGCGCACCCGGCGCCTGCGCACCAGGGGGATTCGGGCCGCTTTATTAGACATCTTGGTAATAAATCGCCGAATCGTCCCGCGGTCAAGGGGACGCGGCGTGACCCGCGCCACGGGACGCCGGAGGGCCCGTACGGCGCGGTGGTACGGGCCCTCGGGGCGGGGTCTAGTACGGGTCGTAGCCGGCGGCCTTCGCGGCGGGCGACTGCATCAGGTACTCCAGCGCGCGCGGGGTCGAGCACACCTTGGACGGGTGGTGGTTCGGCTTCAGGTAGACGGGCGCCTCACCGAGCAGCAGCTTGAAGATGCCCGGCACGTGCCCCTGCCGGACGGACCGCCGGTACGACCGGTACACCCGCAGCGGCGTCACCCGCTTCTTGATCGTCGGGTCCTGCTTGAGCAGGTACAGCGACCCGCCAATCAGCGCCCAGTACAGGAAGAACAGCGACACCACCCAGGCCGCGACGCGCGTCGGGTAGCGGCCGCCCACGGCCTTGTAGACGTCGAACACCACCGAACGGTGCTCGACCTCCTCGGCGCCGTGCCAGCGCAGCAGGTCCAGCATGGTCGGGTCCACCCCGGCCCGCTCGAACCGCTCGTTGTCCATGATCCACTGGCCGAGGACGGCGGTGTAGTGCTCGATCGAGGCGACCGCGGCCAGTTCGAACCGCAGCCGGCGGCGCCACGCGCGCGGGTTCTTCTCCTTCAGCGCCGCCATCTGCGCGGGCCGGTCGGCGTTGCCCTTGGCCGCCGCGTCGGTGATCTTGGAGACGTCGATCCCGTTGGCCTCCAGGATCTGGTCCAGCACGCCCTGGTGCGAGCGGGCGTGCACCATCTCCTGGCCGATGAAGCCCCGGATCTCCTCCTGGAGCCGCTCGTCCTTGATGTACGGCCGGGCGTCCTTCACGCACTGGATGAACCACTTCTCGCCCTCGGGCAGGACGATGTGGAACGAGTTGATGATGTGCGTGGCGACGGGGTCGCCCGGCACCCAGTGCAGCGGCGTGGTGGACCAGTCGAAGGACACGCGCCGAGGCTTGATCGGCGGATGGCGCTCGTCGATGCCGGCTCCGCCGTCTGTCAGGGGCCTCGTCATGCCGTCCTCACTTCACTTCCGCGCGCGCGTTTGCATTGAGGGAGCAGTCAACTACTGAGGGGGCCGTGGTTTCTTGCGGCCGAACCAACAAGTTACCGCTTGGTCTTCGGCTCGTGATGACAAGTACCGCCCGTCAGAGGGCGATCCGCTCCGCACCGGCGTAGACGTTCATGGTCTCGCCCCGCAGGAAACCGACCAGCGTCATCCCGGCGTCCTCGGCGAGCTCCACCGCCAGCGACGACGGCGCCGACACCGCCGCGAGCACCGGGACGCCCGCCGTCATCGCCTTCTGCGTCAGCTCGAACGACGCGCGGCCGCTCACCATGAGCACGGTTCCGGTGAGCGGCAGCCGCCCCTGCCGCAGCGCCCACCCGATCACCTTGTCGACCGCGTTGTGCCGTCCGACGTCCTCTCGCAGCGCGAGCAGCCCGCCGTCCGCGTCGAAGAGCCCGGCCGCGTGGAGGCCGCCCGTCCGGTCGAAGACCCGCTGCGCCTCGCGCAGCCGGTCGGGCAGCGCCGCCAGCGTCTCCGGCGCGAGCCGCACCTGATCGGCGGCCACCTCGTACGGCCGGTCGGCGCGCAGCGCCTCGATGCTCGACTTCCCGCACACCCCGCACGCGCTCGTCGTCGTGAACGCGCGGGTCATCGAGTCGTCCGGCGGGGGCACATCGGGCGCGAGCACCACATCGAGCGTGTTCTGCTCGTGCGTGTCGGCGCAGTACCGCATCGTCGCGAGGTCCCGCGCGTCCCCGATGACGCCCTCGGCCGCGAGGAACCCCGCCACGAGATCGAAGTCGTGCCCGGGGGTGCGCATCGTGATGGTGAGCGGCTTGCCGGCGACGCGGATCTCCAGCGGCTCCTCCACCGCGAGCGTGTCGGGCCGGCGCCCCCGCGTCCCGGTCGTGCTGAGCCGCAGCACGGGCCTGCGCACGGTGATCCGCCCCATGAACCGGACGGTACCCCGGATACCCATGAGTAACGAAAAGTTCGGCCCAGCGCGTCCTGTTTCGGGTCCTTTTCTCCTAGGGACGGGGCACCCTGGCCCCCGGGTCGCGCCGGAACCGATCATCGGAACGTGCCAAAGCGCGCCCCAAGGGGACCGGGGCGCCACACGACACGAGGAGTCAAGACACCGATGCGCAAGTTCCTGCTCGTGCCCGCCCTGCTGGGCGCGCTGGCGCTGACCACGACCGCCTGCGAGGTGAACAAGAGCATCTCGATCGGCAAGACCGTCTCGGCCGCCAAGGTGGAGGAGCAGATCGTCGCCAAGTTCGGCCCGCCCTTCGACGACGGCGGCATCGGCCCGGCGACCGCCGAGTGCCCGGAGGACCTCAAGGGCGAGGTCGGCGCGACCATCGAATGCACCGTCAAGGACGGCAACGGCCGCGACTACCCGCTGATCGTCACCGTCACGGCGGTCGAGGGCGACCAGGTCCGCTTCAACATGAAGGAGCCCCCGCAGCCGAAGGGCGCCGAGTAGCCGAAGGGCGCCGAGTAGCCGTCAGTCGCGGCGGTCGATGTTCCAGTTCGCCACGATCGCCGCGAACGGCGGGATGATCAGCGCCGCCACCGACATCGCGATCGCGGCGGTGTGCGACCAGTGCCGGACGACGGCCCACGCCAGCACGAACAGCGTGAGGCACGTCCCCATCATGGCGCCATAGGCGATCTTCCGCCCCCGCATACCTCCACGCTACGCCGTCCCCCCGCCCGCGGGCGGGGGGCGGCGCGCAGCGGAGGCGTACGGGAATCGAACCCGCCGTCCCGAGATCCTCGGGACCGTCGGCTTTGAAGGCCGGGGAGGCCACCAGGCGCTCACACGCCTCCGCAAACGATCTTAGCCCTCGTAAGGAGGGCCCCCGGGGTCAGCCCGCGTAGAGGGCGTCGATGTCGGGGGAGTACTTGGTGTGGACGACGCGGCGCTTCAGTTTGAGGGTCGGGGTCAGCTCCTCGCTCTCGGCGGTCCACTCGGCGGGGAGCAGGCGCCACTTCTTGACCTGCTGGACGCGGGCGAGCCGCGCGTTGGCATCCTCGACGGCCTTCGCGACCTCCTCCTGGACGAGGGGGTGGTCGGCGAGGGCGGCGAGGTCGGTGGTGTCGATGCCGTGCGCGGCGGCCCACACGGGGGCGACCTCGCCGTCGAGGGTGATGAGGGCGACGACGTACGGGCGGCGGTCGCCGAAGGCGAGGGCCTGGCCGATGAGCGGGTGCTCCTTGAGGTGGTTCTCGATGAGGGACGGCGCGATGTTCTCGCCGCCCGCGGTGATGATCAGTTCCTTCTTGCGGTCGACGACGGTGAGGAAGCCGTCGGCGTCCAGGCGGCCGACGTCGCCGGTGCGCACCCAGCCGTCGGCGTCGATCAGCTCGGCGGTCGCGTCCGGGCGGTTCAGGTAGCCGGGGGTGCAGGTGGCGCCGCGGACGAGGATCTCGCCGTCGCCGGCCAGCTTGAGCTCGACGCCGTCGAAGGCGCGGCCGACGGTGCCGAGCTTGAAGGAGTCGGCGAGGTTGGCGGTGATGGCGCCGGTCGTCTCCGTCATCCCGTAGGCGTCGAAGATCTTCAGGCCGAGGCCGGAGAAGAAGCGGGCGACGTCCAGCGGCAGCGGTGCGGCGGCGCTGGAGGCCTGGGCGACGCGGTCCAGGCCGAGGAGGGCGCGTATCGGGGTGAGGACGGTCTTGTCGGCCTGCTCGAAGGCGGCGGTGATCTCGGGGGTGAGGCTGTTGCCGTACTCCTGGGCCGTGACGTAGGCGCGGCCGGCTTCGAGGGCCGAGCCGACCGCCTGCTTCTTGGCCTCGTCCGGCTCGGCGGACAGGACGGCCTGGATGCCGGCCATGAGCTTCTCCCAGATGCGCGGCACGCCGAAGAAGGAGTGCGGGCGCACGTCCTTCAGGATGGCGCCGAGCTGCGTCGGGTCCGGGCAGAAGTGGACGTGGGACGCCAGCGTGATCGGCAGGTAGTAGCTGAGGACGCGGTCGGCGATGTGCGCGAACGGCAGGTAGGAGACGCCGGAGGGGTGGTCGGGCAGCACGGAGCTGCGCTTCACCATGGCGGCCTCGTTCAGCACCATCGAGTGGGTGATCAGGACGCCCTTGGGGTCGCCGGTGGTGCCGGAGGTGTAGAGCAGGGTGACGGTGTCCGCGGGCTCGACGGCCTGCCAGCGGCGGTCGATCTCGGCGGGGTCGGCGGCGAGCCGCTCGCGGCCGAGGGCGGTGAAGTCGTCCCAGGTGAGGTAGCGGTCGCCGGCCGGGCAGGCGGCGGCGTCCACCACGATGATCTTGCGCAGCTCCGGCAGCCGGTCCAGGACGGGCTGCCACCGGTCGAGCTGGTCCTTGCCGTCCAGGACGGCGTACCTGGCCGCGCAGTGCCCGGCGACGAACGCGACCTGGTCGGGCGCGAGCGTCGCGTACACCGTGGTCGGGACGCCGCCCGCGTGCACGGCGCCGAGGTCGGCGAGCACGTGCTCGGAGCGGTTCGGCATCATCAGCGCGACGACCTCGCCGGGCGCCAGCCCGAGGGCGGCGAACCCGGCGGCCGTCTCCAGCGCGCGTGTCCGGGTGTCCGTCCAGGTCAGGGTCTTCCATTCACCGTCGATCCGGTCGGAGTAGGCGGGCCTGCCGCCGTGCTCCGCGGCGGTCTCCGCCAGGCTCGTGCAGACGGTCCGTTCCCCAATCTCCATGTCGCCCCTCGAAAAAGTAAGTGATGACTTGCACGAAGGGGAATCGCATCATGCCGAACGTCGTTCGGACAAGTGTTTCCCGGATTTCCGTGCTGGTCGGGCGGGATGTTCGCTGCTCGGTGACCGCACCCGTACTGTCCGTTTCTTGATCATTTGCGGTAGTTGTGCGTTAAATCGTGCGGGTGACCCGCCTCGCCCCAGCCGCACGCCTGACGCAGTACGCCCACGGCGGCGGCTGCGCCTGCAAGATCCCGCCCGGGGTGCTGGAGCGGGTCGTGACCGGCCTCACCGGCGGCGGCGACTCGCTGCTCGTCGGCGGCCCGGACGGCGACGACGCGGCCGTGCTGCGGATCCGCGGCGGCCGGGCCGTGGTGTCCACCGCGGACTTCTTCACCCCCGTCGTCGACGACGCCTACGACTGGGGCCGCATCGCCGCCGCGAACGCGCTCTCCGACGTCTACGCGGTCGGCGGCGAGCCGCTGATGGCGCTGAACCTGCTCGGCTGGCCCGTCGACACGCTGCCCGCCGAGCTGGCCCGCGAGGTGCTGCGCGGCGGCCGCGACGTCGCCGCCCTCGCCGGCTGCGCGATCGCGGGCGGGCACAGCATCGACGACCCCGAGCCCAAGTACGGCCTCGCGGTGACCGGCGTCGCCGACCCCGGCCGGCTGCTGCGGCTGGACGCGGGCCGCCCCGGCGTCCCGCTGTCGCTGACCAAGCCGCTCGGCACCGGCGTCCTCAACGCCCGGCACAAGGCCACCGGCGAGGTGTTCCCGCACGCGGTGGAGACGATGGTCCGGCTCAACGCGGACGCGGGCCTCGCCGCCCTGGAGCGCGGCGCCATGTGCGCCACCGACGTCTCCGGTTTCGGGCTGCTCGGCCACCTGTACAAGGTGGCGCGGGCGAGCGGCGTCACCGCCGTGGTGAACGCCTCCGCCGTCCCCTACCTGGACGGGGCCCGGGCCGCCGTGCGGGACGGGTTCGTGCCCGGCGGGACGCGGCGCAACCTGTCGTGGGTGTCCCCGCACACCGACTTCCGCCGCATCGCCGAGGAGGAGCGGCTGCTGCTGGCCGACGCGCAGACCTCCGGCGGGCTGCTCGTCGCCGGGGAGGTCCCGGGCGCATCCGTGATCGGCGAACTCGTCCCCCGGGGACGGCACGCGCTCGTCGTCCGCTGACGCCCCGTCCGGCCGTGTCGCCGCCCGCCACGCGGGTAGGGGTTCGTGCACCGTCCTCCGGACCGGGGAGTGAGGAGCGCGCATGACCATCGGGGGGCTCGCGGCCGCCGTCGTCCTGGGCGCGGTGATCGGTGCCCTCGGGAGGCTGCTCGTGCCGGGCCGGCCCGGCATGCCGGTGTGGCTCCTGATGGCGGCGGGCATCGTCGCGGCGTTCGCCGGGACGGGCCTGGCCCAGGTGTTCGGCCTCGGCGACGGCCACTGGAGCCCCTGGGAGACCGTCCTGCAGATCGTCCTCGCGGCGGCCGGCGTCTGCCTGGTGGCGGCGTTCTGGCCGAAGCAGACCGGGCGGCGCCCCTAGTCCCGGCGCAGGACGGGGCGCAGGCCGTCCAGGACGTCCGGGTCCTCGATCGTGGACGGGACGGTCACCTCCTGCCCGTCGGCGATGCCGCGCATCACGCCCCGCAGGATCTTGCCCGAGCGGGTCTTCGGCAGCCCCGCGACGACCGTGATCTCCTTGAGCGCGGCGACGGGCCCGACCTGCTCGCGCACCATCGCGACCAGTTCCGCCGCCAGTTCGCCCGGCTCGGCGAGGACGCCGCTCTTGAGCACGACGAGCCCGCGCGGAACCTGCCCCTTCAGCGCGTCCTGGACGCCGATCACCGCGCATTCGGCGACGGCCGGATGGGACGAGATGACCTCCTCCATCGTCCCGGTGGACAGCCGGTGCCCGGCCACGTTGATGACGTCGTCGGTGCGGCCCATCACCCACACGTAGCCGTCCTCGTCGATGTGCCCGCCGTCACCGGTCAGGTAGTGCCCGGGGAACTTCGTCAGGTACGACTCGACGAACCGCTCGTCGTCCTGCCAGAGGGTGGGCAGCGTGCCGGGCGGCAGCGGCAGCCGGATCGCGATGTCGCCGTCGGCGCCGGGCGGGACGGGAGAGCCGTCCGGGCCGAGGACCCGCACGTCGTAGCCGGGCACCGGCACCGACGGCGAACCCGCCTTCACCGGCATCGGCTCCAGCCCGCGCAGGTTCGCCACGATCGGCCAGCCCGTCTCGGTCTGCCACCAGTGGTCGATGACCGGCCGGTCCAGGATCCGCGACGCCCACCGGTAGGTGTCGGGGTCGAGGCGCTCCCCGGCGAGGAACAGCGTGTCCAGCGCCCACAGGTCGTGCCCGGCGAGCAGCGCGCCCTCCGGGTCCTCCTTCTTGATCGCCCGGATCGCGGTCGGCGCGGCGAAGACCGCCTTCACCCGGTGCTGCGCGGCGACGCGCCAGAACGCGCCCGCGTCCGGCGTCCCCACCGGCTTGCCCTCGTACAGGACGGTCGCGCAGCCGGTCAGCAGCGGCGCGTACACGATGTAGGAGTGCCCGACGACCCAGCCGACGTCGGACGCGGCCCACCACACGTCGCCGGGCCCCACGCCGAACACGTTCTCCATCGACCAGCGCAGCGCCACCGCGTGCCCGCCGTTGTCGCGGACGACGCCCTTCGGCCGCCCGGTCGTCCCCGACGTGTACAGGATGTAGAGCGGGTCGGTGGCGGCGACGGGCACGCACTCGGCGGGCTCGGCGGCGGCGACCGCCTCGTCCCACTCCACGTCCCGCGGCCGGACGAGGTCGGCGTGCAGCTGCTCGCGCTGCCGGATCACGCACCGCTCGACCTTGTGCCGCGCCATCTCCAGCGCCTGGTCCAGCAGCGGCTTGTAGGGCACGACCCGGCCCGCCTCGATGCCGCAGGACGCCGACACGACCGCCTTCGGCCGGGCGTCGTCGATGCGGACGGCCAGCTCCCGCGCCGCGAACCCGCCGAACACGACCGAGTGCACCGCGCCGAGCCGGGCGCACGCCAGCATCGCGATGACCGCCTCCGGCACCATCGGCAGGTAGATGACCACGCGGTCGCCGCGGTCCACGCCCTGCGCGCGCAGCGCCCCGGCGAACCGCGCGACGAGGCCGGTCAGCTCCCGGTAGCTGTAAGTGCGCACCGTCCCGGTGACGGGGCTGTCGTAGATCAGCGCGGGCTGGTCGCCGCGGCCCTCCTCGACGTGCCGGTCCAGCGCGTTGTCGCACGTGTTCAGCTCACCGCCGGTGAACCAGCGGTAGAACGGCGGCGCGCCGTCGTCCAGCACCCGGTCCGGGGGGACGAGCCAGCGGACGTCGCGCGCCGCCAGCCCCCAGAAGCGGGTCGGGTCGGCGATGCTGCGTTCGTACGCGGCCGCGTAGGCGCCCATGTCGTCCTCCCGGTGATGGGGCCCTGCCCCGATCTGCGCTGCGGCCCCTGTCGGCGATTCGGGCCGCATCCCTATAGGGCACGGCGCGGGGCCCGTTCGTCAAGGGCCCGCGCCGTCCGGTCGCGCGCCGGCGGCCGTCAGCCGGGGTGCCGCAGCGCGTGCGCGACGGCGATGACGGCGGCCACGGCGGCGCCCGCCGCGACGATCCAGAAGCACAGCTCGTAGGCGGCGAGCGTGGGCATCTCGGTCCCGGCGATCACCTGCCCGGCCAGGATCGACGCGGTGACGGCCCCGGCGATGCCGCCGCCCGTGGTGCGGACGAGCGAGTTGATGCCGCTGGCGATGCCGCTCTGGTCCATCGGGACGTGCTGGACGGCGAGCGTGCCGAGCGCCGCGTAGGCGATCCCGAACCCGATGCCCTGGATCGCGCTGAACGCGAGCAGGTCGTACACGTGCGAGTTGGACACCGCCAGCCACGCGTAGCACAGCCCGGCGAACGCCGACCCGACCGCGAGGGTGTAGGCGGTGCCGATCCGCGCGACGATCCGCCCGGACATCCACGAGAACACCAGCATCGTGACGGTGCTCGGCAGCATGTACAGGCCGACGTCCAGGACCGAGCCGTCCAGCCCGTACCCGACCTGCGCGGACGGCGCCTGCACGAACCCGGCGATCAGCGTGAACGCGGCGAACATCGAGAAGCCGAGCAGCATGGAGATGACGTTCGCCGACAGCGACCGGGGGCCGACCAGCAGGTTCAGCCGCACCAGCGGGGCGCGGACCCGCAGCTGGACGACCGTCCACACCGCGCACAGCGCGGCGGCCCCGCCGAACAGGCCGAGGACGCCGGCCGACGTCCAGCCCCACGCGTTGCCCTCGCTGATGCCGAGCAGCAGGCAGCTCAGCCAGGCGGCGAGCAAGACCGCGCCCGCGAGGTCGGGCCGCCCGCCGGGCCGGGCGCCGGCGTCGCGGGCGCACACCGCGACCAGCGCCAGCGCGGCGGCGCCCAGCGCGGCGGTGATCCAGAACACCGGGCGGTGGCTGTCGGTGCGGGCCGCGATCAGCCCGGTCACGATCATGCCGGCGCTGCCGCCGACGCCCATGGTGGCGCTGACGATGCCGATCGCGGTGGTGATCCGCTCGCGCGGGAAGGCGTCCCGGATCATGCCGATGGCGAGCGGGATCATCGAGGACGAGACGCCCTGCAGGGTCCGCCCCGCGATGAGCACCGGCAGCGAGCCGGACACCGCGCAGACCACCGACCCGGCCAGCAGCAGCACCAGCGCCAGCATGATCATCCGCTTCTTGCCGTACATGTCGCCGAACCGCGTCAGCAGCGGGGTGGCGACCGCGCCGGCCAGCAGCGACGCGGTGAAAACCCAGGTCACGTCGGTGATCGGGGCGTCGAAGCGGAGCATGAACTGGGGCAGCAGCGGCAGCACCAGGGTCTGCTGCACCGAGACGACCATCCCGGCCGCCGCGAGCGCGAGCAGGGTGCGGCCGGTGCGCGCCGGTCCGGCGGGCGGGGGCCCGGTCGCCGTGTGCGCCGTGGCCGGGGCGCCGGTCATGCGAACCTCCGCGGGTGCGATCGAGGGGGGAGAGCGGGGACGTCCGGCCGGCGGGAGCCCGGCCGCGCGGCGCTGTGCTTACTTAAGTTAAGTAAGTGTAGAGGGGTAGGGTTTCCGGCATGTCAGCAGCCGTGCCGCCGGATCCGGACGGGACCGGGATCGTGGAGATCGAGCGGGCGCTCAGCCGCGTCGCGCACATGCTCACCCGGGCCCGGCGGCGACGACGGTCCGGTCCTGTCTCTTATACACATCTG
>NZ_JABXFD010000376.1 GCF_013372625.1 Actinomadura sp. BRA 177
GGCCTGGGCGGCGGCGTGGCGGCGGGCGGTGTCCATGCCGACGGCGACGCGGAGCAGCGCCAGGTGGCCGGCCAGCAGGGCGGCCGGGGGCATGGCGATCCACCAGGGCGCGACGCCGGACGCGACGACGGCGATGGCGGTGAGGACGAGGGCGGTCAGGCCCGAGGTGCGGCGGCGGCGCCGGGCGATGACGGTGGCGCGGGTCACCCGGCGGCGAGGCCGGGGCTCCGGGACCTCGTCGGGGAGCTCCTCGTCGTCCTCTTCGGGACGCTTGTGGAGGAGACGGGAGATTCCGGTCGTCTCGGTGTCGCGGCGCAGCCACATCGGGACGAGGACGATCGCCCAGACGGCGACGATGGCGAGGTACAGGACTGCGCTGCTCACCGGCCCCACCGTCCCAGGGCACGCTTAACAGGCGGGCCGACTTTCGGCGCGCGAACGTGCAATGGGAGCAGGGTCACGCCCCGCACGGTACGAGGGGGTGTCAGAGGTTGACGAGCATAAGGGGCGGTGTGTCGCGAGATCGATCTCGCCGTTACTCTCCGTTTGCCGGGCCTTCTCGATCGCAGGATTCTTACGGAGGGAAAGTCACGGCCGGCTCATGTCCGGCGGGGAAATGCCTGTTTGCGGTCGGCGAGCCAGCGTGCGCGCAGGCCACCGGGCACGTCCTCGACGGTGAGGGCGTAGCAGATGTGGTCGCGCCAGGCGCCGTCGATGTGCAGGTGGCGGCGGCGAATTCCCTCTTCCCGGAATCCGAGCTTTTCGACGACGCGGCGGCTCGCGGTGTTCTCCGGACGGATATTGGCTTCGAGCCGGTGCAGGCCGACGGTGAAGAAACAGTGGTCGACGGCGAGCGCGACGGCGGTGGGAATGACGCCGCGTCCGGCGACCCGTTTGTCGACCCAGTAGCCGATCTGCGCGGAGCGGGCGGAACCCCAGACGATCGCGCCGATGGTGAGCTGACCGGCGAAGTCGTCCTCGTGGGTGACGACCCAGGGCAGCGCGAGACCCTGGCGGGCTTCGCGGCGCATGGTGTGCACCATGCTGAGGTACGGTCCGAGGCCGCTGCGGAACAGCGGCGTCTCGGGGTTGGTGGGCTCCCAGGGGCGGAGCCAGTCGGCGTTGCGTACCCGCAGTTCACGCCATACGGCGGCGTCGCGATGCCGCAGGGGGCGCAGCCCGACGGGACCCTCGGTCAGCGTGACCGGCCATCCCCGTAAACGTTCCACGGTTCCATGATTCCCTGGTCGGACGTCTGGACGCTATCAATTGTCGCCGAGAATTCGGGCACGCGGGACGACCGCGCCCTGTTTCATGACGTGGGTGACGCGGAGGTCGTCGTCCAGGACGGCCAGGTCGGCGTCCTTGCCGGGTTCGAGGGAGCCGACGCGGGCGTCGATCCCGAGGGCGCGTGCCGGGGTGAGGGAGGCGGCGCGGGCGGCGTCCTCGATGGGGAGGCCGAGGTCGGTGACGGCGCGGCGGAAGGCGTCCGCCATCGTGATCGTGCTGCCGGCGATGGACGTCCCGCCGGCGAGGGCGGCGCGGCCGTCGCGGACCTCGACGTCCATGACGCCGAGGCGGTAGTCGCCGTCGCCCATCCCGGCGGCGGCCATCGCGTCGGTGATCAGGGCGACGCGGGAGCCGGCGGCGGCGAAGGCGAGGCGGGCGACGGCGGGCTCCACGTGGACGCCGTCGTTGATCAGTTCGACGGTGACGCGGGGGTCGTTCAGCGCGGCGGCGATCGGCCCGCCCTCGCGGTGGTGCAGCGGGCGCATGGCGTTGAACAGGTGCGTCGCGACGCGGGCGCCCGCGTCGAACGCGGCGCGGGCGGTGTCGCCGGACGCCTCGGTGTGGCCGACGGCGGGGATGACGCCGGCGTCGGCGGCCTGCCGGACGAGGTCGAGGGCGCCCGGCAGTTCGGGCGCGATCGTGATCATGCGGAGGTGCCCGCGTCCGAGCCGGACGAGCCCTTGGAACTCGGCGAGGTCGGGGGCGCGCAGCAGCGCCGGGTCGTGGGCGCCGCAGCGGTCGTGGGAGAGGTAGGGGCCTTCGAGGTGGATGCCGGCGATCATGCCGTCGGCGGCGAGGTCCGCCAGGCCGGTGACGGCGTCGGCGAGTTCCTGCGGTGTGCCGGTGACGAGGCTGGCGATCGTGGTGGTCGTGCCGTGGGCCAGGTGGAAGGCCGCGGCGCCGCAGGCCTGTTCGGGACGCTGGTAGGACGCGCCCGCTCCGCCGTGGACGTGCATGTCGACGAAGCCGGGGACGACGTAGCGTCCAGCGAGGTCGATCTCGTCTCCGGCCGCGGCGGTCGTGATCTTGCCGTCGGCTATGTGGAGGTTCCCGGGGCGGACGCCGTCCGGCAGCACGATTCGGGCGTTGGTGAGGATCGTCCCGGGAGCGGGCGTCTCGTCCGGGTTCGGCATGGAATCCTCTCGATGCGCGCATATGATCGTTGCTGATTGTTCCACGACCTGAATGCGCAGGTAAGGCCAGGGGCGTGCAGGCTAGAATCCTCGGATGACCTTCGCCCCGGACACTCCCTCGCCCGTACGAAAGGGGGCCGGTGTGACCCGGCACGAGCGCTGGAACGCGCTGCTCGGACTGCTCGCGGACGCGGGCAGGCTGACGGTCGAGGACGCGTCCCTGCGCATGGGGGTGTCGGCCGCGACGATCCGCCGCGACTTCGACCAGCTCGCGCAGCAGCAGATGCTGACCCGCACCCGCGGCGGCGCCGTCGCGCAGAGCGTCAGCTACGACCTGCCGCTGCGCTACAAGGCGGCGCGGCACGCGTCCGAGAAGCAGCGGATAGCGACGGCGACCGCCGAGCTGGCCAAGCCGGGGTCGATCATCGGGCTGAACGGCGGGACGACGACGTCCGAGGTCGCCCGGGTCCTCGCCACGCGCGCCGACCTGCACGCCGAGGGGGCGACGCCGGCGCTGACGATCGTGACGAACGCGCTGAACATCGGGAACGAGCTGGCCGTCCGGCCGCACGTGAAGATCGTCCTGACGGGCGGGGTGCCGCGGCCGCAGTCCTACGAGCTGACCGGGCCGCTCGCGACGGGGATCTTCGACCACGTGACGCTGGACGTGGCGATCATCGGGGTGAACGGGGTGGACGCACGGCACGGCGCGACTTGCCACAACGAGGGCGAAGCGGATGTGAACCGGCTGATGGCCGAGCGTGCCGACCAGGTCGTCGTGGTGGCGGACGGGTCAAAGGTCGGGCATCGGGCTTTCGCCCGCATATGCGACGTCGGCGACATCGACATCCTGGTCACGGACGGGACGGTGCCGGAGGCGGAGGTGGCCGCCTTCACCGAGGCCGGCGTCCGCGTAATCCAGTCCTAGCCCCGGTTCACTGGGTTAAGGGCGGGGGTGGTCGCCGCCGCTTATCTGGTCTACCGCGTGGGCCAGGATGCGGGCCAGGACGGTCATGCCGTCGCGGACGCCGCCGGTGGAGCCGGGCAGGTTGATGATCAGGGTGCGGCCCGCTACGCCGGCGAGGCCGCGGGAGAGGATGGCGGTGGGCACCTTCTCGCGGCCCTCCAGGCGGATGGCCTCCGCTATGCCCGGGATCTCCCATTCGAGGACGCGGCGGGTCATCTCCGGGGTCTGGTCGGTCGGGGTCAGGCCCGTCCCGCCGGTCGTCACGACGACGTCGTATCCGTCGGCGACCGCGTCCCGCAGTGTCCCGGCGACCGGGTCGCCGTCGGGGATCACCACCGGGCCGTCCACCTGGCAGCCGAGGTCTTCCAGCAGCTCGACCAGGACGGGGCCGGATTTGTCCGCGTAGACGCCCGCCGCTGCCCGGTTCGAGACCGTGACCGCCATCGCCCTGATCAACGGCGCCACACCCCCGTCTTGCCGCCGGTCTTCTCCTCGACCCGGACGTCGGTGATCACGGCGGCGGGGTCGACGGCCTTCACCATGTCGACCAGGGCGAGCGCGGCGACGCTGACGGAGGTGAGCGCCTCCATCTCGACGCCGGTACGGTCGGCGGTGCGGGTGACGGCCGTGATCGCGACGCCGTCGTCCTGGATTTCCAGGTCGACCGTGACGCCGTGCAGTGCGATGGGGTGGCACAGGGGGACGAGGTCGGGGACGCGTTTGGCCCCCATGATCCCGGCGATGCGGGCCACGGAGAGGGCGTCGCCCTTCGGGATGTCGCCCGCGCGCAGCAGGGCGACGCAGTCGGGCGAGAGGCGGACGAAGCCCGTTGCCGTCGCCGTGCGGGCGGAGACGTCCTTCGACGACACGTCGACCATGCGGGCCGATCCCGTGTCGTCCAGGTGGGTGAACTCGGTCAAGACGGCAACCTCAGAACGTTGACGTGGGATCCGGCCGGCATGGTCTCGACGTCCTCCGACAGTTCGATCAGCGCGTTCGCGGAGGAAAGGGAGCCGAGCTGGTGTGAGCCCTGCACCTCGGCCGCAGTGACGCTGTAGGAGCCTCGGTTGAAGGAGAGTTTGCCGCGCAGGTAGTGCCGAAGCCCGGCCGGAGACTTGACGTCCTCCGCTAGGACGGCGCTTACGGTCGGCAATGGCTCCGGTGCCAGCCCCTGCATGGCGAGCAGCGCGGGACGGACGAAAACCTGGAACGACACGTACGCGCTTACGGGGTTGCCAGGGAGTGTGAACACGGGAATGCCTTCAAGGAGGCCGAACCCCTGCGGCTTACCGGGACGCATCCGCACCTTGTGGAAACCTACTGTCCCCGTGCCCGTCAGCACTTCCTTGACGACGTCCCTGGTGCCCATGGAAACGCCGCCAGTGGTGACGATGGCATCCGCCCTAACTAGCTGATCGTGGAGCATTTCCAAGACCTTGCCGGGCTCGTCCTCCACCGTCGCCTGCCGGAAGCCCACTCCGCCCGCCTCGACCACGGCGGCGGTGAGCATGAAGCTGTTCGACTCCCAGATCTGGCCCGGAGCCAGCGTGGCGCCGGGCTCGCGCAGTTCGTCGCCCGTGGCCACGACCACCACGCGGGGTTTCGGACGCACCGTCACCCGGGGCCGTCCCACCGCCGCGATCATGCCGAGCTGGGGTGCGGTGAGCCGCGTCCCGGCCTCCGCTACGACCTGTCCGGCGAGGACGTCCTCGCCGGACCGGCGGATGTAGTTGCCCGGCGGGGCCGCGCGGAAGACGCGCACGTTGGCGTTCCCACCGTCCGTCCACTCGACCGGGATGACCGCGTCGGCGCCGGCGGGCAGCGGCGCGCCCGTCATGATCCGCGCGGTCAGCCCGGACCGGATCGCCGAGACGCCGGAGTCGCCCGCGACGATGTCGCCGACGACGGGCAGCGTGACCGGGGTCGCGTCGGCGGCCGCCGCGATGTCGGCCGCGACCACGGCGTAGCCGTCCATCGCGGAGTTGTCGAACGGCGGCAGCGGCACCGGCGCGGACACGGGCTCGGCGAGCACCGTGCCCTGCGCCTCCAGCAGCGCCAGGTCGAGCGGCGGCAGCACCTTCACGCTGCCGAGGATCTCCGTCAGATGCTCATCGACCGTTCTCATGACCACGCTCCCAGTCTGGCGGGTCGGCACGCGCCGCCCGCGTCCCCCACGCCGTCAGAGCCGGCACGGCCGTCAGTCTCCGGCGCCGTCCTGCCGCTGGACGAACTCGCGGAGCCACGGGATGAACTCCGGCGCCAGGTCGGGACGTTCCGCCGCGAACTGGACGACCGTCCGCAGGTACTCCAGCTTGTTGCCGGTGTCGTAGCGGCGGCCCCGGAACTTCACGCCGTAGACGCCGCCGCCCTGGTCGGCGGGCGTGTCGGCGAGGGTGCGCAGCGCGTCGGTCAGCTGGATCTCGCCGCCGCGCCCGGGCGGGGTCTTCTCCAGGACGTCGAACACCGCGGGGTCGCAGACGTACCGGCCGATGATGATCCAGTTGCTCGGCGCCTCCTCGGCGGCGGGCTTCTCGACCAGGTCGGAGATGCGGACGACGTCGTCCTCGTCCGTCGCCTCGATGGCCGCGCACCCGTACGCGGAGACCTGGTCGGGCTCGACCTCCATCAGCGCGATCACGCTGCCGCCGTACTGGTTCCGCACCTCGATCATGCGGCGCAGCAGCTTGTCGCGGGCGTCGATCATGTCGTCGCCGAGCAGCACCGCGAACGGCTCGTGGCCGACGTGCTGGCGGGCGCAGTGCACGGCGTGCCCGAGGCCCTTCGGCTCGCCCTGCCGCACGTAGTGCATGATCGCGAGGTCGCTGGACTCGTGCACGGCCTCCAGCCGCTCGTCGTCGCCCTTCGCGCGCAGCGCCTCCTCGAGCTCGTAGGCTCGGTCGAAGTGGTCCTCGATGGACCGCTTGCTGCGCCCGGTGATCATCAGGACGTCGCTGAGGCCGGCGTCGACCGCCTCCTCGACGACGTACTGGATCGCCGGTTTGTCGACGATGGGCAGCATTTCCTTGGGAGTCGCCTTGGTGGCGGGCAAGAATCGGGTACCGAGGCCGGCCGCTGGGACGACCGCCTTGAGCACAGGTGCAATGTCGGCCATGTACCGACCCTAGCCATCCGTGAGGACGACAGCGTGCACGACATCGTTTCGAAGACCGATCTCCGGGCGGAAATGCTCGGACGGCGTGCGGCGATGCCGCCGGAGGCCCGTTCGGGCGCGGCGCGGCCGATCCGGGACGCGCTGCTGTCCGTACCGGAAGTGGAGATGGCGGGGACGATCGCGGCATACGCCTCGATCGGCGACGAGCCGGACACCCGCAGCCTCCTGTTCGCCCTCTGGAAGCGCGGAGCGTACGTGCTGCTCCCCCGCCTGCTGCCGGACGGCGACCTCGACTGGGCGTCCTACGAGGGCCCCGACTCGCTCGTGCCGGGGGCGCGCGGATGCCTGGAGCCGTCCGAGCCGCCGCGCGGCCCGGGCGCCATCGCCAGCGCGGACGTCGTCCTGACCCCTGCGGTCGCCGTCGACCGGACGGGCGTGCGCCTCGGCCGCGGCGGCGGCTCCTACGACCGGGCGCTGGCCCGCGTCGGCCCGGCGATCCTGACGATCGCGCTGCTGTACGACGGCGAGCTGGTGGACACGCTGCCGGCCGAACCCCACGACCAACGCGTCCGCGCCGCCGCCACGCCGTCCGGGGGCCCGATCCGGCTGAGCTGAAGGACCTGGTCCGGCAGGGCCGAGACGCCTGGTCCAGCTGGGCCGAGACGCCTGGTCCAGCTGGGCCGAGACGCCTGGTCCGGCTGGGCTGAGCTGTGTGGATCCGGGGCTCATAGAGTGAGGGGCAAGATCGCGTAGCCGGGGACGCGGGTGGACGAAGGCCCTTCAGGAGGTTCGAGATGACGGCGCCGTGGCGGATCCTGTCCCTGCCCCCGGTCGGACGCGAGGTCGTCCGCGGCATGTTCGAGCCGCTCGGCGACGCCGCCGAGGTGACGTTCCCGGAGCGCCGGGACCGGGCCGCCCTCCTCGCCGCGCTGCCGTCCGCCGACATCGTGATCGCCGACTTCTCGCGCGGCTTCGTGCTGGACGCCGAGGCCGTGGCGGCCGCGCGGCGGCTCGCGTTCGTCCAGATGCCCGCGGTCGGCGTCGACCGCCTCGACCTCGCCGCGCTGACCGCCGCGGACGTCCCGGTGGCGAACGCGGCGGGATTCAACGCGCGCGGGGTCGCCGAGTGGGTGCTCGGGGCGGCGTTCGCGCTGTGCCGGAACCTGGCCTGGGGCGACCGGGGCGTCCGCGCGGGCGGGTGGCCGCAGGCGGAGCTGGCCGTCCGCAATCCGCGGGAGGTCCACACGCAGCGGGTCGGCATCGTCGGGTTCGGGTCGATCGGCGCCGAGACGGCGCGGCTGTTCGCGGCGCTGGGCTGCGCGGTCTCCTACTGGACGAGGCGGCGGCGCCCCGAGGCGGCGGCGACGTACCGGGAGCTGGACGACCTGATCGCCACGTCCGACATCCTCGTCCTCGCCCTGCCGCTGACGGACGAGACCAGGGGCATGATCGGCCCGGAACGCCTCGCCCTTCTGCCCCCCAACGCGCTGCTGATCAACGTGGCGCGCGGCGGCATCGCGCCCGACGACGCCGTCCTCGGCGCCCTGGACTCCGGAAGCCTGGCGGGCGCCGCCCTCGACGTCTACGACCGTGAACCGTTGCCGCCGGGCCATCCGCTGCGGTCCCAGGAGAACGTCCTGCTGTCGCCGCACGCGGCGGGATCGACCGTCCAGTCGCAGCAGAACCTGATCGCGGCGGTGCGCGACAACGTCACTGCGGCCGTTCAGGGACGGGACGTGCGGAACATCGTGAACGGGGTAAAACCGCAGGTCATACGGCGATAGCGGCCGTTCCCGACATGGCGTCCCTCAACTTGAAATGCGCGATCGGCCGGTGAATCTGTAGGATTCCTCAACATTCAATTTTGACGACCCCGAAGGGTGGGATGTGCATCTCGACATCTGGCTACTCCTCGGGGCCACGCTCGTACTCTGCGCCATCATCGCGGTCAGGCTGTCCCACAAGGCGGGACTCCCGACCCTGCTGGCGTACATGGCCCTCGGCCTGTTCATCGGCGAGTCCGGCCCCCTCCACATCCACTTCGACGACGCCGAGCTGGCCGAAACGCTCGGCTTCGCCGCCCTCGTCCTGATCCTCGCCGAAGGCGGCATCACCACCGACTGGCGGCGCATGCGGCCGTCGGTGCCCGTCGCGATCAGCGTGTCCTTCATCGGCACCTTGATCAGCATCGGCGTGGTGGCGCTGGCCTCCATGTGGCTCATCGGCCTGGACTGGCGCCCCGCGTTCCTCCTCGGCGCGGTGCTCGCACCGACCGACGCGGCGGCCGTGTTCTCGGTACTGCGGCGGCTTCCCCTGCCCGCACGGCTGATGGGCCTCCTTGAGGGCGAGTCCGGCATGAACGACGCCCCCGTCGTCATCATCGTGATCACGCTCAGCGCCCACAACACCGCACCCAACCTGGCCGAACTGTTCGGCGTGATGGTGTACGAACTGGCCGCCGGCGCCGTCATCGGCATCGCGATCGGCTGGCTCGGCGCGCAGGGCCTGCGCCGCATCGCGCTGCCCGCCTCCGGCCTCTACCCCATCGCGGTGCTGTCGCTGGCCGTCGCGTCCTACGGCGCCGCCTCCCTGCTGCACGCGAGCGGGTTCCTGGCCGTCTACCTCAGCGCGGTCGTCCTCGGCAACGCGCGGCTTCCGCACCGTCCCGCCACCCGCGGCTTCGCCGAAGGCGTCGGCTGGCTCGCGCAGATCGGGCTGTTCGTGATGCTCGGGCTGCTCGCCGATCCCGGCGACCTCCCCGCCCAGATCATGCCCGCGCTGATCATCGGGTTCGTGCTGCTGCTCATCGCCCGTCCGGTATCGGTCGTGCTGTCCACGGTCGGGTTCAAGCTGACGTGGGGCGAGAAGATCTTCACGTCCTGGGCCGGGCTGCGCGGCGCCGTGCCGATCGTCCTCGCCACCATCCCGATGGTCGCGGAGGTCCCGAGCGCCGACCGGCTCTTCGCGATCGTCTTCAACATCGTCGTCCTGTTCACCCTGCTCCAGGGCCCGACGCTGCCGCTGGTCGCGCGCTGGTGCCGGCTGAAGAGCGACGAGCAGGCCCGCGAGGTGGACGTGGAGGCGGCGCCGCTGGAGGAGCTGCACGCCGACCTGCTGGAGGTCCGCATCCCGGGCGACTCGATGCTGAGCGGCGTGGAGATCTTCGAGCTGCGGCTGCCGCCCGGCGCGTCCGTCACCCTCGTCGTGCGGGACGGGACGAGCTTCGTCCCCGAGCCCACCACGCCCCTCCAGGCGGGCGACACCCTCCTGGTCGTGACCACCGACACCGTGCGGGAGGCCGCCGAGCGGCGGCTGCGCGCGGTCAGCCGCAAGGGCCGGCTGGCCGGCTGGTTCGGCGAGACCGGCGCCTGACGACCCTCTCGGCCTGTCCCCTGACCTTCCCGGCCTGTTCGCTGACCGGTCAGGGAACAGGCCGGGGGCGAATCGTGTTCCACACCTGGGTACCATTAGCAGTCGTTCAGAGTGAGTGCCAGTCCGGACTCCGCCGGGCTGAGTCAGCTAGGAGGAACCGTGCCGACGTATCAATACGTTTGCACCGAGTGCGGCGAGCCTCTGGAGGTCGTGCAGAAGTTCAGCGACGACGCGCTGACCGAATGCCCGGCGTGCAGCGGCAAGCTCCGCAAGGTCTTCTCCGCGGCGGGGATCATCTTCAAGGGGTCGGGCTTCTACCGCACCGACAGCCGCGGCTCCGGCAAGTCGTCCTCGACCGCAGGCGCATCGTCCAACGGCTCGTCGAACGGTTCGTCCGGCGATTCGTCGGGCTCCTCGGGCGGCGACTCGGGTTCGTCGTCCTCCGCCGGCTCGTCCTCGTCGTCGTCCTCCGGCGGCGACTCGTCGTCCAGCAAGTCGTCCTCGCCGGACAAGGTCGCCTGACCGCCTAAGCCCTCCCCACGGCCGTCGGACACCTCGTCCGCACAGCCGTGGCGCCAGGCCGCCTGCGCTCCCAAAACCGGCCTACGGTCACCGGATACCTCGTCCCACGCAGGCCGTGGCGCGATGCCGCCTGACCGCCTCAAACCTCCCCACGGCCACCGGACAACTCGTCCGTGCGTGATGGCGCCTGACCTCCGATATAGCCACCGGGGGATCCCGCCAGCGGATCCTCCGGCTTTTGGCATGCCTGGACGCGGACTACATCTCAAGGGGTAGTCCGCGGTCCTCTCCTGCCCCGGACGGCGTATCCGCGTTCACTTCTCACGCTGGACGCGCGGGCGCGTCCCTCCTGGCGACGATTGAGGCGATGGAGTCCGGCCGCTCCGGCCCGGTCTCCCCGCGCCGCCGCGAAAGTCGCGATAGTACTTGACATCCTCTCGGGAATCGAGAGACTATGCGGCGAACGCGACATATCTCGATTGCCCTAGGAGAGGATCATGAGCGCACCAAGCCCGGCTCCGCCCCGACCACCGACCCGCCGGCTGGCCGGGCTCGTCGCCGGACGGCGCAGCAAATGGGCCGTCCTCGCCGTCTGGATCGTCCTGCTGATGGCCCTCGGCCCGCTCGCCGGCAAGCTCGGCGACGTCGAGGAGAACGACGCGGCGGCCTGGCTGCCCGCCGGCGCGGAGTCCACCCAGGTGGTCGAGCTGGAGGAGCAGTTCCGCAAGGACGAGACGATGCCCGCCGTCATCGTCTACGAGCGTTCCAGCGGGATCACCGCGGCGGACCGCGCCAAGGCCACGTCGGACGTCTCCGCGTTGCAGAACCTCCGCGGAGCACAGAAGGTGCAGGGGCCGTTCCCGTCCAAGGACGGCAAAGCCCTGCAGACGCTCGTGCCGCTGACGGACGAGGACATCACCGGGGCCATCGACGACGCGCGTGACCTCGTCCAGCGCGGACCTCCCGGACTGACCGCACACGTCACCGGACCCGCCGGCAGTGGCGCCGACATGTTCGAGGTCTTCCAGAGCCTCGACGGGTTCCTGCTGATGGCCGCGGGCCTTGTCGTCATCGTCCTGCTGCTCTTCATCTACCGCAGCCCCATCTTGTGGTTCGTCCCCGTGCTCAGCGCCGTCTTCGCCCTGGGGTTGGCCCAGTCGACGGTGTATCTGCTCGCCAAGTACGCGGACCTCACCGTTAACGGGCAAAGCGCGGGAATCCTGACCGTCCTTGTTTTCGGGGTCGCGACCGACTACGCCTTGCTGCTCGTCGCCCGCTACCGGGAGGAGCTCCACCGCCACGAGGACCGGCACGAGGCCATGGCGTTCGCGCTGCGCCGCGCGGCGCCCGCCATCATCGCTTCCGCCGCCACGGTCGCGGCCGGCCTGCTGTGCCTGCTGCTCGCCGACATGAACTCCACCTCCGGTCTTGGCCCGGTGGCCGCCGCCGGGGTCGTCACGGCCCTCGCCGCCATGACGACCCTGCTGCCGGCCCTCCTCGTCATCTTCGGCCGCTGGCTGTTCTGGCCGCTCGTCCCACGGTTCGACGAGAAGTACCTCAAGCCGGAGGCGTACGAGGCCGAGCACAGCGTGTGGAGCCGCATCGCCGGTCTGGTGGGCAGGCGCCCGCGCGCGCTCTGGGCCGCCACCATGCTGGGCTTGGTCGTCCTCACACTGGGGCTGGGGTCGCTCAAAGCGGACGGCCTGTCGGACGCGGGACAGTTCACCGGCACACCCGACTCCGTGAAGGGCTCCGCGGTCGTCGCCCGCCACTTCGCGGCCGGATCAGGTTCTCCCGCCGTCATCATCGGCCAGGCCTCGGCGTCCGACCAGATCGCCCGGGCCGTGCGCGGGACGTCCGGCATCGCAGATCTGAGCCAGCCAGCCACCGTGAACGGTTTGGTCAAGTATGAGGCGGTGCTGAAGGACCCGGCCGACAGCGCGGCCGCCCGCACGACCATCGACCGGCTGCGCGCCGCCGTGCACGACGTCCCGTCCGCGGACGCGAAGGTCGGCGGCACGACCGCGACGTCCCTGGACATCAAGCGCGCCTCCACCCGCGACAACAAGGTGATCATCCCGATCGTGCTTGGCGTGGTGTTCCTGATCCTCATCGCGCTGCTGCGGGCCGTCGTCGCGCCGCTGCTGATGATCGGCACCGTGGTGCTGTCGTTCCTGGCGTCCCTCGGGGCCTGCGCGGTCATCTTCACGCACGGCTTCGGGTTCGAGGGCACCGACGCCGGCTTCCCGCTGCTGGCGTTCATCTTCCTGGTCGCGCTGGGGGTCGACTACAACATCTTCCTGATGCACCGCGTCCGGGAGGAGTCGCAGGCCCTCGGCACCCGCCGCGGCATCCAGCGCGGGCTGACCGTGACCGGCGGCGTGATCACCTCGGCCGGGCTGGTGCTGGCGGCCACGTTCGCGTCCATGGTCACGCTGCCGCTGGTGGGCATGGTCGAGATGGGCTTCGTGGTCGCGTTCGGCGTCCTGCTGGACACGCTCGTCGTCCGGTCCCTGCTGCTCCCGGCCCTGTCGCACGACATCGGACGCCGGATCTGGGCGCCGGGCCGCCTCGCCGGGAAGGAGCCGGCCGCCGAGCCGAAGGTCCTGGACCCGGTCGGCTGACCGAAACGCCCGGCTCCGGCCGGGACGGGGAAGGGAAGGGGCTCGGCCGCGGCCGGGCCCCTTCTTCGGGTTATCCACAATCGGCGGACGGTGTGACGCCGGTGACCGGGGGCTGGCTAATGTCGGCGGCATGCCAACTTCCGGTTCCCAGCCGGCCGCCGAGATCGGGGGCATCGGCGGCTCGGGGTTCTACTCGTTCCTCAACGACATCGAGGAAGTCCAGGTCGACACCCCGTACGGCCCGCCCAGCGACCCCATAGCAGTCGGCGAGCTGG
>NZ_JABXFD010000586.1 GCF_013372625.1 Actinomadura sp. BRA 177
GGACGGGGGCAGTCGGCGCGGCCGTGCGGTCCGGCGGGGACGCGGCGCCCGTCGCGACGGCGGGGAAGCTGAAGAAGGTGTCGCTCGCCGGGCTGGGGACGCCGGTCAAGGTGCGGGAGAAGTGGCCGGATGCGGTCCGCAGCATCCCCCGGGAGTTGCCTAACGGGCGGCCGTTGTTCCCCGTCACGATGCTGGACGGCGACACGCTGCTGGCGTCATCCACGTCGTCCTTCGAGAAGACGGACCAACTGTGGGCGTACGACCTCAAGGCGGGCAGGGCAACCGCCTTGACCGACGTCGTGGTCCCGAAGGATTCGACGACCTTCGCCTCGGACTTCACCGTCGGCGGCGGGTGGGTCGTCTGGTGGCTGGCCCACGGGAACGGCAGCACCAGGACGGTGGACATCTGGGGCGCGCCCGTGCAGGGCGGACCGGCTCGCAAGATCACTGGGATGGACGACGCGGGGCTGTCCGCGCTGCTGATCGACGGCGGCGACGTCGTGTGGGCCATGAAGACCGGCGTCTACAAGGCGCCGCTCACGGGTGGCGCGCCGCAGAAGCTCCCTGGTACGGAAGGTTTCCAGATCGTCTCGTGGCCCTGGATCGGTTCGCCGGCGCAAGGCGAGAAACTCGGTGACGTCCAGTACGAGTCGCTGCGCAACGTCCGGACGGGTGAGCGCGTGAAGGCGACCCTCGCGCCGTACAAGGGTGCGTGGTCATGCTCGGTGACCTGGTGCGTCGGCAATGCGGCGTCCGGCGTGACCTACCACGGGGAGCCGCCCATGGCCGTGCAGCGCAGGGACGGCAAGGCGGGCCGGTCGCTGCCCCCCAACGAGTACCTGGGGATGGGCATCCTGTTCGACCGCTTCCTTCCTTACAAACCGGCGAAGCTCCCGTCGAGCGACTACATCCTGTACGACCTCAAGACCGGCAAGCTGCTCGATACCGGGATCAGGCAGTACAACTCCGGAACCGTGCCGAGTTCCCGGCGCGACGACCGTGATCCTCTGGTCTTCTTCCTGTCGGGCAAGGGCGGCACGAAGCTGATCGACCTGTCGAAGATCCGCTGACCGGTGCGGCCGGCCCGTCCGCGCGGGCCGGCCGCCAGGGTCAGGACGGGGGCAGGCCGAGCGCCCGTGCGATCAGCATGCGCTGCACCTCAGAGGTGCCCTCGCCCACTTCGAGGATCTTCGCGTCCCGGTAGAAGCGGCCGACGGCGTACTCGTTCATGAAGCCGTAGCCGCCGAAGACCTGCGTGGCGTCGCGGGAGTTGTCCATCGCGGCGTTGGACGCGACCAGCTTCGCGATCGCCGCCTCCTTCTTGAACTGCTCGCCGCGCAGCATCTTCGCGGCGGCCGCGTAGTAGGCGAGGCGGGCGGTGTGCGCGCGCATCTCCATGTCGGCGATCTTGAACTGCATGGCCTGGTAGCGGCCGATCTCCTTGCCGAACGCCTCCCGCTCGTGGGCGTAGCGGAGCGACTCGTCCACGCAGCCCTGGGCGAGGCCGACGGACAGCGCGGCGATCGCGATGCGCCCCTCGTCCAGGATGCGGAGGAACTGCGCGTAACCCCGGCCGCGCTCGCCGACCAGGTTCTCGGCCGGAACGCGCACGTCGTCGAACGACAGCTCGCGCGTGTCGGACGACGACCAGCCGACCTTGGAGTACTTGCGGCCGACCGTGAAGCCCGGAGTGCCGTTCGGGACGATGATCGTGGAAATCTCGTTCTCGCCGGTGAATGCCGTGACCGTGACGAACGCGGTGATGTCGGTGCCGGAGTTCGTGATGAACGCCTTCGAACCGTTGATCACCCAGGAGTCGCCGTCCAGCCGGGCGGTGGTGCGCATGCCGCCGGGCACGTCCGAGCCGCCGCCCGGCTCGGTGAGGCCGAAGCCCGCGAGCCGCTCGCCGGAGGTCAGCTGCGGCAGCCAGCGCTTCTTCTGCTCGTCCGAGCCGAACCGGTAGATCGGCATCGCGCCCAGCGAGACGCCCGCCTCCAGCGTGATCGCCACGGACGAGTCGACGCGGGCGAGTTCCTCAAGGGCGAGGCAGAGCGTGAAGTAGTCGCCGCCCATGCCGCCGTGCTCCTCGGGGAACGGCAGCCCGAACAGCCCCATCCGGCCCATCGCGGCGACGATCTCGTACGGGAACTCGCCGCGCTCGTACAGGTCGCCGATCACCGGGGCGACGCTCTCGCGGGCGAACCGCTCGACCGTCCGCCGCAGCTCCTCCTGCTCGTCGCTGAGCGTGAAGTCGATCATCATTACTCCGATTCGGGGGATAGGGCCTGGACGACGCGGGACGGGCTGGGGCGGCCTAGGTGACCGGCCATCCAGCGGCTGGTCTCGGCGAGCTTCGCCAGGTCGACGCCCGTGTCGACGCCGAGGCCGTGCAGCATCCAGACGAGGTCCTCGGTGGGCAGGTTGCCGGTGGCGCTCTCCGCGTACGGGCAGCCGCCGAGGCCGCCCGCCGACGCGTCCACGACGGTGACGCCGGCCTGGAGTGCGGCGAGGGTGTTGGCGAGCGCCTGCCCGTAGGTGTCGTGGAAGTGGACGGCGAGCCGCTCGGTGCCGATGCCCGCCTCGCCCAGCGCCCCGATCAGCGCGGTGACGTGGCCGGGCGTGCCGACGCCGATGGTGTCGCCGAGGCTGAGCTGCGAGCAGCCCATGTCCATCAGGCGGGACGCCACGGACACCACCTGCGAGATGGGAACGTCGCCCTCCCACGGGTCACCGCACACCATCGACACGTAGGCGCGCACCCAAAGGCCCTCGGCGCGCGCGCGGTCCACGACCGGGGCGAACATCGCGAGGGACTCGTCCACCGTGCGGTTGAGGTTGCGCCGGGCGAACGTCTCAGTCGCGCTGCCGAAAACGGCGATCTCGGTGACGCCGTTGGACAGCGCCCGTTCTAGGCCCCGCTTGTTCGGGACGAGAACCGGATAGCGCAGCTGCGGTGAGCGCGGCAGGATGTCCAGCAGCTGCTCGGCGTCGGCGAGCTGCGGTACCCACTTGGGGTGGACGAAGCTCGTCGTCTCGATCGTGCGCAGCCCCGCGTCCGCCAGCCGGGTCACGAACTCCGACTTGACGTCGACGGGGACGACCGCCTTCTCGTTCTGCAGCCCGTCCCGCGGCCCGACCTCGTAGATCGTGACCCGCCCGGGAAGCCCGGAGAGGGGAACCCGCATCGTCATGCCCTCCTTTCGGGGAGGCGACCCCCGGAAACCCGGGTAGGGAGACCCGGTGGTCCTCGCTTCGCTCCGGTCATCGAGCCTCCTCGATCACGGCCAGCACCGCGTCCAGCGCGACCTGGGCGCCCGCGCGGACCGGCAGCTTCGCCACGACGCCGGCCAGCGGCGCGGTCACGGTGTGCTCCATCTTCATCGCCTCGACGACCACGAGCGGCTGCCCGGCGTCGACCCGGTCGCCTTCGGCCGCCTTGACGGCCAGGACCGTCCCCGGCATAGGGCTGCGCAGCACGCCGTCGCCGGCGGTGGCCGATGCGGCGCCGCCCTCGGCGCGGACGTGCTCGCTCAGCGCCCATGCGTGCCCGTTCCGGCCGAGCCAGAGCGTGCCGCCGTCGCGGACGGCCTCGAACGAGGTCGTCCTTCCACCGTAGGCCAGGGTGAACGGGCTGCTCAGCGATGCGGTGACCGGCTCGCCATCGCCGATCGCGACGCGGGCGGACGCGGCCCGGCCCTGGACGCGGACCTCGACCGGGTCGCCCCCGGACGGCGTGATGATCCACGGCGCCCAGGCGTGCGCGCCGGGACGCCAGCCGTCCGGGATGTCCCATGGGTCGTCGCCCGATTCGAGCGCCCGCATCCGTTCCAACGCGGCGGCGGCGAACACCTCCGGCGGGACCGAGTCGCCCGAGGTCAGGTCCTCCAACGCCCGTTCGACCAGGCCGGTGTCGAGATCGCCCGACACGACCGAAGGGTGTTGCAGCAGCGCGCGCAGGAACGCGACGTTCGTCGGGACGCCCAGCAGCGTGTACGAGGCGAGCGCCCGGTCGAGGCGGTGCAGGGCCTCGGCGCGGTCTGAACCGTGCACGATCACCTTGGCGAGCATCGGGTCGTACGAGCCGCCGACCTCGGTGCCGACGTCGAGACCGGAGTCGACTCTCGCGTCGGGTTCGCTGAGCGCCAGCACGCGCCCGCCCGTGGGCAGGAAGCCGCGCGCGGGGTCCTCGGCGTAGACGCGGGCCTCGATGGAGTGCCCGTCCAGCGCCACGTCGTCCTGCGTGAACGGCAGGGGCTCGCCGGACGCCACCCGGAGTTGGAGTTCGACCAGGTCAAGGCCGGTGACCAGCTCGGTGACCGGGTGCTCGACCTGGAGCCGGGTGTTCATCTCCATGAAGAAGAACTCGTCGGGCCGGTCGGCGGAGACGATGTACTCGACCGTCCCCGCGCCCACGTATCCGACGGCCTGCGCGGCGGCGACGGCGGCGGCGCCCATCCGCTCCCGGGACGCGGCGTCCAGCAGCGGCGACGGCGCCTCCTCGATGATCTTCTGGTGCCGGCGCTGCAGGCTGCACTCGCGCTCGCCCAGGTGGACGGCGTTGCCGTGCGCGTCCGCGAAGACCTGGATCTCGATGTGCCGCGGGTTCTCCACGAACCGCTCGGCGAGCAGCGTGTCGTCGCCGAACGAGCCGCGCGCCTCGCGGCGGGCGGACGCGATGGCCTCGGCGAGGTCCGCCGCGTCCCGGACGAGCCGCATGCCTTTCCCGCCACCGCCCGCGGACGGCTTGAGCAGCACCGGCAGCCCGACCTCCAGCGCGGCGGCCTCCAGCTCGGCGTCCGAAAGACCCGGCTCGTCCCGTCCCGGAACGACCGGGACACCGGCCGCCGCCACCGTCTGCTTCGCGCGGATCTTGTCGCCCATCGCGTCGATCGCCTCGGCCGGCGGGCCGATGAACACCAGCCCCGCCTCGCCGCACGCCCGCGCGAACGCCGTGTTCTCCGCGAGGAACCCGTACCCCGGGTGGACGGCCGACGCCCCCGAGTCCCGGGCCGCCGAGATCACCGCGTCGATGTCCAGATACGACGGGATCTGCAGGGCCTCGTCCGCCTCCCGCACATGGCGGGCGCGGGCGTCGGCATCGGTATGAACCGCCACGGACCGGATTCCGAGCCGCCGCAAGGTCCGGAACACGCGGACGGCGATCTCCCCGCGGTTGGCGACCAGGACGCTGTCGAACATCAACACCCTCACATCCGGAAGACGCCGTAGCCGACCGGCTCCAGCGGTGCGTTGGCGGCCACCGACAGTCCGAGGCCCAGCACGCGCCGCGTGTCGAGCGGGTCGATCACGCCGTCGTCCCACAGCCGGGCCGTCGAGTAGTACGGGTTCCCCTGTGCCTCGTACTGCTCGCGGATCGGCGCCTTGAACCCTTCCTCGTCCGCTGCGGGCCATTCCTCGCCGCGCGCCTCCATCTGGTCGCGGCGGACGGTCGCGAGGACGCTCGCGGCCTGCTCGCCGCCCATGACCGAGATGCGGGCGTTCGGCCACATCCATAGGAAGCGCGGCGAGTACGCCCGGCCGCACATCGCGTAGTTGCCCGCGCCGAACGAGCCGCCGATGACGACGGTGAACTTGGGGACGCGGGCGCACGCGACGGCGGTGACCATCTTCGCGCCGTGCTTGGCGATGCCGCCCGCCTCGTATTCGCGTCCGACCATGAACCCGGTGATGTTCTGCAGGAACACCAGCGGGACGCTGCGCCGGTCGCACAGCTCGATGAAGTGCGCGCCCTTCTGCGCGGACTCGCTGAACAGGATGCCGTTGTTCGCGACGATCCCGACCGGGTGCCCGTGGATGCGCGCGAACCCGGTGACGAGCGTGGCGCCGTACTCCTTCTTGAACTCCTGGAAGCGGCTGCCGTCCACGATCCGGGCGATGACCTCGCGGACGTCGAACGGCGTGCGCGAGTCGGGCGGGACGATCCCGTACAGCTCGGACGGATCGACGGCGGGCTCGTCTGACGGGATCACATCCCACGGGCGCGGCGAGCGCGGGCCCAGCGTGGAGACGATGTCCCGGACGATCCGCAGCGCGTGCGCGTCGTCCTCGGCGAGATGGTCGGTCACCCCGGACGTGCGGGAGTGCAGTTCGCCGCCGCCCAGCTCCTCGGCCGTCACGACCTCGCCGGTCGCGGCCTTCACCAGCGGCGGCCCGCCGAGGAAGATCGTCCCCTGGCCGCGCACGATGACGGCCTCGTCGCTCATCGCCGGGACGTACGCGCCGCCCGCCGTGCACGACCCCAGCACCGCCGCGATCTGCGGGATGCCCTGCCCCGACATCGTGGCCTGGTTGTAGAAGATGCGGCCGAAGTGCTCGCGGTCGGGGAAGACCTCGTCCTGGCGGGGCAGGAACGCGCCGCCCGAGTCGACCAGGTAGAGGCAGGGGAGCCGGTTCTGCAGCGCCACCTCCTGCGCCCGCAGGTGCTTCTTCACCGTGACGGGGTAGTACGTCCCGCCCTTGACGGTGGCGTCGTTCGCGACGATCACGCATTCGCGGCCGGAGACGCGGCCGACCCCGGTGATGATCCCGGCGCCCGGCGCCTCGTCCCCGTACATGCCGTTCGCGGCCAGCGGCGACAGTTCCAGGAAGGGCGAGCCGGGGTCGAGCAGCGTGTCGACCCGGTCGCGGGGGAGCAGCTTGCCGCGCGCGACATGCCGCTCGCGGGACCGCTCGGAACCGCCGCGCCCCGCCCGGTCGACGCGGTCGCGCAGCTCCGCGACCAGGGCCTCGTTGTGCGCGGCGCCCGCCTTGAACGCCTCGCCCGCGACGTCGGCGCGGGTGCCGATCTCGGGTCCGCCCATGCCCCCTCTTCCTGGTTAACGGTCATTAACAATGCTCATGCAGGGCCGATGTTAACGTGCATTAACAACTCTAGTCTAGACTGCCTCCCATGACCTCCCAACGGGCCGAGCAGCTCACCGGCGCGCCGAACCCGCGCCGCGCCGAGATCCTCGGCGCCGCCGCCGAGCTGTTCGCGCGCCGCGGCTACCACGGGGCGTCCATCGGCGACCTCGGCCGCGCCGTCGGGCTCACCGGCCCCGCCCTGTACCGGCACTTCAGCGGCAAGGAGGCCGTGCTCGCCGAGATGCTCCTCGACATCAGCGAGCGGCTGCTCGCCGAGGGCGTCCGCCGCGCCGCCGACCCCGACCCCGGGCGCGCACTCGACGCGCTGCTGCGCTGGCACATCGCGTTCTCGCTCGACAACCCCGCACTGATCACCGTGCACGAGCGGGAGCTGGACAACGTCCCCGAGCCGCAGCGGCACCGCGTCCGCCGGCTGCAGCGCGCCTACGTGGAGGAATGGGTCGCCGTCCTGCGCCGGCTGACCCCCGGCCTGCCGGACGACCGGACGCGCGCCGCCGTCCACGCGTGCTTCGGCCTGCTCAACTCCACCCCGCGCAGCGCCGCCGGCCTCGACCGCGACGCCATGGGTGACCTCCTGCACACCATGGCCCGCGCCGCCCTCGAAGGCGCCCGCTAGCAGGACGCGGTACGCCCGTCCAGCGACCGCTCGACCGCCTGGGCGAACGACTCGGCGTCCGTCCCCGCCCGGTCGAAGATCTTCTGGACGCAGCCGCGGAACGTGCTGGTGAACGTGCTGTAGTGCGGGGTCACCGGACGCGGCTCGGCCCGGCCCAAAGCGGTCACCACGGCCCGTCCCAGCTGGGTGAGCTGCGCCTCGTCGGGCAGTTCGACCTCGCCTGGCCCGGGCGGCTGCCCGGTGAGCGACGAGCACGCCCGCGCCTTCACGTCGGCGGGGGAGTGGCGCCCCGGCGACAGGCCGAGCGCCGAGTAGCGGCCGGGCGCGAAGCCGCCGCACGAGAACAGCAGGCGCTGGCTGCTCGTCCCGCTCAGGAACTCCACCAGATCGGCGGCGTCGTCCGGGTTGGGGGAGTGCTCCGACACGGCGAGGTTCTGCCCGCCGAGGACGGTGCGGCCCGGCAGCGCGGTCACCCCGAACCGCAGCCGCGTACCGTCCCGCATGCGGGGCTCGGACGCGAGCGCCGAGAACGCGTACGGCCAGTTGCGCATCAGCTTCGTCCCGGACGCGAACGCCTCGATGCTCTGCAACTCCCCGTACTGCCGCGACGCGGCCAGCGACCCGTGCGCGCGCGGCGCCAGCCGGGACAGCGCCGGATACACCCTCGTCCGCAGGTCGTCCTCGCTCGGACGGTCCTCCCCGGTGAGCTGCCCGGCGCCGCCGTCGTTCCACACGGCCTCCAGTGCGTTCACCGTCAGCCCCTCGTAGTCGGCGAGCTGCATCGCGATGTCGGACGAGACCAGCCCCGGCCACGCGGTCGGCGGCGTCGTGCCCTCCCGGTAGTAGAGGAGCCCGACGTCCACGTTGAACGGGACGGCGTACTGCTCGCCGTCCCATTCGCCGGTCCGCAGCGCGGCGGGGAAGAAGTCGTCCAGGTCGTCGATGCCGTCGAGCGGGCGCAGGTAGCCGGCGTCGGCGAACTGCGCCGTCCACGTGTTGTCCATGATCAGGACGTCGTAGGCGCAGCTGCCGGACTCCTGCACCGCCTTGATCTGGCTGTGCTGCAGGTCGGTGGACTCCGACACCTCCACGAGTGTGGCGTGCGGATGCGGGCGGCCGTCCGGGTAGCGTCCCTCGTTCCACTGCCGGATCAGCGCGCGCCGCTGGTTCTTCAAGCTGACGTCGGTGCCGCCCGCGACGAACAGCTCGGACCGGTCGCAGTCGGCCTTCATCGCCGGATACGACGCGTCCGGCCACAGGACCACGACCAGCCACGCGACCAGCACGAGCGCGGCGCCTGCCGTCGCGCTGACCCAGGCCCTCCGGCCGTGCGGCATCCACCTCATCGCAGCTCCGACAGCAGTTCGGCGGCCTGCTCGACCTCGGGCGCGTCGGTCAGCGTCACGCAGCCCTCGCCGTCCTTCGCGCCGAGCGCGGCCACGATCTCCTTCACGGGCGAGGAGCCGCACGTCGCGGGGCCCGTCAGCACGACCGTCAGCCGCAGCCCCGGATGCCGGTCACGGAACTCGCTCGACAGCCACTTCACCCGCGACCCGAGCCCCGGGTTGGTGGCCGGGATCTGCCCGTCGGTGACGAGGACGAGATTCTGCTTGCCGGACCCGAGGTCGGCCGCCGCGATCGCGTCGCTGAGCGGCTGGTCGGCCCCGCCGGACGCGACCGCCTGCAGCCGGCTCGTGATCGCGTTCTTCTGCTCCGGGGAGGCCGCGTCTTGGGGAACGTTCCCGAACGTCTCGGGATTGCTCGGCGACGCCGTCGCCGACGACACCTGCAAACCGGCGCGGTCGTTGCTCTGCAGTTGCGACACCAGGCTGCGCAGGAACGACGTCCCGCGCACGAGCCGGGAGCCGCCGCGCGCCTGCGCCGCGCCGCCCATCGACCCGGACACGTCCAGCAGCAGCGACACCGACGTCCGCGGACGGGCCGCGCCGATGCGGTTCAGCGTGTCCTGGACGCGGTCCGGCGGCTGCAACCCGACGACGGTCGGCATCACACGGTTGCCGACGATGCCCTGCAACCGCGACAGGTAGTAATGCCGGGTGTCGCCCTCGCGGGCGGGCGGGATGACGCCTCGGTCGTCGCGGAAGCCCTGCAGCGTCAGTGGGTTGCGGTCCAGCCAGCGGCGGAACTCGGTGACCGCCGCGTCCCGCTCCCGCGTGTCCTGCCCGCGCCACCTGACCTGGACGAACGGGTAGTCCAGCGTCGGCAGGTCGGTCGCGTAGTACGGGTTCAGCCGCCACTTGGCGTACTGGGCGGCGTCCGGGTCGACGGCGCCGCAGCGGTCGCCGAGCGGGCGCCCCATGTCGTAGTCGTGCAGCACCTGTTCCGGGACGGCGACGGCGATGTCGTCCGGTGGCTCGGACTCCTGTGCGGCGGCCCGCTCCCGGAACCGGCACAGCAGCGACACCGCGTCCGGCGCCACCAGGTCGGCGGGCTCGGCGAACCGCTCGTCCGCCGCGTCGTCGCCGGGCATCCCGTCGTACAGCGCGGGCGTGACGGCGAGCGCCGCCGTCGACGTCTCCGGGACGGGACGGGCGATCGCGCTCAGCTTCACCCCCGCGTCCGCGACCCGTTGCAGCAGCGCACCCGTGCTCGGCGCGATCGGCGCCGCGATCGGGTCGGCGACGGACTCGTGCGCCTTGGTGAACAGCGCCAGCACCAGCGGCGACGTCCCGGCCGAGCCGCGCACCCGGAAGACCGGGTCGCCCTTTCCGGGCGCGCCTTCGGCGCTCATCTTCGCCGCCGTGGTCTGGCCGGGGCCTTTCGGGATGAAGTCGTACTCCGCCGTCGACGACGGGATCCAGATGTCGGGCTGCGGGCCGAACAGTTGCTGGTCGTCGGCGTGCCCGGCGTCCGCGGCCTCGCTGCGCCGCCACAGCAGCCGGAACCCGTCGTACAGCGTGACGGGCCCCGCCTCCGGGACGACGGTGACGCTGTACTTGCGGCAGCCGCGGTCCTCGCTGTCGTTGGCGAACTCGGCCGCGGCTGCGCGCAGCGGGGTGAGCGTCTCCGGTGCGGTGAGCACCCGCAGGTCCAGCGGCTGCCCGCAGGAGCTCGTGTGCTCGCGGAGCCGGTGGACGCCGGTGCCGGCCAGCAGGATCAGCGCCATCACGGCGGCGCCGCCGAGCCCCCACGCGAGCGTCGCGCCGCCCCACCGCAGCGTCCTCGACACGCGCTCCAGGACGGCGTGCATCATCTGGGGGTAGAAGGCGAACAGGGCCGCCGTCACCGCGGCGACGATCAGCAGCGCGATGCCCGCGTTCAGCCAGAACGTGCCGTGCACCATCGTCACGCCGAGGCTGACGATCAGGGCCGAGACCACGTCGATCGCGATGACCTGGAGGATCCGGCGGAGCCAGCCGGGTAACCCGTCCCGGCGTTCGGGCCCGGGCAGCCGGCCGCCGCCGTACGGTTGCGCCATCCCCGTCCCATCGCCGCGCGGGTTCTCGCTCTCCGGCCCCCGGTTCCTGACACTTCATGATACGTAGCGGGCCCCGCACAGTCAGGGGAGTTCGCTGACCGGGGCCGGTCGATCTTCGCGGGGCCGGTGCGCCCGATCGTCTTGACGGGGCGCCAGCAAGGCGGGTCAGATGGATCCCGAGGTCGTCCCGGCCGCCCGACCCGGACAGCGCCGGCCAGACCGGAACCGAGGGGAGAGCCGTATGGGTGTCGAGGGTGTCGGCTTCTACGAGATCGCGAAGAACCATCCGGACCGTCCCGCCGTGCTCGGGGACGAACCGGTCACGTACGGCGAGCTGCACGCCGAGGTGAACCGCCTCTCCCACGCGCTGGGCGGCCTCGGGCTCGGACCCGGCGGTGTGCTCGCGACCGTCCTCGGCAACCGCCGCGAGTTCCTCACCGTGATGCTGGCCGCGATGCAGTCGGGGCTCTACCTCGTGCCCGTCAGCCGCCACCTGACCGCGCCCGAGATCGGCTACATCCTCGCCGACTCCGGCGCCAAGGCCGTCATCACCGAGAGCGAGTTCGCCGGCGCGGTCGCGGGCGCCGCCGACGAGGCCGGCATCCCCGCGGAGGGGCGGATCAGCGCCGACCCGGCCGAGGGCTACCGCTCCATGGCCGAGCTGTGCTCGTCCGGGAGCGCGGACCCGCCCGCCAAGCGGCAGATGGGCTCGGTCATGCTCTACACGTCCGGGACGACGGGACGGCCCAAGGGCGTCCGGCGCCCGCTGATGGACTTCCCGCCCGAGCTCCTGTTCGACGTCATGCGGCAGACGCTGATGAAGCACCTGAGCCTCGAACCCGGCGACGACGAGGTCCATCTCGTGGCCGGGCCGCTGTACCACTCGGCGCCGTGCGTCCACGCGCTGATGGCGCTCAGCCTCGGCCACGCCGTCGTCATCTCCGCCCACTTCCGGCCCGAGCAGACCCTTGAGCTGATCCAGCGGCACCGCGTCACCAACTCGCTGATGGTCCCGACCATGTTCCACCGCATGCTCGGGCTGCCGGACGAAGTCCGGGCGAAGTACGACCTGTCGTCGCTGCGGCAGGTGTTCCACACCGCCGCGCCCATCCCGCCCGAGACCAAGCAGCGGATCATGGACTGGTGGGGGCCCGTCCTCTACGAGTACTACGGCTCCACCGAGAGCGGCCCCGTCGTCGTCGCCACCCCGCACGAGTGGCTCGCCCACCCCGGGACGGTCGGACGCGCGGTCGACGGCGTCCAGATCAAGATCCTCGACCCGGAGGGCGCCGAGCTGCCGCCCGGGGAGACCGGCCTGATCTACGCGAGCGGCCAGCCCGGCTTCGAGTACCACGACGACCCGGACAAGACCGCCGCCTCGATGCACGGCGACTTCTACACGCCCGGCGACCTCGGCCACCTCGACGCGGACGGCTGGCTCTACATGAGCGACCGGCGCACCGACCTCATCATCTCCGGCGGCGTCAACATCTATCCGGCCGAGATCGAGTCCGTGCTGCTGCAGCACCCCGCCGTGGGCGACGCCGTCGTGATCGGCGTCCCGGACGAGGACTGGGGGCAGCGCGTCGTCGCCCTGGTCGAGCCCGCCGAGGGCGCCGAGCCGGACGGCGACCTGGCCGCCGAACTGCTCGCGTTCTGCGAGCCGCGGCTGGCGAAACTGAAGCACCCCCGGCGGCTGGAGTTCCGCGCGTCGCTGCCGCGCACCCCGTCCGGCAAGCTCAGCCGGCGCCGCGTGCGGGAGGACTACCTGGGGGAACGGCGGGACTGACCGCCCCCGGACGCGCCGATCGCAACTCGCCCCCGGAAACGTCGAACGACTCCGGGGGCGCGTGCGTACAACGGCACATGGAAGACCAGAAGGTCGCCCCGTTCGACGACGTCGCCCCGACCTCCGCCGCCCCGACGCAGACCGACCTTCCCGTCATCACCGACCCGGCCGCCTACGCCGCGGAGGAGGCCGCGCCCGGCGGCGACCCGGGCGGAGCCGCGGCCGATGACGACCGCGCCGGGATCGCACGCCTCGGTGACCCGGTCGCGGTCTGGCCGTGCGCCGGCTGCGGACGGCCCGTGCCGCCGCCGGCGCGCGGCGCCCGCACCCTCCGGTACCGCCCGGACCTGTCTCTTATCCACCACTGACGCTGCCGACGAAGGAGACAGTGGACATCCATCCGGGTCCACCATCGTCCGCCAGAACACGTAGAGCTACACCACCGACG
>NZ_JABXFD010000686.1 GCF_013372625.1 Actinomadura sp. BRA 177
ACCGACCTGCTTCCCGAAAGCTACATCTGGGCGGACCACCAGCTCGATGCCGAGGCCAGCACACCACTCAGCACGAGCTGACGCCTCAAGCGGTTACAGGGCAAACGTTGCCTGCTACGGCACTAGGTGGGGCTCTCGTGATCTCTTGCGGGCCTACCGCCTCGTTGTGGACGGGGCTGCGCTCGGCAAGATCAAGCGGGGCGGCGAGGTCGGCTTCGAGGTGGCGCCTGGGGCTCATGAGGTGCGGGCTCGTATCGACTGGAGTGGCAGTCCTGCGCTTACCTTCAGCGTGGCCCCTGGGGAAGTCGTCCGGATCGTGGTCGAACCGTCGGGCAGTGCTTTCAAGTCCTGGCAGGCTTGGACTGGCAGCGGTTATCTTCGGCTCACGATCGTGGGCTCTGGGAAGTAGCGGCGTAGCGGGCGGTGTCAGGGGTTGGCGGGTGAGAGCACCGTGAGAGGCTTCTCATTTGAATGAGAGGGTTCTCATTCATAACGCGTCGTGTGAGGCGTGCCTCCGGGAGATAGTGGGCGCATGGCCACCCGTGCGGCGATCGCCGGCGTGGGCGTGGCGGCTCTGGTCACTCTCGGCCTTGCCGCTGGGTTCGCGCACGCTCAGACAAGTGCCCCGCTACGCCTCGGCGACGTTGTGCTGGTTTCGCCGCCCGCGTCCGGGTCGGGCACGCCGTCCAGGACGGTGAGCCCTGCGCCGAGGAAGACCGTGCGGCCCGTTCCGGCGCCGCGTCCTCCAAGCAGCGATGACGACGACGAGATCGATGACGATGCCGACGACTGAGCGTAGGTCGTACGGCATCAGCGCCCGGGCCCGCATCGTCGGCTGGATGTTGCTCCTCGTCGCCCTGGCGCTGGCCGGGTCGGTGATCCTCACCTGGTCGGTGCTGTCGGCGCGGTTAGACGAGCGGATCAACGATGAACTCGGGCACGAGGCCACGAAGCTCCGCGAGTACGCGAACGGCGGCGTCGAACGGGCGAGCGGGCGTTCGGTACGGGACGTCCGGACGCTGCTCACCGCGTACCTCGCGCAGAACCTGCCGGACGATGATGAGACGTTCTTCACCGTCATTGACGGCCGGGCTGACCGGCGTAGCCCTTACCCGCCGCCGGCGAGGCTCGACCGTGACGCCGCGTTCGTCGCGCGGATCGCGAGCGCCGAACGTCCGGTCGATGGGTGGGCGGACAGCGCGGCGGGACGCGTCCGGTACGCCGTCCTGCCGGTCCGGATGGTGGGGGATCCCGCGCGCGGCGCGCTCGTCATCGTCGAGTTCCGTGATTTGCAGCGGGACGAGGAGATCGAGACGACTCAGGTGCTCGGGGTGACGGCGTTCGGCGCACTCGCCGCCGCGGGAATGGCCGGCTGGCTGGTCGCCGGGCGGGTGCTGGCGCCGTTGCGGCTGGTGCGGCAGGCAGCTGAGCGGATCGGCGGGTCATCCGATCTCTCCCGGCGTCTGGAGGTGCGCGGCACCGATGATGTCGCCGCGCTGGCCGCCACCTTCAACGTGATGCTCGACCGCCTGGAGGCGGCGTTCGCGACGCAGCGCCGGTTCGTCGACGACGCCGGGCACGAGTTGCGGACGCCGCTCACGGTGATCCGCGGGCACCTGGAGTTGATGGGCGACGACCCGCGCGAGCGGGCGGAGACGCGGGAACTGCTGCTGGACGAACTCGACCGGATGAGCCGCATCGTGGAGGACCTCCTCGTCCTCGCCAAGGCCGAACGCCCGGACTTCCTCGCGTTGGACGAGACAGACCTGGCGGATCTCACCGTCGAAACGGTCGCCAAAGCGCGCGGACTGGCACCACGCCGGTGGCGGGTCGGTGAGGTGGCGGAGGTGCGGATGGTCGCCGACCGGCAACGGCTCACGCAGGCGCTCATGCAGCTGGCGGCCAATGCAGTGAGGCATACCGGTGAGGGCGACACCATCGAAATCGGTACAGCGGTGCGCGCTTACACGGTGCTGCTCTGGGTGTGCGACACCGGGCCGGGGGTCGATGAGGCGGACGCGCGTCGTATTTTCGACCGGTTCGTCCGCGCGGGCACGGGGCCACGGCCGACGGATGGGGCCGGTCTCGGGCTCGCCATCGTCGCCTCGATCGCCCGTGCGCATGGCGGCAGTGCGAGGGTCGAGCATCCGCCGGGCGGGGGTGCCCGCTTCGTCCTGGAATTGCCGCTGCGTCAGCTGGAATTGCCGCTGCGTCAGCTGGAATTGCCGCTGCGTCAGGACGTCCCCGTGCCCGCCGGCAAGGAGGGCGCATGAGCCGGATCCTGATCGCCGAGGACGAGCCGCGCATCACGTCCTTCCTGGAAAAGGGCCTGGGGGCCGCCGGATTCGGCACCGTGGTGGCCGCCGACGGCGTCGCCGCGTACGAGCAGGCGCGCGGCGGCGCGTTCGATCTGATGATCCTGGACATCGGCCTGCCGCTGCGGGACGGGTTCACCGTGCTGCGCCGGCTCCGCCAGGAACGCGTCACGCTGCCCGTCATCATCCTCACCGCGCGCGACGGTGTGGGCGACACCGTGGCCGGCCTGGAGGGAGGCGCCGACGACTACATCGCCAAGCCGTTCGCCTTCGAGGAACTGCTCGCCCGGGTGCGGCTCCGGCTTCGCGCCGACCGGACCCCCGAGCCCACACTGCTCCAGGTCGGCGACCTGGCCCTTGACCTGCGCACGCGGCGAGCCCACGTGCCCGGACGGACGGTCGAGCTCACCGCGCGCGAGTTCGCCCTCGCCGAAATGTTCTGCCGCAACCCCGACCAGGTGCTGACGCGTGAGCAACTGCTGGCGCACGTGTGGGGCTTCGACTTCGACCCCGGCTCGAATGTCGTGGACGTGTATGTCCGCTACCTGCGCCGCAAACTCGGTGCTGACCGTTTCGAAACCGTCCGCGGAACCGGCTACCGCCTGCGTCCGTAGAGAGGTCATCGCAATTCGCCGGGAGGCAAAGGGCGGTTTTCGCGGGCCATGGCCGGAGGTGGCCCCAGGGGCGGGGTCTGGCGGGGTGGTTTTACGGTGGGGGTATGGGTGCGTTGGGTGTTGCCGGGCCGGGGAACTCTGAGGCTCTCCGGTGGTGGGGGCGGATGGCTCGGAATCCGCTGGAGACGTACGTGGGGCTCTCGCGGCGGTACGGGGATGCCGTTCGGGTGCCGTTCGGGAGGCGGCGGGCGTTCTTTCTGCTGTCGCGGCCCGAGCATGCGGAGCGCGTGCTGGTGGCCAACCAGGACAACTATGTGAAGGCGTTCACCTACAGGCCGTTGCGGGCCGTTCTCGGGGACGGGCTGCTGACGAGCGAGGGTGATGTCTGGCGGCGGCATCGGCGGCTGGTGCAGCCGGTGTTCTCGCAGCGGCATGTCGTCGGCTTCGGGCCGGAGATAGTTGAGGCGGCGGTCAAAGGCGTTGAGCGTTGGCCCGACGGAGTGACGCTCGACGCGGCGAGAGAACTGCGAAAGCTCACCCTGGACATCGTCGGGCGGGCGCTTTTCGGTAGTGAGCTGGCCGGGGAGGCGCGCAAGACCGGGCAGGCGCTGGAGGCGCTGCAGCGGGGCGCTGTCATCGGGACGTTCCTGCCGGGCGCGATGGCGAAACGCGGGCTCTACCGGCGGGTGCCGGGGCTCGGGGGTGCGCTCACCCACCTGGACGGACTGGTGCGCAGGGTCGTCGAAGGTTCCGGCGGCGGGGAAATGGTGAATCTGCTCAAAGAGCGCGGCGAACTCGATGCCGAAGAACTCCGGGACGAGGTTCTGACGCTGCTGCTCGCCGGGCACGAGACCACCGCGTCCTCGCTGGCGTGGACGCTGATGCTGCTGTCCAGGTATCCGGCGGCCAGGGAACGCCTGGAGAACGAGGTGGACGAGGTTCTCGGCGGCCGGGAACCGAAAGCCGAGGACGTCGATGACCTGCCGTGGACGAAGGCCGTCCTTTCCGAGGCCATGCGGCTTTATCCACCGGCCTGGACGATCGAACGTGACGCGGTCGAGGACGATGATGTCGCTGGAGTGCCGATCCCCGCCGGATCCACCATCGCCGTCCCGCCTTATCTGATTCACCGGAACGCCGACATCTGGCCCAATCCCGAGGGCTTCCAGCCGGAACGCTTCATGGGGGAGCAGCAACGTCCCCGATATGCGTATCTGCCGTTCGGAGGAGGTAGGCGTATCTGTGTCGGCGCCGGATTCGCGATGCTGGAGGCGACGCTTGTACTGGCGACCATCAGCCGCACTCACCGGCTGGACCTGGTGCCGGGCGTGACCATCCCGTGGCGGGCGGAAATCACGTATCGGCCGGCCGGTGCGGTCCCCATGCGAGTCTCGCGGAGGTAGCGACCGCCCGCGCGCCGGCGGCGTTGCCGTCATGGTCGCCGCGGCGCGGCGGGACGGCGGGCATCAGTGCAGGTGAGAGGCCGTCCTGAACGGGCACAGGGGCGGCATGAACATTACGGGGATCATCTCGGCGATCATCATCGGAGCCATCATCGGGGCGCTCGGCCGGCTGCTGCTGCCCGGCCGCCAGCCGATCGGCGTCATCCTGACCGTGATCGTCGGCATCATCGCGGCGCTCATCGGCACGGGCATCGCGCAGATCGTCGGCGTGCGGACGACCTCGGGGATCGACTGGATCGAGCTGGCCTTCCAGGTCGGCCTCGCGATACTCGGCGTCGCGCTCGTCGCGAGCTTCCGTGCCCGCCGCAACCACCAGCGCCGCGCCCCGCGCTGACCAGCGGCCCCGGGTCAGTCCTTCGTGAGGACGACGGGACCGGTCGAAGAGTTGGCGACCAGCCACAGGGCACCCGTCCCGGGCACCGTGGACAGTTCGGCGACGGCCATCTCGTCCGCGCCCCACGGCATGGACACGGGCGTGCGCTGCCAGATTCCGCCGGCATACGACAGCAGGACGGGCCTGCGCTTGGAGTAGCCGTCGACCGTGACCCATTCCTGGCCGCCCGCCCACACGGTGCCCGAACCGTCCACGACGAGATCGACGGACGTGACCCCGCTCGGCAGGTCCACCTGTGACCAGGTGGAACCGTTCCAGTGGGTCACGTAGTCGGCGCCGCCCACGGAAACCCAGACGTCGGTGGCGGAGACCGGCAGGACGCGGTGCAGCGTGTGGGTGTCGTTCGGGTAGTCGACCGGCTGCCAGGACTGGCCGTCCCAGTGGGCCACGGCGGCGCGGTCGTTGGTCCCGCGTCCAACGGCCCACGCGTCGGTGGCCGTCCGCGCCCGCACATCCGTGACGGAGGCGATGCCGGTGCCCTGGACGGGCTGCCAGCCGCCGGACGCCCGGCGGTAGAGCGGCGCGGTGCCGGAGGTCGAGATCCAGGTGCCGGCGGCTCCCGCGAAGACCTTGAACGAGGTGTCCGGCACCGGCGGCTCGACCTTGGTGAAGGCGGTGCCGTCGAAGTGGGCCAGGTAGCGCGCCTGCTCGACGTAGCCCTGCGAGGACACCCAGACGTCGTCGGACGCCGCCGTGCCGACCCCGGTGATCGGGCCGTTGCCGCTCCAGCCGGGCAGCGCGTACTCCTGCCAGCCCGAACCGGTCCAGCGGCGGACGACCGGGTTGCCGTCGCTCTTCGCGTAGCAGCCCCACGAGGCGATCTGCGGGATGCAGAAGGCGCCTTGCATGCCGCCCACCCACACATCGGACGGGCTGACCGCCGAGACGTCCGCCAAGGCCGCGTTGGGCCAGAGGAAGGGCAGCCCGATCCGGCGCCACTCTCCGGCCGGCGCCTGCGCGGCGGCCGGCGCGGCCATCGCGGTGGCGGACGTCGCCGTGATCGCCGTCGCGCTGGACAGGATCAGGGCCATCTGGGTCAGTGCGCGCTTCATGGGAGAACCATGCCAGCAAATGCTGGTCATGTCACGGCCGGATCGTCCCGGCCCGCGACGGAGACCGCTTCGTCCGCATCTCGTCAAAAAGGGGTCGCCGGGGATGAATCTTTGATCTCATAGTGCACTCGAATCGATGCGGAGAGTCACGTCCGGTCATGGGGAGGCCAGATGGTGGGGGGACTTGCGCCGGTGGCGGGGTACGAGAGGTTCCTGCTGCTCAGGAGGAGATTCCGGCGGGCCGCGGCGGTGCTCGCGGCCGTCTTTCTGGGGTGGTATTTCGTCTATGTCGGGCTGTCCGCGTTCGCCCGGGGGTTCATGGCGCGGACGGTCGCCGGGCACGTCAACGTCGCGCTGCTGCTCGGCCTGCTGCAGTTCGTCTCGACGTTCGCGCTCGCCTGCGGGTACCTGGCGTACGCGCGGCGGCGGCTCGACCCGCTGGCCGGTGAGCTGCGGTGACGGGCCGGACGCTGACGTTCGGGCTCTTCGTCGCGTTCATCCTGATCACGCTCGGCATCACGATCTGGGCGCGGGTGAACACGCGGGGCGCCGACGACTTCTACGCGGGCGGCCGGACGTTCTCCGGCGCGCAGAACGGGGTCGCGCTCGCCGGCGACTACATGTCGGCCGCGTCCTTCCTCGGCATCGCCGGGATCATCGCGCTGAACGGCTACGACGGGTTCCTGTACTCGATCGGCTTCTTAGTGGCGTGGCTGCTCGCGCTGCTGCTGGTCGAGATGGTGCGCAACGCGGGCCGGTTCACGATGGGGGACGTCCTGGCGCGGCGGGTGCGGCGGCAGGCGCCGGTCCGGCGGGCCGCGGCCGTGTCCACCGTGACGGTGTCGGTGTTCTACCTGCTCGCCCAGATGGTCGGGGCCGGGGCGCTGGTGTCGTTACTGCTGGGAATCCACCGCGGTGAGCGGTTCCTGGGCATGGACGCCGGTACGGCGAAGACCGTCACGATCGTCGTCGTGGGCGCGCTGATGATCTTCTATGTGGCGTTCGGCGGGATGAAGGCGACCACCTGGGTGCAGATCATCAAGTCCGCGCTGCTGATGGCCGGGGCGGTCGTGCTGACCGCGCTCGTCCTCGGCCGGTTCGGGTTCGACGTCAGCGCGCTGCTCGGCTCGGCCGCCGACGCGAGCGGGAAGGGCGAGGCGTTCCTGCGTCCCGGCCAGCGCTACGGGCAGGACGTCCCCGGTGACGCGTACCAGACGATCGTGAACAAGCTGGACTTCATCAGCCTGGCGCTCGCGCTGGTGCTCGGCACCGCCGGCCTGCCGCACATCGTCAGCCGGTTCTTCGCCGTCCCGGACGGGCGCGCCGCCCGGACGTCGGTGTCCTGGGCGATCGGCCTCGTCGGCGTCTTCTACCTGATGACGCTCGCGCTCGGCTTCGGCGCGGCCGCCCTGGTCGGACGGCAGGCGATCGTCGCGCAGGACCCGTCCGGCAACACCGCCGCGCCGCAGCTCGCCCAGGCCGTCGGCGAGCACATCGGCGGGCACCTCGGCGGGGACGTCCTGCTGGCGTTCATCGGCGCGGTGGCGTTCGCGACGATCCTCGCGGTCGTGTCGGGGCTGGTGCTGGCGTCGTCGGCGTCGCTCGCGCACGACTACTTCGGCCAGGTGCTGATGCTGGGCCGGCCGCGCGAGTCGCAGGAGGTGGCGGTCGCGCGGTTCGCGTCCTTCCTCGTCGGCACGCTGGCGATCGTCCTCGCGGTGGTGGCGCGGAACCAGAACGTGGCGTTCCTGGTGGCGCTGGCGTTCGCGATGGCGGCGTCGGCGAACGTCCCGGTGATCGTGCTGTCGCTGTTCTGGCGGCGGTTCAACTCCGCCGGGGTCGTCGCCGGGATCTACGGCGGGCTGGCCGGCTCGCTGGTGCTGGTGTTCCTCTCGCCCGTCGTGTCCGGGAAGGTCGACCCGGTGACGGGCGCGAGCCTGTCGCTGTTCCCGGCGGGCGTCGACTTCCACCTGTTCCCGCTGGAGAACCCGGGCCTCGTGTCGATCCCGATCGGGTTCGCGTGCGCGGTCGCCGGAACCCTGCTCGGACGCGACAAGGCCGACGCCGAACGCTACGACGACCTCTCGGTCCGCGCCCTCACGGGCGCCGGCGCCCACTGACGCGTTCCGCCGGGGGGTGTGGGCGGGTTAACATTCGGTCCGTCCGCCGGGTTACCGATGAGTACGCAACGCCTGGCGGGGAAGGGCCGGAGGGAAGATCCACAGCGTCCGGGGTCGTGCCCTAATGTGCCGAGTGTCCGGGCCGGACGCGTTTCGCGTGGCAGAATGTCACCCGCCGTGGAGCACGGCGGGTGTGCCGGAGGGAGGTGCGGCGGCGTGTCCGAAGCCGGTCGACGCCGTCCGGGGCGTACCCGACCGGCCTGGTCCCCGCACCGGCTCGGTGCCCGGACGACCGCGGCCCTCACCGTCCTCACGCTCGGCGCCGCCGTGGCCGTGCCCGCGGCGATGATCTCCGGCGGCGAGCGCCCGGCACACCAGGCCGTCCGCGGCGCGGCGGCCGGGACGCTGGTCAACGCGCGGGCCGACCAGATCCGCGGACGCGAGTGGCACCTGAAGGCCCTGCACGCCCAGAAGGCCTGGAAGTACTCCAAGGGACGCGGCGTCACCGTCGCCGTCCTCGACACGGGCGTCGACGCGAACCATCCCGACCTCACCGGCCACGTCGTCGGCGGCCCGGACCTCACCGGCGGCGTGCGGCGCCCCGGCACCCGCTACTGGGGCCTGCACGGGACGTCCATGGCCAGCATCATCTCGGGCCACGGGCACGGCCCCGGGCAGGCGCAGGGGATGCTGGGCGTCGCGCCGCTCAGCCACGTCCTGTCCGTGCGCGTCACGCTGGAGAACGACGACCCGCTGCGGCGCGACAACGGCCAGCAGCAGCCCGAGAACGGCGAGCGCGACGCCGTCGCCCAGGGCATCCGCTACGCGGTCGACCACGGCGCCGGCATCATCAACATGTCGCTCGGCGGCGGGCGCCAGTTCTACAACGGCACCCCGGCGCAGGAGAAGGCGATCAAGTACGCGCTGTCCAAGGGCGTCGTGCTGATCGCCTCCGCCGGCAACGACGGATCCGGCGCCAACCGCAAGAACTTCCCCGCCGCGTACCCGGGCGTGATCGCCGTCGGCGCCCTCGACCGCCGGCTGCGCCTCTGGAAGGACAGCAACCGGCGCTCCCACGCGGCCCTCTGCGCGCCCGGCGTCGACATCGTCAGCGCCGACGCCAGCGGCGGCTACGTCGTCGGGACGGGCACGAGCGCGTCGTCGGCGATGGTCGCCGGGGTCGCCGCGCTCGTCCGCTCCCGCTACCCGAAGCTGACCCCGGCCGAGGTCAGGCAGGCGCTCATCCAGGGCTCCCCGGCCCGCCGCGGCCGCCCGACCGGCTCGCCCACCTGCCGCGGGACGGTCGACGCGCTGCGCACGCTGTACGCCGCGCACACGATCAACAAGACGTCCAGCGGGCCGGTGGAGACGCCGCCGCCTTCTCCCGCCGCGACGCCGGCGCCGGTGGCCGCGTCCCCCGAGCGGGACTCCGGCGTCCTGCTGCCGCTCGTCCTCGGCGGCGGCGGGCTGCTCGTCGTCCTCGGGCTCGTGCTCGGCTGGCGGCAGCGGCGCCGCCCGGAGGATGACGTCGAGGAGGCCGAGGACGTCCCGGAGTACGGCCTGCCGTCCGAGCCCGCCACGGCGCGCGAACCCGCCTCCGTCGCAGCCGCGGGGGAGCCCGGGATGGCGCCGGTCAACGTGCCGCTATGGCAGAACACGCAGGCGTACCAGGGCCCGCCCCTGGACCTCCCGCCGGAAGCCGCGGAACCGGAGCCCGCGCCTTCGTCCTGGGCCGCGGGTGCCGGTGAGGAACCGCTGCCGCCGCCCATCGAGCCGAAACAGACGCCGATGATGCCGCCGCACGAGCTGCGTCCGTTCGTCCCCGGCGACTTCGCATCGAACGGGCACGCGTCCGGCAACGGGCACGACCTGCTCAACGGGCACGGCCCGGCCAACGGCCGCCACGCCGCCGACCCGAACGGCGCCGCGGACGACGCGCCGCCCCTCGATGACGACGACTGGGAGGCGTTCCGGCGCGGCGCCCTCGACCTGCCCGACCCGGGCACGACCGCTCCGCTTCCCGAGGTATCCCCGGAACCGCCCGGCGACGCGCCGCCGCCGCCCGTACCTCCCGTGGACGACACGGCGGCCGCCGATCCGGAACCGCCGCCCGGGCCCGTCCACCCGGCGGACGAGCCTGGCGACGGGCGCTCGCGGCACGCCCGTCCCGCCGAGGACGAGGACTACCGGCCGCCCTGGTGGTGATCGCGGTACTCCGCCGGGCGTAGCGCGAGTGCCTCCGGCCGGCCGATGTGGCACCCCGTACCCGTCGCCGAGCATCGACGTATCCGCACACAGGAAGGGTCGATGAACCATGTTGACGACGTTGGCGACGCAGGCCGTGGCGATGCACCCGGGCGGCTGGCACGACGGGGACGCGCCCGCCTTCTGGCCGGTCTTCCCGATCACGTTCGGGCTGTTCTGGCTGGCCGTGCTGGGAACGGTCTTCTACCTGATCCGCCGCCGGATGAACGCGGGCGCCACGGCGGCCGCGGCGGCGGCAGACCCGATGGCCAAGGCGCGCGCGGTCCTCGCCGAGCGCTTCGCGCGCGGCGAGATCGACGAGGACGAGTACCTCATGCGCATGTCCACCCTCCGCAACGGCGACTGACCGCCTCAGCGCGGGGGTCGGTCGGCGGCGGCTTCCTCGAAGATCCGGCCGATGCCGTCCGAGTACTCCGGTGCTCGGGCGGCCGCGTCGGCGAAGCGGGTGAGCAGCAGGGCGAACTCGGCGCGCTCGTCCGCCGTCCAGCCGGCCAGGAGGGCGTCGAGGTAGGCGCGGCGGGACCGGTCGGCGACCCGCTTGACGCGCAGCCCGGCCTCGGTCAGCCCGAGGTTGGCGCGGCGCGCGTCGATCGGGGACGGGCGGCGCGACACCAGCCCGGCGTCGATGGCGTGGCCGACCAGCCGGCTCGCGGTGGACGGGTCGATCTCCAGCCGTTCCGCGACGGCGCCGACCGTCACCTCGCGGGGGCGGGCGGCGCATTCCGGCTTCTCGCCGGCCGTCGTGAGGGCGGCGATCGCGTTGACCACCATGAGGTTGGAGAGCTGCAGCGGCCGTCCGTCCGGGCCGGCGGACGTCTGGGCGCGGATCCGCTTCATGAGGTCGGGCTTGGCCCAGACCCGGCGCAGATGGAACAGCGCCGCCGCGATGTCGGTGAGGGCGGGGTCGGCCCGCGGTTCGGGCGGCACCGCTGCGTCCGGCTCGGCGGGCCGTCCCGTGGCGGGGGTCTCCGTCGCCATGCAAGGTCTCCGTTCGCGTGTCGGACGCCGGACGTTGCGAACTCCTCACTCTAACGCATGTAGTGTGCACACGTCCGGGACCCGCGGGACTGCCGTTCGCGATGGGACACACGGCGCGAAAGAGCCCCAGGTGAAGCGGGATGTGATGCACTGGACCACCGGCGTCCGTTCCCCGTGAACCACCGGAACTTGTCGGCCCGGACGCGTAGCATGGCACCCGCCCGAACCCGGACGAGCCGGGATCAGTAACCACAGAGGGGACCTGATGCGAGCGGCGAACGCCCCCGACGGCCCCCGCGGTGACGTCCCCCCACTGGACGGAAGCATGGACGATGGCCGACCCCCGAGACCCCTGACCGAAGACGACGAGGGCGGCGCCGACGACGCCGCCTTCACCACCGAGCTGCTCTCCGAACGCGACCGGCAGATCCTCGCCTTCGAGCGGCAGTGGTGGAAGTACGCCGGAGCCAAGGAGCAGGCCATCCGCGAACTGTTCGACATGTCGGCGACGCGGTACTACCAGCTCCTCAACATCCTGATCGACCGACCCGAGGCGCTCGAGTGCGACCCCATGCTCGTCAAGCGCCTCCGCCGGATGCGGTCACAGCGGCAACGCAGCCGCGCCGCGCGCCGACTCGGCATCCGGCCGTGACCCCAGCACACTGGGGCACGTGACTTCTCCCCGCTCCGCGACGGCCGCCGGCGGCCTCGACGCGATCCGCAAGAACCCGGCCGGGGCCGTGCTCGGCTTCGACTTCGACGGCACGCTCGCGCCCATCGTGGACGATCCGGCCTCGGCCCGGGCCCATCCCGGCGCGGCCCCCGCGCTCGCCCGGCTGGCCCCGCTGGTCGGCGCGCTGGTGATCGTCACGGGACGTCCCGCCGCCGTGGCCGTCGAGTACGGCGGCTTCGAGGGCATCGACGGGCTCGTCGTCCTCGGGCAGTACGGGCTCGAACGCTGGGAGTCCGGCGTGCTGACCGAGCCCGAGCCGCCGCCGGGCGTCGCCGAGGCCCGCGCGAAGCTCCCCGGCGTCCTCGCGGCGGCCGGCGCCCCGCCCGAGACCTTCGTCGAGGACAAGGGGCAGGCGCTTGCCGTGCACACCCGGCGCTGCGCCGAGCCGGAGGTCGCGCTGGAACGCCTCCGCAGCATCCTCGCCGCACTCGCCGAACGGACCGGGCTCACCGTCGAGCCTGGACGCCTCGTCCTGGAACTGCGCCCGCACGGCATGGACAAGGGGCAGGCGCTGCGCTCGTTCATCGACGACCTTCCGGCCCGTCCGTCCGCTGTGCTGTTCGCGGGGGACGACCTGGGCGACCTGGCCGCGTTCGACGCCGTCGAGTCGCTGCGCGCGGAAGGCGTGCCGGGCGTGCTGGTGTGCAGCGGGTCCGCGGAGGTCACGGCGCTCGCCGAGCGGGCGGACCTGGTGGTGGACGGCCCGGCGGGGGTGGTCGACCTTATGGGTACCTTGGTGGACCCCCCGTCCTGACCGGGCGGGCCGGCGTTGTGGGCCAAGTGACAAGAGTCCGAACCGGATTTGTCGCATCTCGCGAGACTCTGGGGGCGGCTGTAGACCCTGGGTCCAATTGCGCCAAAATATGGTGGATTGCGGTAAGTGTGGTCCACGGGGGAGCCGCACGCGGACATGGGAGGCCTGATGGTGGACACGGGACCGGGAGCCCCGCGCCGTCCGGACGACATCAGGCACACGCCCGCCGGCGGCCTGCCCAGGGCCACACCCCGGGAGGGCACGCCCGTCCAGCCGCCGGGCGCCCCCATCCCACCGGGCGCACCAACACGCCCCATCGTCCAGTCGCCCGCCGCCGCCGAAACGCCGCCCCGCGCCCTGTCCCTTATACACATCTGACGCTGCCGACGAAGAAGATAGGGTAGGTCTCGCTGGAACCCGGATCACGCAAAACACAAACAACGAGAAAA
>NZ_JABXFD010000358.1 GCF_013372625.1 Actinomadura sp. BRA 177
CCGTCCGTTCCGGCTGACTTTCGACGATGTACTGTTCGGCCTGGTCATCGAGCGGCACGGTGAGAACGAGGACGAAGACGACTGGGCCGAGCTATATCCCGACCGTCTCGGGTTCTGCGCCCCCTGGGACGGCACGTACTCCACCTGACACGACAAGCCACGCGGTCGGACGATGCCGCGTTAGGGGCCTGCGCCAGCAGTGTTGACTATTTCTTGGACCAGTTCGGCGTACCAAGAAAGGACCCTGCCCGGCTTTGTTGTAAGTGGCTTGCCATTCTTAGCCTTCCACGTGTGGGCGCGTGCGACGTCTTCTCGAGTGCCGAGATAGGCGCAGGGGGTCGGGTCGAGAATGATGCTGGTGCGGTCGGTACCGATGCTCGATCTGACCGGTGGACGGTCGCCCGGGTCACGCGTCCACCCAGGTCCGCTCTACCGGACGCCGCTGGTGCCGGTGTTCGCGCTGACCGGCGCGGCGCCCGTCCTCGGCGCGGCCGAAGGCGTGCTGAAGCGGTTCGAGGAGCGCATGACGACGCGCGTGATGGCCTACAGCGGGGAGCGGCAGCGCGACCTGATGAGCGGGCAGATCCGGTTCGCGGCGGCGACCGCGGATCTGGCCGCCGCCCGGCTGCTCCTGGAGGAAACAGTCCGGGACGTGGCGACGGGACGGACCCTCGACATGACCGACCGGGCGCGGGCCCGGCTGGTCGCGGCGCACGTGGCCGCGACCGCCCGCCGGGTCGTGAACGAGTTGTGCTCCGCAGCGGGGGCGAGCGCGCAGTTCACGTCCTCCCCGTTCCAGCGGGCGCAGCGGGATGTGAATACGATCTCCGGGCATGTGGTGTTCGACCCGGACGCGGCCTACGCCCTCTACGGCAGGATCGGGCTCGGCCTGGATCCCGGCCCGGTCGTCCTCGTCTGACGGGCGGTGGGCGGGGGCATGACGACCCGGACGAAGGTGGCGCGGCGCGACTGGATCGAGGCCGCCTACCAGGAGCTGGCCCGCGCCGGCGAGCGCGGCGTGACGATCAACGCGCTCGCCCGGCGGCTCGGCGTCACGAAGGGCAGTTTCTACTGGCATTTCACGGATCGTCCCGAGCTGATGCGGGCGCTGCTCGACCGGTGGGCGCACGAGCGGACGGACGAGGTGCTCGGCCTGTCCCTGGGCAGCACCACCGATCCGCGCGAACGGCTGCGCCGCATCCAGGCGCTCGGACGCGAGGTCGCGCCGATCGACCGGGCGATGCGCCTGTGGGCGCAGCACGAGCCCGCGGCCGAGGAGGCGGTGCGGCACGCCGACCGGGCGCTGCTCGGCCATATCGCCGGCTGCCTGGAGGATCTCGGGTTCGGCGCCGAGGACGCGGGGCTGCGGGCGCGGCTGATGCTGCGCTCGTGGGTCGGCGGCTACCTGATGCCGGGCGAGAGCGGCTCCGACCTGTATGAACGCACGCTGGAGATCCTGCTGGCGCGGCCCTAGCCGAGGCCGGCGAGGAAGGCGAGCATCGCTTCGTTGACCTCGCCGGCCGCCTCCATCTGCACGAAGTGCCCCGCCCCTTCAACGATGTGGACGTCGCGGAGGCCAGGCACGTGTCCCTCCATCTGCTTCAGTGCGTCCGATCCCATCATCTGTAGGACGGGGTCACGCTCCCCTACGAGGAACATGGTGGGAACGGTGACGGGCTCGTCCGGACGGCTCTGCTTCTCGTTCCAGACGTGGTCGTAGGCCCGATACCAGTTGAGCCCACCGGTGAAGCCCGTCCGGCGGAATTCTTCGACGTAGTAGGCGAACTCCTCCTGCGACAACCATGACCACGGCAGGGACGGCGCTTCGGGCAGCACATCGAGGTAACCGTTGCCTTCGCTGGGGTGCTGCCAGATGTCGAGGTATCGGTATCCGCCGCTGAGCGCCCAGAACACGTTCGCCAGGAAGCGCTCCGGTGCGGCTCCCAGTTCCTCGTCCGCAGGCCCCTGCTCCTGGAAGTAGTGCACATGGACGAAGTGCTGCTCAGCCATCCGCGCATAGAGCTCGGTAGGCGGACGCTTCGAAACGGGCATGCGCGGGACGCTCAACTGCATCAGCGCCTTGACCCGTCCAGGGGCCCACTGAGGCAGGTCCCAGACGAGAGCGGCCCCGAAGTCGTGCCCGACGAAGACGGCCTCTTCAATGCCTAGCCCGTCCAGGAGCCCGACCATGTCGGCCACCGTATGGCGCCGGTCATAGCTCGCCGGTGAGGCAGGACGACCACTCCGTCCATACCCACGCATATCAACCGCGATAGCCCGGTACCCGGCCTCCGCCAATACCGGAAGTTGATGACGCCAGCTGTACCAGAGCCCCGGAAACCCATGGCACATCACCACCGGAAGCCCGTGCCCCTGCTCGACCACATGAAGAGCGATGTCACCGACGTCCACCATGGCTTCACTGAGGCTCATACAGCGATCTTCGGCCGCCACCTCGCCACGGTCGCCCGTCCTCCCGTTCAACGGGACTCCACTGGACGGCACGTCACCCACAGGCCAGAGTCACCGACCATGCCGAGCCCCGACATCGCCGCGCGCATCGCCCGGCTGGAGGCCATCGAGGACATCAAGGCCCTCAAGCACCGCTACCTGCGCGCCTGCGACGCCAAGGACCCGGCGGAGTTCCGGGCGTGCTTCATCGCCTCCGGCGCCTCGATCGACTACGGCCGGCTCGGCGCCTTCGACGACGCCGACGGCATCGCGCAGGTCTTCGAACGCATCGCCCTCCAGCAGATCGACGGCAAGAACGCCATCCTCGACATGCACCACGCGACGCACCCGGACATCACCGTCCACACCGAGACGACCGCGTCCGGCCGTTGGACGCTGAAATTCCGCCAGGTCAACCTGTTCGACAACACCGAGACCGTGAGCACCGGCGAGTACGACGACGAGTACGTCATCGAGGACGGCCGCTGGAAGATGTCGAAGTGCCACTTCCACCGCTACTGGTCGATCACGCGCCCGCTCACCGATGACTGCCGCATCGACCAGTAGCCCAGGGCGCGGCGTTAGAGTCGCGCTGGTGAACAGCATGAACCTCACTTTTCGCACAGCGACGCCGGCCGACATCCCCGCGCTCGTCACGCTCATCCAGAGCGCTTACCGCGGCGACTCCAGCCGCGCAGGGTGGACCACGGAGGCCGACCTCCTGGACGGCCGGCGCACCGACCCCGACGCCGTCGCGGCCGTCGTGACCAGCGCCGACGCCCGCATGCTGATCGCCGAGACCGACGGCGTCCCGACCGGCTGCTGCCAGCTGGAGAACCGCGACGGCCACGCCTACTTCGGCATGTTCGCCGTCAGCCCGACCCGTCAGGGCGGCGGTCTCGGCAGGCAGCTCCTCGCCGAAGCCGAACGCGTCGCGCGCGACGAGTGGGGCGCGAAGGAGATGCACATGACGGTGATCAGTGTCCGCGAAGACCTGATCGCCTGGTACATCCGCCGCGGCTACACCCGCACCGGCGAAACGTCCCCCTTCCCTTACGGCGACGAACGCTTCGGCCTCCCCAAGCGGGACGACCTGGAGTTCGAACTCCTGACCAAAACCCTGACGTGAGCGCTACTCACCGGTAGCGCCGTCGGCAAGTTCACGGACGACGTCGAGCTGCCCAACATGGCGCGCGTACTCCTGAAGCAGATGAAACAGGATCCAGCTCAGCGAAGGGTGGTTGTCGGGCGGATTGAACCCGCCTCCGCTGCGGCCTCCAGCCGGCCGACCGCCTCTGCCGGCCCCGCGCGGTGAGGTGTTGCGCCAGCGCGGTCAGGGGGAGCCTGGTTTCCAGCGCCGTCCCAGGTCAGCTGCAGCCAGCCGGACATCGTCGCGTGAGAACGCCCGGCCGGGAAGCCCGGCCGGGCGTTCTTGCGGGGTCAGATCAGGTGATGTTCTTCGGTCGGTACGCCTTGTACTGGCTGCCGCTGGCCAGGCCGTAGGTGCGGGTGCGGTGGTCGGTGCCGTAGCCGCCGCGCTGCTCGTACGCCCAGTAGGCGGTGTGCTTGCTGGACGTCCACTTCTCGAAGATGACGACGTGCCGGGTGGTGTTGCTCCCGATCGCGTCGATGATCAGGTCGCCCTTCTTGAGCTGGGACATCTTGATGCGCGTGCTGTACGTCGACGACGCCAGGCCGACCGTGTTGGGGCCGGGCTTGGGCAGCCGAAGGGTCATGGACGCGTAGCCCGAGCAGTCGGTGCGGTAGCCGCCGTGGGTCTTGGACTGGCTGTAGGGCACCCGGCTGCTGGTGTGCGGGTGCCAGGTCTTGGCCCGCGTGATGACCTGGGCGCGGGTGACCTTCGGGACGGCGGCCGCCGCCACCTGGGCGTCCGCCGCCTGCAGCTGGACGCCCTGCGCGGGCGCCGCCGGCGCGGCGGACGTGGACACCCCGGTGAGGCCGAAGACGGTGCCGCCGGCCAGCGCCAGCGAGCTGACGCCGATCAGAAGAGTTCGGGGGGAAGCCATTGGAAATCCTCCTTGAATGGCTGGTAATTGCCCCCTGCTGGGAGCGTTGGGCGGGGGTTTCGTCGATCGACCCGGCACACATTAGGGACCTCGCCGCCGCATTCGCGGGCTCCGCCGGAAACTTGGGACACGCCGCGCGTGGGACGGCCGTGAGCTGGGAATATGCCGTCCCACGGCCGGTTCGAGTGGGACAGTGGGACACATCTGGCGATCACCTTGGGTGCACAATGGCAGACGTTCGGTGATCATGCATGGAAGGCGTCCGGACGGCTGCGCAGCGGGCATAATGGGCCAGCGCTGACCGAGTTTCCGATGCGCGCATAAGCGCCGGGCGACTTTCGCATCGGCGGTGTGACCTGCGGGAGAATCGCGAATGAGCCGAAGCCGACCACCGACTCCGTTGCCGGACGGCCTGCCGGAGGCGGTGCGCACCCTGCTCACCGAGCTGCGCGAGCTGAAGGAGGAGTCGGGATACGACCTCCGCGCCCTCGAACGCAAGACGCACGCGAGCCGGTCGTCCTGGGGCCGCTGGCTCAGTGGCGAGACGTGGATTCCGGTGGACGCCGTCGGCTCGCTCGCCGACCTGTGCGGTGCGGACCGCCGCCGTCTGGAGATTCTCTGGGAGGTGGCGGACCAGGCACGGCGCCCGCCGTCCCGCATGGGGTCTTCGTCCAACGCGACGCCCTCGCACAACACGGAGCTTCCGCATGGCGCGGGGCGGCGTAGGCGGTTGCTCTTTCTTGGGGCGGTTGTCGGGTGCACGCTCGTCGCCGGGACGGCCGGGGTGGCGCTCGGGGCGACGTTGTCGTCGGACGGCGGTGCCGTTTCGTCCGCCGGGGCGGCGCGGCCGCAGGTCGCGGTGATCACCCGGCGGGAGGCCATGGCGCGGACGCGGGCGTGGCATCCGCACGCTCCGAACCGCGTCCCGTACGACCAGACGGCCAGCTATCAGGGCTATCGCGCCGATGGGTCCGGCTATGCGTCGATGGTGCTGGGGCTGCCGAAGCCCGGTCCCAACTCAGCGCTCCTGGAGGCGTCGTACTGCCGCCATGTCCGGCAGTCGGCGCTGCGGCCGGGCGATCTCGTCATCAAGGCGAGCGGCGGCGCGGACGTCCGCGAGGTGCTGATCTTCGAGAAGTGGACCAGTGGGAGGCACACCGCCTACTGGGCCTACCAGCAGCGGCGCGGCTACGGCACCGACCACCTGGTCAGTCGCGAGGGGCTCGCCCCGGCCAGCGGCCATCACGGCTGCCGCCCGTACAACCTCCGCGAGGACCCGGTCGGCTGAGCCGGGGCGGGGATCAGCCGGAAGTCGATGAAGGCCGGGAGGGCTTCCAGCTTGGCGTGGTCCTCCGGGTAGCGGTCGGCCATTTCGGGGACGGGACGCGGCTCCAGCAGTTCCTCGATGAGGAAGCCGGCCGCGCGGAACTCGGCGCAGATCGACGTCAGCGGACGGCGCCACGACCGGATCGGCCAGTCCCGGTCGGGGCTCAACGACTCCTCTACGGGTTCTTGCGTGAAGTAGGAGCCGCCCAGGCGCACCCAGTCCATGGTCGGGTGCTCCGTGGAAAGGACGAGCGCGCCGTCGGAAGTCAGGATTCGCCGAAGTTCCGACAGGAGCGCCACACGGTCGTCGAAGTAGTGCAGGGCCAGGGCGAGGACGACCAGATCGCATGAACCGTCCGGAACCCAGGCCAACGGCTGGGACAGGTCGTGGACGCGCAGATCGGCGCGGCCGTCGGTGCGGGCGACGGCCATTTCGACGAAGGTCGGGCTCGCGTCGCAGCCGGTCACGCGCGCCCCGCGGTTCAGCAATTCGGCGGCGTACAGGCCGGGGCCGCAGGCGGCGTCGAAGACGGACAGTCCGGCCACGTCGCCGGCGAGGCCCAGCACGGCGGGACGGTCGTAGAGGGCGTTGTAGGCGCTCTCCTCGGCGTGGATTGCATACTCGTGGGCGAAATGCTCATACATGTTGTTGATCATGCCAGAAACGATCAACTCGTCCTGTCAGGTGGACGGCCGGTCTCGGTCAGGTCCTCCGGGACGGCGGGCAGCACGGACGCGAAGTAGTCGCGCGCGGCGGCCGACGTCCCGACGTCCCGGCCGGACTTCTCGGACAGGAACCAGCGGTGTTCGAGCACCTCGTGGAACAGTTCAACGTCGTCCAGGCGGTCGCGGAGGCCGGGCGGGACGGCGGTGATCACCGGTTCGTACACCTCGGCGAGCCACCGGTTCGAGGCGACGACCTCGGGGACGGGCCCGCCGCGAAGACGTTCGAGATGCCCGCGATACCCGGCGATGTCGTTGAGGAGGCGGCGGGCCTGGTTCTCCTGCGCGTCCAGCCCGGTGCGGGCCATCAGGATGCGGCGGTGGTGACCGGGCTCGGCCACGCGGGTGCGGACGCGGAGCCGCGAGCCGTCCGGCCCGGCGTCCACGAGTTCCACCTCGTCGACGTCGAAGCCCAGGGAGTTGATCCGGCGGAGCCGTTCGGCGATGCGGTGGCGCTGGTCGGCGGCGTGCAGGATCTCCTCGCGGGTCAGTTCGTCCCACAGTGCCCGGTACCGGCGGACGGTGTCGTCCGCGACGTCGATCGGGTCGACCGTCTCCGGGAGCGTGCCCGCGGCGGAGAGGTCGAACAGTTCCCCGGCGATCCGCTCGCGGGCCAGGGAAATGTCGTAGCCGCGCTGCCCTTCGGTGAGGGACGGGTGCATTTCGGCGGTTTCGGCGTCCACCAGATAGGCGGCGAACGCGCCCGCGTCCATCCGGAACAGGACGTTCGACAGCGAGCAGTCACCCCACATGAAGCCCGCCAGGTGAAGCCGGACGAGCAGTTCCACCAGCGCGTCCAGCAAACGGTCGGTCGGATGCCCGTAGCGAGCGTTGGCGAACAGGGCTCGATAGGACGACGAGTAGTCCAGGAACCGCGTGACGAGAATGGCGTCGAGGTCGGGACGGTCGACCACCACGCCGATGACCTCGACGGCGGGGAGGCCGAGCGAGCGGAGGCGCCGCAGCAGCCGGTACTCGCGGCGGGCCAGCCGCGTGTCCAGCTCTTTCAGCGCGTAGACGACCCCGCCCTCGGCGATGAAGCGGACCGTGTGCCGGGAAAGGCCGCGCTGCCGGATCTCCACGAGCCGTTCGTCGTCCCAGGCGTCGAGCGGCGACGTCCACGGCAGGTCCAGCAGGCCGGCCGCCGATTCGCCGGGCGGGGTGAAGACGAAATGCATCAGCCCGCGGGTTCGCGCTGGGCCTCGCGCTGCGCGGCGCGCGATTCCTCGGCGACTCTGGCGAGCTGCTCGACGCGTTCCTCGTCCCGGGTCAGGTTGTCGCCGGTGGCGGGGTCGAAGATGTGCACCTTCGACGTGTCGATCCACAGTTCCGACTCACCACCCGGCGTGATGAGGCTGGCGGCGTCCAGCGCGACGACGGCCTGCGTTCGGAGCTGGTCGCTGTCGAGTTCGCGCGACAGATCCCGCAGTTGTGCGGCGAGTTCCTCGGGCGCCTCGTAAGGGACGTAGGCGTACTGCTCGTTACCCAGCCATTCGGTGACGTCCACCCGGGCTCGGACGATGCTGCCTTTCGCCTTCTTCTCCTCGCCGACCAGTGAAGCGTCCTCGAAATGCTCTGGGCGGATGCCCACCAGCACCACCGAACGGTCGCCGATCGCAGTGACCTTGCGCGAGTCGCGCAGTTCGAAGCGCCCCAGCGGCGTTTCGAGGAATCCGTCGTCCACCGACGCGGGCAGGAAGTTCATTGACGGCGACCCGATGAACCCCGCCACGAACAGGTTGACGGGCTCCTCGTACAGTTCGCGCGGGCTTCCGACCTGCTGCAGAACACCCTTGCGCAGCACCGCGACGCGGTCGCCGAGCGTCATCGCCTCCGTCTGGTCGTGGGTGACGTAAACGGTCGTGACGCCGAGGCGCCGCTGGAGCCGCGAGATCTCGGTGCGCATCTGCCCGCGCAGTTTCGCGTCCAGGTTCGACAATGGCTCGTCGAACAGGAACGCATCCGCCTGCCGGACGATCGCCCGCCCCATCGCGACGCGTTGCCGCTGGCCACCGGACAGGTTCGCCGGTTTCCGGTCCAGATGCTCGGTCAGCTCCAGCAGGTCGGCGGTCTCCTTGACGCGGCGCTCCACCTCGTCGTCCGCCACCTTCGCGAGACGCAGCGGAAACGCGATGTTCTCGAAGACCGTGAGGTGCGGGTACAGGGCGTAGTTCTGGAACACCATCGACAGATTCCGCTGCCTCGGCGCGACCCTGTTGACGACCTTGTCGCCGATGAGCATCTCGCCGGACGTGATGTCCTCCAGCCCGACGATCATCCGCAGCAGCGTCGACTTCCCGCAGCCGGACGGCCCGACGAGAATCACGAACTCGCCGTCCCGCACGTCCAGGGACACGTCGTTCACGGCCGGGAATCCGTCGCCGTACCGCTTGACGATGTTCTTCATGGTGATGGCGGCCATGGCTTCCCCTCAACCCTTGACGGCGCCGGACGTCAGCCCGGCCACGATGCGGCGCTGGAACGCCAGGACGATGACGACGACGGGAATGGTCACCACGACCGCCGCCGCGCAGATGGCGGTGGTGGGCTGCTCGAACTGCGACGCGCCGGTGAAGAACGCCAGCGCGGCCGGGACGGGACGGGCACTGTCGGACGACGTCAGCGAGATCCCGAACACGAAGTCGTTCCAGCAGAAGAAGAACGTGAGGATCGCGGCGGTGAAAACGCCGGGCGCGGCCAGCGGGACGATCACCTTCCGGAACGCCTGCCAGGTCGTGGCGCCGTCCACCTGCGCGGCCTGCTCCATTTCCCACGGGATCTCGCGGAAGAACGCCGACAGCGTCCAGATGGCGAGCGGCAGCGCGAACGAGATGTACGGGATGATCAGCCCCGGCCAGGTGTCGTACAGGCCGATGTCGCGCCACAGGTTGAACAACGGCCCGACGAGCGAGACCACAGGGAACATCGCGATGGCGAGCGCGAACGACAGGATGATTTTCTTGCCGGGGAATTCGAGCCGTGCGATCGCGTACGCGACCAGCGTCGCGAAGACCACGCCGATGAACGTCGCGATGATGGAGATGCCGATCGAGTTGATCAGCGCGGACGTGAACAGGTCGGTCTTGAACACCGTCTTGTAGTTCACCCACGTCCAGTCGGCGGGCAGGAAGCCCTTCTTGTTGCCGACCTCGCCGGGCTGCTTGAACGACAGCATCACGATCCACAGGATCGGGAAGACCGTCCAGACGAGAATGAGCAGCGTCGCGACGCCCCACAGCGCTTTCGAGCGGGCGCTCTCCATCACTTGTCACCCCTCACCTGGGACAGGTCCACGCGGAATCCCTTGATGAACACGACCGCGATCAGCACCACGGAAAGGAACAGCAGCACCCCGACGGCGTCCCCGAGCCCGATCGCGGTCCGGGTGATCGTCTGCCGGTAGGTGAGGAACGACAGCGTCTCGGTCTGGTTCTGGCCGGACGTCATGATGAACACGTTGTCGAAGATCCGCCACGCGTCCAGCGTGCGAAACAGCACCGCGACGAGGATCGCGGCCTTCATGTTCGGGATCGTCACCCGCTTCAGCCGCTGCCACGCCGTCGCGCCGTCCACCGTGGCCGCCTCGCCGAGGTCGCGCGGCACCTGCGCCAGGCCGGCGAGCAGCAGCAGCGACACGAACGGCGTCGTCTTCCAGATCTCCGACAGGATGATCACGAAGAGGGACGACCAGCGGCCGCCGAACCAGGCGTAGTCGCCGAGCCCGAACCACGAGTTCACGAACCCCGACTGCAGGTCGAACGCGTACAGCCACGCGAACGCCGAGATGACGGTGACGATCCCGTACGGCAGCAGGATCGCGGTGCGGACCGTCCGCCGCATGAACAGCGCCCGGTGCATCACCATCGCCAGCGCGAACCCGATGACGAGTTCCACCGCGACCGTGATGAACGTGATGAGGAACGTGGTGAGGGTGTCCTGCCAGAACAGCGGGTCGGACAGCGCCGTCCAGTAGTTGGCGAGGCCAACGAACTCGCGGTCGTCCGGCGCGGTGATCCGGTACCGGAACAGCGACAGGTACAGCGCGTTCACCAGCGGATACGCGGTCACCACCAGCATGACGAGCACTGCCGGGACGGACAGGATCAGCCCCAGGCGCCGCTCGGCCCGGCTCCGGTCGGAGATCTCCGCGCGCCTCGTCCCGCGCCGCCCGCTCGCCGGGGCGGTCTCCACTGCGGTCATCGCCCGTCCCTTCAGAGGAGCGCCTGGTCGCGCAGGACCTGGCGGATGAACGTCTCGGACTCGCGCGGCGTCGTGTTCGGGTTCACGTCGCCCGGCGGATGCCAGCGGCTCTGCACGGCGCCGGACACGTCGGTGTAGTACGGCGTGATCGGACGGGGCGCCGCCGCGTCGATGGAGTCCCGGATCAGCCCGGCCATCGGGAACTCCTTCTTGATCTCCGGGTCGTCGTAGACGGACGCGCGGGCCGCCGGGTTACCCGAGTCGATCATGTACTGCTTCATGTGCTCGGTGGACGTGATGCACTTGACCGCGTCCACGGCCAGGGTGTCCTTGTACTTCCCGTACGCGCCGACGCCGATCTCGATGCCGCCGAACGGGGGCTTGCTCTCCTGCCCGGGGTTCACCCGCGGATACCTGGCCCAGGCCAGGTCGGACACGATGTCCTTCGAGATCACCCCGGAGTCGGCGTCGGAGTTCTCCGCCCGCCAGATGTAGCCCCAGTTGACCATGAAGCCGCCCCGCGCGCTGTTCAGCAGCGACCGGGTCGCCTCCTCGTCGTCGTTCGACATGCTGGGGCTCGCCGCCTTGGAGTGCGCCAGCTTCGAGATGATCGCCGCGGCCTGCCGTCCGGCCGGCGAGTCGATCTCGATGGTCGCGTTGTCGCCCTTCTCCGCATTGCTGATGATCTGCCCGCCGGCCGACTCGACGAGGGCGTTGATCCACACCATGTAGCCCTCGTACTTGTTGGCCTGGACGCCGACGGTCGTCCCCGTCCGGACGGCCGCGTCGATCATCTTGTCCCAGGTGAAGTCGGGCGCCGCCGGATCGACCCCCGCCTTCTGCGCCACCGACTTGCGGTACCAGAGCACCTGCGTATTGGCCCAGAACGGCGCCGCGTAGAGCCTGCCCTCCCACGTGGAGTTCTCCACAGCCGGCGGGAACACGCCCTCGGTGAACTGCCCCGCCTCATTCGCCGGGAACGGACGCAGAAAACCGGCGTTGGCGGCCTCCGCCACGAACACCGGATCGAGGCTCATCAAATCGATCCCGGAGTCCTTGGCGGCCAGCCGCCGGATCAACTGCTCGCGCTGCTGCGTCGCGTCGTTCGGCAGCACCGACGTCGAGATCGTGTACTTCCCACCGGACGCCTTGGAGCACGCCGCGGCAAGCTTGGCCTGCCCGCCGTCATCAGGGTTGATGTACCACCTGAGCGTGGGCGTCCCACCACTGCTCCCGCACCCCGCGAGTCCCCCCGCAAGCAGGGTCAGCGCCACCGCCGTCCGCATGAGGCCCGGCGGGCCGTGCCGCCCGGTCACCCTGCCCCGCCGCCGAGCACGCCCCGGCGCGTCCGCCTCCACTCGTCCGACTCGCTCGACCATGCGGGCCTCCCGAAGCCTCCCACCAGGCTGCGAGCACTTCCGCGGGCCGCACCCCGGCGGGAACGGACCTCCATTCGAACATCGCACCCGAAGGCTGTCGAGATCCAACTTTCGACCGGCGCGAAATTCCCGTCACAGCAGCATCCCCGATCACAGAAGCCACTCCACTACTTCCGTCCGATCGGGATCGTAAAGGCGCCCCCGGTAGGTGGTGCGAAAAAGCGCACAAGCCGCTGTCCACCACATCCCGGAATATCCGCTCGGAGACGATCAGCGCGACATTCCGCTCCGGACGCAGCGTCAGATACCGCCGCACGGGACGCGCGTCCAGGAGGCGCCTCACCACGACCGGCGCGGGCCCAGCCGGGCCGAGCAGCGCGGACCGCCCCGTGACCAGGGCCTTGTGGTGCAGCGCGCGCTCGAACGCCCGGGTGAACACGCCGACCACCATGACGCCGTCGGCGTCCGCGGGCAGAACGGCCAGCAAGCCGTCCCCGCTGACCTGCCGGAACCATCCGCTCCGGTCGAGGCCGGCCGTGACGGCGGCCGCCTCCACCGCCTCCAGCAGATCCGTCTGCGCCGCCAACTGCAGGCGGGGCGTGCGGGCGCTGTAGCCCTCGATGTCGACGGCGACCAGCAACCGGGACGGCCAGGATTCCCGGGGCCGGCTTGTCAAAAGCCATCTGGTCAGTGGCGGGAAGCAGAATGACGTATGGCGAGAAGAGATGCGGCACGACGCCATCGGCCAAACTAAAGGACGCCTTTCAGCACGGCAGACGAAGGCCCTGTTCGCTGGTCTGGACGCCTCCAGCACCCGCCGTTATGCAAGGTGGCAGAACGACAGTTAATGCACGCCTTTCCAGCAGGCTACATTTCCCTCTCCGCAGCCCGGTGGGCATGGAGAAGGCGCGGAGGTTTCGCGGGCCCCGACCGACCCGCGACGCCTCCGCGCCTTCGTCTTTGCGGGCGGGGCTAGTAGCCGCCGCCCGAGCCCGTGTTGGAGCCGGTGCCGGCGGCCTTCTTACCGGTCGGCGTGGTCGCCCACCAGACCCCGCCGACACCCTGGCCGTTCGTGTCGCCGGGCTGCTGGTCCTGCTCGTAGTAGTACATGGGCCAGCCGTTGATGGTCAGCTGGCACTTGCCGTCGTCCTTGCGCTCGATGAAGTTGACGACCTTCTTGCTGACGCCTTCGAGTTTGACCTTCTTCCAGCCCTTGAAGACGGCCGGCGGCCACGCTTTCTTGCACTTGCCGAAGCAGTTGGTCGTGGGTGGCTTGTTGGTGTCCTTGTCGAAGCGGTAAAGCGTCCGGCCATCGCCGTCGGTCAAGATCAGGCCGAGTTTCGGGTCCTGCTTCGCCGTGATGACCGTCCAGCCCTTCAGGCGGTTCGACTGCTTGACCGGGGCGGCCTTCTTGCCCGTCGGTGCCGCCGCGTACCAGGTGCCGCCGACGCCCTGCCCCTTCACGTCGCCGGGGCTCTGGTCCTTGGCGAACCGGTACAGCGGCCATCCACCGAGCGTGACCTGCCATGAACCGTCCGGCCGCTTCACCTTGCCGACGAGCGACTGCTCGACGCCCTGGACCTCGGTCTCCCCCGCGCCGGCCGCCGCCGGCGGCCACGCCTTGGCGCACGCGCCCTCGCAGGTGGACGCGGGCGGGCGCGCGGTGTCGTTGTCGAACCGGTACAGCGTCCTGCCGTCCCCGTCGGTGACGACCTTGCCGAGCTTGGAGACGCTCGCGACCTCCAGCGTCGTCGGCGCGGCCGCGGGCACGGGCGCGTCGGCGGCCGGTGCGGCGGCCGGCGGCTTCGCTGCGGTGTTCTGCTGCGCCCCGGGCCGCTCCTGCCCGCACGCGCTCAGCACGAGTCCCGTCGCGGCGAACGTGGCCACGACGGGAATCGCCCAACGTGGGAATTTCATCTGTCCTCCAGGTCGTCTGGGCCCGGTCTCCGGTCCGGGTCCGTACGTCGATCCAGGTCGAGCCGCCGCACCGCTCTGCCGGATCGACGAGGAGTACGGTGAGCCGCGCGGAAGGGTTCAAGCCCGCGGAACCGGACGCCCGCTGAACGGGTCAAAGCAGGGCGAAGACGTGCGAGGAAGGCAGCGGTGACCGGCGACGAACCTGCGGGCGGCACGATCAACCTGAACAAGGAGCCGGACCCGGCACGCCCGGGCCCGCCCTGGATCATCGTCCCGGCCCGGATCGTGGCACTGATCGTCGTGCTACCGCTACGCCTCGTCCACGACCTGTTCGCGCTGATCGGCCGGGGCTTGCGGACGGCTTGGCAGCGCCTGACGCGGGCACCGGGTCGACTGGCGCGACTCATCGGACGGCTACTGCGCGCTACCTGGCTCGCGCTCTACAGATGGCTGCTCGCCCCGCTCGGACGCCTGGCAACCGCCATCGGACACGGAATCGGCGCGCTCTTCGATCTCGTTGTTGTCAGACCACTGCGCTGGCTCGGCGTCGTGGTGATCCTGGGCTTCTTGCGCCAGATGGTCGCGCTGCTCAATCTCGTCATCGTCCGGCCGCTGCGCTGGCTCGCCGTCGTGGCGATCTGGGGGCTCCTGCGGCAGTTGGGCGCGCTCTTCGATCTCGTCGTCGTCCGGCCGCTGCGGTGGCTTGGCGTCGTGGTGATCCTGGGGTTCCTGCGCTGGTTCGGACGCGGGTCGGGGCGGTTCGGGCGGTGGTTGTACCGGGTGCTGGTCGTCCCGTTCGGGCGGATGCTGGAGTTCGTTCTGCTTCGGCCGCTGCGGGCGTTGGGGTGGGGGCTTGCGTGGCTGCTGTCCGCCACCCGGCGTGGAATCGGGTTGCTGGTCGGCGTGCTCGTGGTCATGCCCGCCGTGTTGTTGTGGCGGTACGTCCTGTGGCCGCCCCTGCTTGGCCTTGCCTGGTTGGGACGCCGGACCCTCGCCGTCCTTGCGGCCGGGTTGCGGGCCTTCGTGGCCGGGCTGGTCTGGTCGTGGCGGCTGCTCGGGCGATGCCTTGGCTGGCTCGGACGCGTGCTGTTCGTTCTCCCCGCTCAGGCTTTGTGGCGGTATGTGCTGGCTCCGGCCGTCGCGGGCATCGCGGTCATGTGGCGGACGCTGGTCGTCGTCCCGGTAAGGGTGGTGATCGTCGCGCCTGCCCGTTGGGTGAAGACGAGTGTGCTGCGTCCCATCGGCAGCGGTGTCCGGGGCATGTGGCGGGTGTCGGTGCGCGAACCGCTGAGTGCCGCGCGCCGGACGATGCGGCAGGCGAGCCAGGACGTCCGGCTCACCCTCCGCCGCACCTTTCGCGGACGCTGAACCGCGCCGGTCCCCAGGGGAGCCGGCGCGGTTCCTCGCTATTCGTCGCGGTCGGAAGCGGCGCGCTGCTCGGCGCGTTCGCGCATCTTCCTGAGCAGTTCCTTCTTCTCGGCGGCCGGGTCGCCGGCGGCGCTGGGCGCCTGCGCCCGCCTGCCGCGCAGGTCGCCTCGCGACAGCTTCTTGCGCTGGCCGCCCACGCTCGACATTCCGTTTCGGCCGCGGCTCTTGGACATGGGGTTCTCCCGTTCGGCTGGGTGTGCTCGATTCGCCTGCACCCAGGCCCGGCCGCACGGGAGCGTGCAGCTCAGACGCGAATCGCGTCCCGGCCGGACCTGGCGGCGGGACGCTCGCGGTACACGAGGCACAGAGCGGGCCACCACGCGGTGGCCGCGGATTGGATCAGCATGCGGCCAGGCTAGGCATCGCCTTCGGGGGTCCTCAACGGGTTTTCGCCGGGGCGGGCCTGAGATACTCGCGGTGATGTATCGACTCCTGTTCTCACTGGTCATCTCCCGCGTCCCGGCGGAGACCGCGCATCACCTGACGTTGCGGGGGCTGCGCGGGATCCAGTCCGTGCCCGGGCTGGCGCCGCTGCTGCGCCGGCTGCTCGCGACCCGCGACCCGGGGCTCGCCGTGCACGCGCTCGGGCTGGACTTCCCGAGCCCGCTCGGCCTCGCCGCCGGGTTCGACAAGGACGCCGTCGCCTACGAGGCGCTCGGCGCGTTCGGGTTCGGCCACGTCGAGATCGGGACGGTGACCGGGCGGCAACAGCCCGGCAACCCGCAGCCCCGGCTGTTCCGGCTCCCGCCCGACCGGGCGGTCATCAACCGGATGGGCTTCAACAACGCGGGCTCCGAGGCCGCCGCACGCAGGCTGCACGGCCGCCGCGCCGGGACGATCGTCGGCGTCAACATCGGCAAGACCAAGGTCGTCCCGGAGGCGTCCGCCGCGGCCGACTACGTGGCGAGCGCCGAGCGTCTCGCCCCGCACGCGGACTACCTCGTCGTCAACGTCAGCTCCCCCAACACGCCCGGCTTGCGAAACCTGCAGGCCGTCGAGCATCTGCGGCCGCTGCTGAGGGCCGTCCGCGAGGCCGCCGACCGGGTGACGACGCGCCGCGTCCCGCTGCTGGTCAAGATCGCGCCGGACCTGGCGGACGACGACATCGACGCGGTCGCCGATCTCGCGCTCGACCTGGGACTGGACGGCATCATCGCGGCCAACACCACCATCGGCCGCGACGCGCTGCTGAGCCCGCCCGCGCTGGTGAAGGAGACCGGCGGGCTGTCCGGCGCCCCGCTGAAGGAGCGGTCCCTGGACGTCCTGCGCCGCCTGCACACCCGCACCGGCGGACGGCTCACGCTCGTTTCCGTCGGCGGCGTCGAGACGGCCGACGATGTGTGGGAACGCGTCCGCGCGGGCGCGACGCTCGTCCAGGGCTACACCGGCATGATCTACGGCGGCCCGTTCTGGGCACACCGCGTCAACCGCGAACTCTCCCGCCGCCTCCGCGCGAGCACCTTCCGCACCCTGGCCGAAGCCCGCCGCTGACCGCCTGTCGCACGCCTGCTTGTTCAGTGCTTGGGCCGGCGGGGCTTTGCCGTTGGTTGCAGTGCGTGGCCGCATCGGTTCGGGCGTGCGGGGCACGGTGCGGGTATGGCCGGCGAGTTGATGTCCCGCAGGACGCTGCTCGTCCGGGTGGCGTTGACGCTGGTCCTCGCGCTGCCCGCGATCGTGACACGGGCGGGCGGGTTCGAGCTGCCCGCGGTGGCGGCGATGGTCGTGTTCGGCATCGGGGTGCTGGCGGCGGCGATCCTGCTCATGTGGGCGGCGGAGACGGCGCGCGCCGACATGTCGGGGGCGCTCGCGCTCGCACTGCTGGCGCTCATCGCGGTGCTGCCCGAGTACGCGGTGGACCTCTACTACGCCTACGCCGCCGGAACGAGACCGGAATACGCCGGGTACGCGGCCGCCAACATGACCGGCGCGAACCGGCTGCTCGTCGGGGTCGGATGGGCCCTGGTGGTGCTGGCGTTCGCGCTCGGCGTCCGCCGCGTGTCCGGACGAACGGGCAGGGGACGACACGCGGCGCGCACGACCGAGCGGCGGGACGTCCGGCTGACCCCGCTGCACCGCATCGAACTCGGGTTCCTCGCGCTCGCCGCCGTCCTCGGCTTCATCCCCGCGCTGACGGGCGAGATCGGGTGGTACATCTCCATCGTCCTGATCGTGCTGTACGTCCTCTACATCGTGCGGATCTCGCGCGACCGCCAAGAGGACGTCGAGGAACTCGCCGGCGTCCCCGCTCGCCTGGTCACGCTGCCGAAACGACGACGGCGCATGGCCACCGCGGGCGGATTCGCGCTCGGCGCGGTCATCGTGTTCCTCTCGGCGAAACCGTTCGCGAACGCGCTGGTGGACGCGGGCGTGTCCCTCGGCATCGACGAGTTCCTGCTGGTGCAGTGGCTGGCGCCGCTCGCGTCCGAGGCGCCGGAACTGCTCGTCGCCACCATGTTCGCGTGGCGGCTGCGGGACGCCGACGCGATCGGGACGCTGCTGTCCAGCAAGGTCAACCAGTGGACGCTGCTGATCGGCACCCTGCCGATCGCCTACCGGATCGGCGGCGGCGCGTGGTCGCTGCCGCTCGACTCCCGGCAGATCGAGGAGGTGCTGCTGACCGCCGCGCAGACCATCCTCGGCCTCGCCCTCCTCATCGACCTCGTCTTCAAGCGGTGGGAGGCGGCGGCGCTGTTCGTGCTGTTCGCGGTGCAGTTCGTCCTGCCGGACGAGACCGCCCGGCTGGTCCTTTCGGGCGTCTACCTGGCGATCGGGTTCTCCGTGCTGATCGCGCGGCACCGCGACCTGGGGGCGGCGATGGCGACGGTCATCCGTTCTAGATGAAGAATCCGTCCGCGATCAACTCCGGCAGGACGGCATCGGCGTGCGCACGCACCTGGTCCGCGTCCATGCCCGTCAGCTGGGCGATGGCGTCGAGCAGCGGCTCAAGCGGCAACGTGCCGTCGCAGACTCCCGCGAGGCCGGCCTCGACCGTCCCGACTCCGGCCGCACGGCGCAGCCGATCCGCCTGCCGCAGGACGATCCGCTCCGGGTCCTCGGCACCGGGCGGACCGACCTGTTCCTGGACGAGTCCGGGCGCCGCCGCCACCAGTCGTCCACAGCCTGTGGAAAACTCGGCGCCCTTCGAGAGGCCGTCCAGAACGTCCTCAACGTAGGCGCCGACGGGCTCCTCGACGGCGTGCCGCAACTCCTCCACCCGGACCACCGGACGCTCGCTCCGCCGCAACGTGATCCACCCGAACCCGACCCCGACGACGTTCCGCCGCTCGAAGTAGTCGAGCCACGCCTCATACCTCGTCCGATACTCGGGCGTGCCGGTCTCGCACGAATCCCGCAGCCACAACTCGGCGTACTCGGCCGGATCCTGGACGTCCCGCTGGACGACCCACGCGTCGCATCCGTCCACCCAGCCACCGACGCGTTCCTCCCAAGGAACACCGTCGATATGCAGCCAATTCGCCAGGAGCTGGCAGTATCCGCCGTCGTTCAAATACTTCGGCGCCTCGCCGACGAGCATCCGGCAGAAGTCGTCGCCCTCCATCCCGGACTCCCGGTAAGTGAACCGCGGCCCCTCGTCCGGCGCCACGACGAACGGCGGATTCGATACGATCAGATCGAACCGCCGCCCCCGGACCGGCTCCAGCAACGACCCTTCGACGAGCTCTGCGCCATCGACCCCCGAGAGCGCGAAGCTCATGGCGGCCAACTCCAGCGCCCGCGGATTGACGTCCGTCGCGGTAATCCTCGCGAGCGGATTCCGGTCCGCCATATGCACGGCCTGCACCCCGCACCCGGTCCCGAGATCGAGCACGTTATCCACAGCCCTGTGGACAACCAGCCGTGCCAGATTCCCGGAAGCCCCGCCCGTCCCCACCACATGATCGCCCGCCGGCATACCCGCCCCCGGACGCACTTTCAGATCGGAAACGACATACCCGACATGCCCGTCTCCGCCAACGCCCTCCAGCGGCTCCACGCGCAAAAGCGCCCGCATCTCCCCACCGGACACCTCGACAAGCCTCGCCGCCACCAACTCGTCCGCCGGAATGGCGTCCACCGGCACTGGCACCTGCAACCAGAAAAGCCGAGTCAGCACCTCAAGGGCCGACTCACCCCGCGTAGTCCGCAAGGCAGGCACAACTTCGTCCCGAGCCAACGCTCCACCCGCAACCGGCCCCAGCAGTTCCCGCACCCCGCCGACCGTGTAACCGGCCCCGACCAACAACTCACGCACCCGAAGAAGATCACTCACCCACCCATCCTCCCGCTCCCCCCGCACAACGACACACCCAACACAGCTCCACACGGAAAGTGCGCTCTTGGGTTCGAACCTCACCCACGGAGCGCGGGCATGCCCGTCGACGCAGGCGACCGCAGCGACGCCGCACACGCCCGCACGGGCACGACGAACCGCAACGGCGGCGGGGACTCCCCCAGTTAACTGAGGTAGGTCTCGAAGCCCTTGGCGAGGGAGTCGGCTATGCGCTGGCGGAAGGACGAGCTGGAGAGTTTGGCCGCGTCGGACTTGTTCTGCATGTTCCCGCACTCGATGAAGACCTTGGGGACCTTCGACATGTTGAGGCCGCCCAGGTCGTCGCGGCGGTCGATGGCGTTCTTGCCGAGGTAGTTGGAGTACGGGATGCCGGTGCCCTCGTGGTAGGCGTCGCGCAGGGCCTTGCCGAGCTTGGTGGAGCCGGAGACCATGTCGGCGTTCCGTCCGATGGAGATCGGCTCGATGATGTGGAAGCCGTGGCCGGACGCGGCGGCGCCGTCGGCGTGGATCGAGATGGCGGCGTCGGCCTTGAGCTCGTTGCCGACGGCGGCGCGCTCGGTGATGCAGGGGCCGACGCTCTTGTCGTCCTCGCGGGTCAGGGTGACCTTGGCGCCGCGGGCGCGCAGCAGCTTGGCGAGCCGCTTGGAGACGTCCCAGGTGAAGGCGTGCTCGGCGTAGCCGGCCTTGGTCTCGGTGCCGGTCGTGTCGCACGCCTTGCTGCCGTTGCCGATCTTGACCTGCTTGTTGATCTCGGACGGGTGGTCGGCGTTGCCGCCGTTGTGCCCGGGGTCGATGACGACGACCTTGCCGTCCAGGGGCGCGGCGTCGTCCTTGGCGGACGCCGGTGTGCGCGCGGAATCCGTGGTCGGCGCCGCCGGCGGGGTCGCGGGGTCGCCGGCGGACGGGCCGGAGGAGCCGCCGCACGCGGTGAGCGCGCCGAGGCACAGCGCGAGACCGGCGACCGCCGGGCCGCCTCGATGGATGCGCACAGGCCGATTCCTCCGTGATGACTTCGTTACCGGGACCCTGACAGTTTGCACGGCCATCCGGGTTCGTCAAACGAAGTCCGGGAAATCAGCGCAGCGGGTCCTCCTTGTCGAGCAGCGCGGCGAGGGCCCGCGCCTCGTCGGCGTCCAGGCCGAGGACGACGCGGGGACGCCCCCACGGGTGGTCGATCGAGTGGGCCACGTAGCTGGCGACGGACTCCGACACCTGCTCGGCCAGGCCGCGCGCGTGCCGCCACTCCGACCACGCCCGCTCCAATTCGCTCGCCGCGCGCTGCGCGCACGACACCAGTTCCGGATCACGCACGAGCCGAACCCCCATAAGACTGCCTCGTCCCGGGCGGCCTCCCCCGAGGCCGCCCGGGTCCACCCGTCGGACGGTGAGTCCCATTAACCACCCGGCGGCGGGCCGGGGGCCGGCGAATGCGGCAGGCTTGGCCGGCCCCTTACCCGGCGGACACCGGTTCCAGGAACGATCAACCGTCTCCCTACCTCGGCCATAACCGGCCACAGGTGCGGCGTGTTCGTGCGGGAGCGGGCCCCGTCGTGGAGCGCACCACCAGGTGCGGGACGACCAGGTTCTGCCGGGCGTGCCGGGACGGGTCGCCGATGCGCGCGGTGAGCAGTTCGGCGGCCACCCGTCCCATGTCGCGGCGCGGCTGGTCCACGCTGGTCAGCGAGATGTGGCGGATCGCGGCGAGATGGGTGTTGTCGTACCCGACGATGGACAGGTCGGCGGGCACCCGCATGCCCTGCTCGTCGGCGGCGGAGAGGGCACCGGTCGCGACCAGGTCGTTGGGAGCGAAGATCGCGGTGGGCCGGGCACCGCGGCGCAGCAGCGCGCGGGCGGCGCGGTAGCCGCCGTCCTCGGTGAAGTCGCCGGGTTCGACGACGATCTCGGCGGCGAGCCCGTGCCGGTGCATCGCCTGCTCGTAGCCGGCGCGGCGGTAGTGGGCGGTGGTGGAGCGCGCCCCTTCGATGTGCGCGATCCGCCGGTGCCCGAGATCGACGAGGTGGTCGACGGCGAGGCTGGCGCCGAGTTCGTCGTCGTCCACCACGATGTCGACGCCGTGCACGTCGCGTTCGCCGACGACCACGACCGGGACGCTCGCCGCGGCCTCCTTCAGCGATTCGGGGACGACGCTGAGCAGCACCAGGCCGTCCACCCGCATCTCCAGGAACGCCTCGACGGCCTCCGCCTCGAACAGCGGGTCCCAGCGGCCGCTGCCGACGAGCATCCGCAGGCCCGCGCCGTGCAGGCTCTCCTGCAGCCCGTCGAGGAACTCGGCGAAGAACGGGTTGTGCAGGTCGGCGACGATGGCGCCGATCAGCCGGGTGCGGCCCTCGACCAGGCTCCGCGCGACGGCGTTCGGCCGGTAGCCGAGCTCGCGGGCGGCCTGCAGGACGGCCTGCCGCCTGCGTTCGCTCACGTGCGGCGACCCCCGCATCACCAGTGAGACGAGCGATTTGGAGACTCCGGCGCGCTCGGCGACGTTGCGGATCGTCGGTTTCGGCGCGGGCACCGGCCTCCCCTCGCCGCGCCCGGCGGGAGAGGATCCGCTGCGCGGCCGGGGCACCGCGTCCTCTCCCTGCCTGTCGTACGGGTTCGGTTCATCAGCTGACATGGCACTCCGTCCGGGGGGACCTGCAGGACCTGCCGCGACGGCGCGCCGCCGGGGGAAGCCGGCGCGCCGTCCTCCGCTCGGGAGGAGATGCCATGATGCCGCGCCTTCCCCCCGGGCCGTCGCAACAGGGAGTAACGGGCATCCGCGAATGGTGGTTCAGGCCTGTGGTGTCCCGGATCACAGGGGTGTCCGCGGATGATCACGACCCGGTGCAAAGCGCGCTTGCGCGCCGGTCGGCGGGATCTGCCGCGGGTCCGCCTCGGATACCCTTCCCACGTGGCAGATCGTGCGGTGGCCGGTGACAAGGCGCAGGGCCGGCAGGGCGGCGGACGGGGGCGTCGCCGGCTCAGCGTGGACGAACGGCGCGAGGAACTGATCGACGCGGCGCTGCAGCTGTTCAGCGCGCGCTCGCCCGAGGACATCTCGATCGACGACGTCGCGGCCGCGGCGGGCGCCTCCCGGGCGCTCGTCTACCACTACTTCGGCGGCAAGTACGAGCTGTACATCGCGGCGCTCGGCAGCGCGGCGAAGAAGCTGTCGGTGCTGCTGGAACCGCCCACCGAGGGCAAGCCGATGGAGCGGCTGCGCATCTCGCTGAAGCGGTACTTCGACTTCGTGGAGAGCCACGCGGCGGGCTACGCGGCGCTGCTGCGCGGCGGCCCGGCCGACCGCTCCGGCGAGGCGGGCGAGATCGTCGACGGCATCCGCCAGCTGCTGCTGGACCGGATACTGCACTCGCTGGACGTGGAGGTCCCGCCGCCGGTCCTGCGCATCACGCTGCGCTGCTGGATGGCGGTCGTGGAGACCGCCGGCCTGGACTGGCTGGAGAACCGGGACGTCCCCCGGCCCGAGCTGGAGCTGCTGCTCGTCGACCAGCTCGTGGCCATCATGCAGACGGCCGGCCGGCACGATCCGGGCACCGGCGCCCTGTTCGAGCGCCTCTCCCAGGAGGAGTTGAGCAAGTAACCCCTGGGGCTGCCGGGGGCACCTGTCCGGTTGTGGACGATTGAGCCTAGGGTGTCCGAAATTCCGCGCAGGCCAGATCCCGCCCGCGGGATCCGCGGGCGGGATGCCGGCCGGACGGCGACCGGCCCGGGACCCACCGTTCTCGGATGACCGTGGTCCCCGGCCGTCCCCCCTTGGTCGTGCTCCTACTCCGAGCGCTGCTGCGGGATTCCCGCGAGCAGTGCCCGCACCTCCGCCTCGCGGTAGCGGCGGTGCCCCCCCAGCGTCCGGATGGACGTGAGCTTTCCCGCCTTCGCCCACCGTGTGACGGTCTTGGGGTCGACGCGGAACATGGTCGCCACCTCCGCCGGCGTCAACAGGGGCTCGGCCTCTGGCGTACGTGCTGACATGTTTGCGGCCTCTCCTTCGTGGACCGATGACAGCGATCCTGCGATTGATCCTCGCGTGGTCACTGATGTCCCCTATGGCCCGAAAGAGCCACTATGACATCACAACGTGTAACCTTGCCACCACTCAGCGCAACAAGCAAGTTCCTGGCGGTAGTTGCGTGCAAACATCCCCGCGGCCGCGGGGTGCCACACCCGAGCGATGGCGACTGGGTCACGCTGCGTGATTCTAGCGACACGTATAGTCGTATCGCGCGCGGATTCGGGAAATTTGTTTTAGTTCGCCGCCTCGAGCGCCCGGACGGGCCGCCAGCGGGCCAGCAGGCGCTTGTACATCGCCACGGTCAGCTCGACCTCGCCGCGCTCCATCCCGGTGAGCGCCACGGTCATCTCGGCGACCGACTCGTCCGCGCGCAGGGCACGGTCGTCCATCAGGTGGACGAGCCCTCCGTAGTCGAGCTCCACAAGCGCGCTCGGGTGGAACTCACCGAGCCACCGGGCGAGCGTCTCCAGCCGTCCGGCCGACAGGAGGTAGACCTCCTCCGTCCCGTCGCCGAGGTTCTCGCGCACGACCGGCAGCGCCGCCGCCACCCGGCGACGCGCCTCGCCCATGGAGGTGACGTAGATGAGCGTACGCGCGGGCGCGGCCGTGGCCGAGCCATGGCCGGCGGCCTCCTCGGACGCGTCGTCGGACTTGCGGTACCCGGTCCCGGGGGTGCCGAGCATCAGGCACCGCTCACCGCGCGCGAACGGCACGAACCAGTCCAGCGGGACGTGCCAGGTGCTCGTCAGGATGTGCGGGCGCAGCGGCCGGCCGGCGTTCTTCCACTGCTCGAAGTCGCTCATCGCCCGTTCCGCGACCGGCGGCGGGACGAACGCGGCCGCGACACCGGCGGCGTGCTCGTTCCTGAACCGCTCGAAGGCCAGCCAGGAGCGCAGCCTCGTCGCCCACGGGCAGATGTAGATCATGTCGTCGAGGCGCCGCACGTAGGCGTCCCTGCTCTCCCGCTCCGGCGCGACCTCGGGCGGCGAACCGGTCAGCCTGAGCGCGGCGTCGCGGTGTTCCACGCCGAGCGCGTGGATCCGCCGCGGGCGCCGCCGGGAGTCGGCGTAGACCGTCCACAGGGTCCGCGCGGGCTCCGGGAAGGCGGTCACCGGTTCATAAACCCGTAGGTACGCGGCGTACGGAAGCACAACCGCATCGTGACACGAGATCGGGGCGGACGTGGGCCATCCGGCGCCCTAGTCTGATCTAGAGACAGAGAGGAGGGCACTACCGTGCCTAATGTCTTCGGGGCGCCCCACAAGGGCACCGAACCCCGACACGAGCAGGTCGTCTTCTGCCAGGACGAGGCCAGCGGCCTGCGCGCCATCATCGCCATCTACTCGACCGCGCTGGGCCCGTCCCTGGGAGGAACCCGCTTCTTCCCCTACGGCACCGAGGAGGAGGCACTCGCCGATGTGCTGAACCTGTCCCGGGGGATGGCCTACAAGACCGCCTTGGCCGGCCTCGACCTCGGTGGAGGCAAGGCCGTCATCATCGGCGACCCCGCCATCGACAAGTCCGAGGCGATGCTGAGGGCGTACGGACGGTTCGTCCAGTCGCTGAACGGCCGCTACTACACGGCGTGCGATGTCGGCACGTTCAGCGAGGACATGGACGTCGTCGCGCGGGAGTGCCGCTTCGTCACCGGACGGACGGTCGCGCACGGCGGTGCCGGCGACTCCTCCATCCTCACGGCGTTCGGCGTGTTCCAGGGCATGCGCGCGACGGCCGAGACCGTGTGGGGCGCACCCACGCTGCGCGGCAAGCGGGTCGGTGTAGAGGGTGTCGGAAAGGTCGGCCACCGGCTGGTGGAGCACCTCCGCGAGGACGGCGCGGACGTCGTGATCTGCGACGTGAACGAGGTCGCGGTAGACCGGGTCCGGTCACTGCACCCCGAGGTGAAGGTCGTCGCGGATGCCGACGCCATGATCCGTGCGGATCTGGACGTGTACGCACCGTGCGCGCTCGGCGGCTCCCTCAACGACGACACCGTGCCCGTCCTGCGGGCCAAGGTCGTCTGCGGCGCCGCGAACAACCAGCTCGCCCACACGGGCGTGGAGAAGAGCCTCGCCGACCGCGGCGTCCTGTACGCGCCCGACTACGTGGTGAACTCCGGCGGTGTGATCCAGGTCGCGGACGAGATCGAGGGCTTCAACTTCGACCGCGCCAAGGCGCGCGCCACCGGGATCTACGACACCACCAAGAAGATCTTCGCGCTGGCCGCCGATGACGGCGTCCCGCCGGCGGCGGCGGCCGACCGGCTCGCGGAGCGCCGGATGACCGAGATCGGCAGGCTCCGCGGGATCCTCCTCTGAAACCCGCTTCGCCGGTCTGTGCGACGGGTCCGGACAGGGGGCTTCCTAGACCCGTTTAGACCGTTGCAAGACCGTTGTAAGGGCCGCCGTGGGGCGCTGTACGACCGTCCCACGGCGGCCTTGGCACGTACTCGTGACCACCGGATACACTGTTGTTATCAGCAACAGGAGCGCCGCCACGTACCGTCGATGTACCGAGCCAGGCGCAAAACGGGTACGGTTGTACCCGTGACTGACGCATGGCTCATCAGGCACCGGTTCGTGTGGTACACGCGCGCGTTGATGGGCCCACGAAAGCCCTGACCATCGAGGGGGTCGAGCCAATGGGTCGCGGCCGAGCCAAGGCCAAGCAGGTGAAGGTTGCCCGGCAGCTCAAGTACAACACCGGCAACACGGACCTCGACCGCCTGAAGGACGAACTGGGAGTCCCGGACTCCGGTGACGACTCGTACGACGAGCTCGCCGAGAAGTACGCCGACTACGCCGATGACTACGGTACGGAGCCCCGCAAGGACGGCACCTCCGGTTGACCGGCGGACAACACGCCACTGCCCCGCACGGGCGGTGGCGTTTGTCGTGACTTCTGCATGTTCGCCGCGGTTCTTCCTCTATGGGGGGTGTGTGGGTCATGGTTTCCGCCGGCCGCCGAGAGCGCCTCTGGGGCGCCTTCGGCGGCTCACGCTAGCCGTGTAACACCTGAGGGCTGAGAGGCGCCCACGGCCCCTCTCAGCCCGTCACGCGCCCCGTCACGCTCCGGGGCCTTCATGACCGCGCCCGCCGCACCCTCGGGCCGCCTCGCCGCCGCGCGTCCCACCGGTCGATCGCCGCGTCGCCGCGCACAACGTCCCCAGCCGCCGGCCATACGGCTCTGGTCGCCGTCGCAGAGGCACACGTCTCCAGCCGCCGGGTGCACGGCTCTGTGCGTCAAGTACACGGTTCTAGGCGAAGGTGGCGTGGCCGGTGCCCTTGGTGATCTCGCCGAGGGGCCAGGCGGGGACGCCGCGGCCGGTCAGCAGGCGAAGGGCCGCGTCGGCGGCGTCCGGGGCGACGATCGCGGCCATCCCGACGCCCAGGTTGAACGTCTTGTCCATCTCGGCCTGCGGCACGTCGCCGTGGGCCTGCAGGACGCGGAACAACGGCGGGATCTCCCACGACGAGCGGTCCAGGACGGCGTCCATGGTCGCCGGCAGTGAGCGGGCCAGGTTCGCCGCGAGTCCGCCGCCCGTGATGTGCGCGAAGGCGCGCACACCACCGGCCTGGGTCAGCGCCAGGCAGTCCTTGGCGTAGATGCGCGTCGGGGTGAGAAGTTCCTCACCGAGCGGACGGTCGAGTTCGGCCGGCGCGGATTCCAGGGTCAGGTCGGTCGTGGCCAGGATGTGCCGGACGAGCGAGTACCCGTTCGAGTGGATACCGGACGACGCCATGGCGAGCACGACGTCGCCCACCTGAACACGGTCCGGGCCGAGGATCTCGTCGGCTTCGACGACGCCCGTCCCCGCGCCCGCGAGGTCGAACTCGTCCGCCTCCAGGAGACCCGGGTGTTCGGCGGTCTCGCCGCCGATGAGGGCGCATCCGGCCAGGGCGCAGGCGTCCGCGATCCCGCCGACGATGTCGGCGATCCGTTCCGGGACGACCTTCCCGCAGGCGATGTAGTCGGTCATGAACAGCGGTTCGGCCCCGCACACGGCGAGGTCGTCGATGACCATGCCGACCAGGTCGTGCCCGACCGTGTCGTAGATGCCGAGGCGTCGCGCCAGGTCGACCTTGGTACCCACACCGTCCGTGGACGTCGCGAGCAGCGGACGCCTGTACTTCACGAGGGCGGAGGCGTCGAACAGGCCCGCGAAACCGCTGACGTCGTCCACGACCTCTGGACGCCGTGAACGTGCCACGCGGGACTTCATCAGCTCTACGGCGCGCTCACCGGCCGCGATGTCGACACCGGCGGCCTCATAGGAGGTCACCGGCCGACCTCCAGCAGATGCTTGCCGCGAGCGTCCTGCTCCACCGGGATGGGGTAGATGCCGTCGAAGCACGCCCGGCACAGGTTGTCCTTGGCGATGTGCGTAGCGGAGATGAGCTCGTCCAGGGAGACGAAGCCGAGCGTGTCGGCGCCGATGGAATCGCGGATCTCCTCTACGGAGAGGTTCCCCGCGATCAGTTCCGCACGGGTCGCGAAGTCGATGCCGTAGAAGCAGGGCCACGCCACGGGCGGGCTGGAGATGCGCACGTGCACCTCGGCGGCGCCCGCGTCCCGCAGCATCGTCACGATCGCGCGCTGGGTGTTGCCCCGCACGATCGAGTCGTCCACCACGACCAGCCGCTTGCCCTCGATCGCCTCGCGCAGCGGGTTGAGCTTGAGCCGGATGCCGAGCTGGCGGATCGTCTGGGACGGCTGGATGAACGTCCGCCCGACGTAGGAGTTCTTCACCAGGCCCTGGCCGTAGGGGATGCCGGAGGCCTCCGCGTAGCCGATCGCGGCCGGCGTGCCCGACTCGGGAGTCGGGATGACCATGTCGGCCTCGACGGGGTGCTCGCGGGCCAGCCGGCGCCCGACCTCCACGCGGGTCGCCTGGACGCTGCGTCCGGCGATCGCCGTGTCGGGCCGCGCCAGGTAGACGTACTCGAACAGGCAGCCCTTCGGGCGCGGCTCGGCGAACCGCTCGGACCGCACGCCCGCGTCGTCGATCGCGATGATCTCGCCCGGCTCGATCTCCCGGACGAAGCGGGCGCCGACGATGTCGAGCCCGGCCGTCTCGGACGCGACCACCCAGCCGCCGGCCTCCAGGGAGCCGAGGACGAGCGGCCGGACGCCCTCCGGGTCGCGGGCGGCGTACAGCGTCCCCTCGTCCATGAAGACCAGGGAGTACGCGCCGCGCGTGGCCGGCAGGATCTCGCGGGCGGCGGCCATCGGGCCGCCCTCGCCGTGGTGGGCGAACAGCGCCGTGAGGACCTCGGTGTCGCTCGTCGCGGTCAGCACGCCCGGTTCCAGCTTCGCGGCCAGTTCCGGCGTGTTGATGAGGTTGCCGTTGTGGGTGAGCGCGAGCCCGCCCGCGTCCGTCGACCGGAACGTGGGCTGGGCGTTCTCCCATGTGGGCGAACCGGTCGTGGAGTAGCGGCAGTGGCCGACGGCGATGTGGCCGCGCAGCGTGTTCAGCACCGATTCGTTGAAGACCTGGGCGACGAGGCCCATGTCCTTGAACACGACGATGCGGGAGCCGTCGCTGACGGCGATGCCCGCCGACTCCTGCCCGCGGTGCTGGAGCGCGTACAGGCCGTAGTAGGTGAGCTTGCTCACCTCGGCCCGCGACGCCTGGTCGGCGGGGACCCAGACGCCGAAGACCCCGCAGGCGTCCTGCGGAGCGCGGTCGGAGGGATCGATGTCGTGGCTCAGACGTCCGTCACGGAGAGGCACGCCAATCAGTCTAGATGCCCGGTTCACCTGCTCCGATCGGTGGCATGTCTTAACGGAGCTTTACTCGCCCGAACCACAGGCAACACACGGCTCGGGGGAATCTGAGGGTCGACACGTGGAGGGACACATGACGCTGCCCGGGTACCAGACCTACTCGCCCCCCGCGCCGCCCCGGCGGAGCGGTCTGGCGAGGGCCTCGCAGGTGCTCGGAATCGTCGGGCTGGTGGGGCTCGCGCTCTGCTTCCTGGGCGTGCTCCCCGCTGTCGTGGGGCTCGTTCTGGGGACGGTCGCTCTCGTCCGGCGCGACGCTGACCGGCGGCCCGCCGTCGTGGGGGTCGTCTGTTCGGCCCTTGCCCTCGTCATAGGCGCGGGGTCGCTTTTGTGGCTGCTGAGCAAGGCCGCGCGTTGCGGGGACGAGGCGCGGTACCCGGACGAGCCGTCCCGCCGGGGCTGCGTCGAACGCGAGTTCCCGTTCGCCAAGACGGACGTTCACTCAGACGACGTTCACTCAGACAGCGCGCGGACGGCTTCCTCGTTGAGCGGTGACGCGTACACGCGGAAGTCGTCCATGAGGCCGCCGAATCCCGGCTTGGTGGGTTCGCTGCCCAGGTAGATGGGTCCGGCCGGTGTGACGACGGGATGTTCCAGCGGGAAGGTCACATCTAGCTTGCCGTTGACGTAGAGGAACATCCCCTGGGTGTTCACACCGACGACGACATGTGCCCATTCCCCCAGCGTCAGCCTTGTGCGGCTGTCGACGTAGTCCGGCCCCTTGACCGTGAACAACTGGACCCGCAGCCGCATCTCGTCGGGATACAGCCACAGGCCGAGGCCGCGCGCATCGTTCTCCGCGACCGGCTTGTAGACGAGGCTGCGCCACTCTCCGGTGGGCGGCTCGGAGACCTGGACGAAGAACGCCAGGCTGAACCCGAACACCTGGCTCAGGACGAGTTGGGGTGTGGCAGGGATCACGGCACGGTCGTGGCCGTTGAGCGACAGCGCCTCACCGTCCCGGCCCGGCACGATCCCGGCGGTCTCGTCCAGCTCGGCGGCGGGTCCGGCGCCGGTCGCCTCCGCGACCCTGCGGCCGTCCACGGTGGCGACGTCGAACGTCCAATGCGCGATCAGCACGGGGATCACCTCCAGCAAGGCGGATACTCCCGCACAGCAGGCTCTCAGTCGATGGGCAGTGGAAGATAGTCCGAGAGGTCCGCGCGCGCGCCGCTGGCCCTTACCCGTCCGTCCATGACCGCGTCGGCCCAGGCCAACCGGCCCGTGGCCAGCGCGATCCAGGCCGCGGCGTCCATCTCCACCACATTCGGTGGCGTACCACGGGTATGGTGCGGGCCGTCGATGCACTGAACGGCGGCGTGCGGAGGGACCCGGACCTCCACGGAACGACCCGGGGCCAGCTCGGCGAGCCGGTCGAGCAGGAACCGCACCGCGCCCTTGACCACCGGACGGGACGGTTCGGCGCCACCTGCCTCGGCGGCGGCGAGGACCGTGTCCAGAGCCGCGCGACGGAGCGCGGCGGGCTCGTCCGGACCCGGGTGGGGCGGCAGGCCCAGCGCGGCGCGCTGCTCGTTCAGGACGGCCAGGGAAAGCGGAGTTCGCGGCATCGCGAACGAAGCTACCCCGTCGGCCACGGCAGAATGGGACGCCGTCCCGGAGGACACGGAGGTTCGTCAGATGCCCGAGGCGCTGCCCCTGCAGCCGGGTGACCCGCTGAGACTCGGCTCGTTCGAGATCACGGGCCGGCTCGGCGTCGGTGAGCAGGGCGCCGTCTTCCTCGGCAGGGACCAGGCCGGCGGCCACGTCGCCGTGAAGGTCCTGCATGTGCGGCTCAGCGGCGAGCCCGTCGCGAGGTCCCGGTTCGCCGGCGCGTTCTCCTCCGCCCGGAAGGTGTCCGGGTTCTGCACGGCGGCGATCCTGGCCGCTGACGTGGACGGCGACCGCCCCTATGTGGTCAGCCAGTGGGTGGACGGTCCCTCCCTCCAGCAGCTCGTGGACGAGGAGGGCGTGCGCGGCGGCGCCGTCGTCGAGCGTCTGGCCGTCGGTATGGCGGTCGCGCTCGCGGCCGTCCATCGGGCGGGTGCGCTTCATCACAATCTGAAGCCCGGAAACGTCCTTCTGGGACGGGACGGCCCCAGGATGAGCGACTTCGGCATCGCGCGCGCTCTGGAGGCGGTGAACGTCTCCTTCACCGGACACATGACCGAAGACCCGTCCTACAAGGCTCCAGAGCAGCTGAGCGGTATGGGCATCGGCCCGGCCGCCGACGTGTTCGCCTGGGCGTCGACCCTTGTGTTCGCCGCAACGGGCAAGCCGCCGTTCGGCGAGGGTTCGTCGCAGCAGGTGATGCGGCGCGTCGTCTACGACCAGGCGGACCTGTCGGCCGTCCCGGATTCTTTGCGCGACGTCCTCGCGAGTGCTCTTTCCAAGGATCCGGCAGAGCGTCCTACGGCGCCGCAGGTTCTTGACCGGCTTCTGGGGGCGTCCAGCCCGCTCCCCAGCCGCATGCCGCCTTCGATGGTTGAGGAAGGGCGCGCCTTGGCCGGAGGTCCGGCCGCCCAGCAGAACGTCCCCCCGACGGTGCCGCCGCCACGTCCGCCTATGGGAACCCCAGCGCCCCCTATGGCGGAGGGTCCGGTCGACCCCCCGTCGCCGCCGTCCCTCCCCTTCCTCGGGAAGCTGTCCCGCACCCGCCGGCCCCGCCTCGAGCCCACGTCCGAGCCTGAGCCGATCGCGGCCGATCTGGACCCGGGGGCCTTCGAGGCGACGGCGACCTTCGGCGCGATCGGCCTGGACGCGGAACGTCCGGGCGCCTCAGGCAAGCGAGACGAGCATCCCCAGGCGGACCAGACCACGAGGTTCGACGCGGTCGGCCACGACTCGACGGCGATTTTCGACGCCGCCGACCTGCATGACCATCCGAACTTCACCGAGCCGCACCTCATCCCTGGGCTCGGCCGTGCGCGGGACGGCGACGAGCGACGTTCCTCACCGCTGTCGTCCATCGCGCGAATGCGGCGCCCCAGCAACCATGTGCTCGGTGTCGCCCTTTCACTGTTCATCGGTGTGGGCGTCGGTATCGCCATCATCGCGCTGGTGCTGTGGCCCCAGCTCAAGGACGACAACGGTGCGCCCCCGGACAGCGCGAACGCGTCCAACAACCGTCCGGTGACGACCATCCCCGCTTCTTTCGCCGGGACCTGGAAGGGCAATCTGGTCAACACCAACCGCAATGTGTCCTTCCCAGTCGAGGTCACGTTCGAGGCAGGCGGCACTACCGCGCGCGCGGTGTATCCGCGTGAGAAGTGCACCGGCACGCTGACGCTGACCCGGGGCACGGAGAGCGCGCTGAAGATGAACCTGGCGATCGGCAAGCCGTGCACGAGCGGGGTCGTCGAGATCACCCGGCAGCCGGACGGGACGCTGCAGTACACGTGGAGCAGGCCGGGGACGAGCCTCGGCTACGGCGGCAGGCTCAGCCGCGCCTGACCCCGCCCCCGACAGACTCGGTTTGGCAACAGAAAAGCCACATCTGGCACCACGTCCAATTTGTCACCTCAAATCAGGACAGTTCCGCTAAGGTTTCCTTCCGGTCGAGATCATCGATCTTGTGATGGGGCCCGTCCGCGCGTGGTCCCCCCTGCAGAAGGAGAAGCCTTGCGGGCTGTCCACCGAAGGCTGCTGCTGGCCGGCGCGGTCGCGACGTGCCTCGGCGCCGCTGCGGCGCTCCCCGTGCTCGCCGACGACTCGTCGTCCCTGGTGAAGGTGACGGCGGCACAGGGCACCCCGGTGCCCGGCCAGTACATCGTCACGCTGAAGCCCGGAGCGTCCACCGACGCCGCCGCCAAGCAGGTGAGGGCCACGGGCGTCAAGCGCTTCGACGGCGCCCTCAACGGTTTCGCCGCCAAGCTGAGCGGCGACCAGCTGAACAAGCTGCGCAACGACCACCGTGTCGCCGCGATCGAGCAGGACCAGGTCGTCAAGGCGAACACGACCCAGAAGTACCCCCTGCCCTGGGGGCTGGACCGGATCGACCAGCGGTCCAGGAAGCTCTCGAAGAGCTACTACTACAAGTCGACCGGAAGCGGCGTCAACGCCTACATCATCGACAGCGGCATCGACGTCGGCCACCCGGACTTCGGCGGCCGCGCCACCGTCGCCTGGGCGGCGCCGTTCGGCGGCGACGGGCGCGACTGCAACGGCCACGGCACCCACGTCGCGGGCATCCTCGGCTCCAAGACCTACGGCGCCGCCAAGGGCGTGAACCTGCGCGCCGTCCGCGTCCTCGACTGCGACGGCTACGGCTCGGTGTCGGACGTCATCGCCGCCGTCAACTGGGTGCGCACGAACGCCGCCAAGCCGGCCGTCGCGAACCTGTCGCTCGGCGGGCCGAAGTCCACGGCGCTGAACACCGCCGTGACGAACCTGTCGAAGTCCGGTGTGTTCGTCTCCGTGGCCGCGGGCAACGACAACAAGGACGCCTGCAAGTTCTCGCCGTCCAGCGCGGGCTGGGTCATGGCGGTCGGCGCGACCACCACCTACGACAACCGCGCGACGTGGTCCAACTGGGGCAAGTGCATCGACATCAACGCGCCCGGCTACGGCGTCTGGTCCACGTGGCCCGGCGGCGGTTCCGAGAAGCTCAGCGGGACGTCCATGGCGACCCCGTACGTGAGCGGTGTCGCGGCGCTCTACCTGTCCACCCACAAGACGGCCACCTTCCCGCAGGTGCAGAAGTGGCTGAACGACAACTCCACGCACAGCCTCAAGCGGCTGCGCTCGCAGGCCAACCGGTTGCTCTACAAGGGCACGCTGTGAGACCTGTCACGTAAGATGGCCCGGCTCCCAGCAAGGGGGCCGGGCTTCTCGCGTACCAGACCGTCCCACCCGTCCCTTGGGGTCTACCCTTGGCGAGGCTGAGACGTTCTTTAGCCTTCATTGACCTTCGGGCCCCTGGACCTTCGTACCAACGAACGACGTACCTACGGCCATGACGAGAGGAGAACACGTGGAGACCCCCGCCTCCACCTGTCGGCCCACCGCGCGCCGGCGAGGTGGGCGCCGCACCGCCACGGCTCTCGTGGCCATCGCCGCCGCACTGCCGCTGATCGGGACCGCCACCCCGTCCGCGAGCGCGGCGCCGCCCATGTCCGTCCCCATGGACCCGGGCGACAGCGCCAAGTTCGCCAAGCTGAACCGCCAGATCGAGAAGCTGGACAAGGAGTACGGCGGCGACCTCGCCAAGCTGAAGGACGCCCAGTACGCCGCGCAGAAGGCGCTGAGCAAGTCCAACGACCTGCAGAAGGACCTCGTCGAGGCCCGCAACCTCGTCGCCCAGCTGGCCGCGACCCAGTACATGACCGGCGGGGAGGACCCCACCGTCTCGTTCCTGGCCGACGCCAACCCGAGCGACATGCTCAGCAACGCCACCCTGGTCAGCCACCTCGCGCAGAACAAGGCGGCGAAGGTCGCGCAGATCCAGAAGCTCGTCGACGACCAGCTCGCGGCGCGCAAGAAGGCCCAGCTGAAGATGACGGAGCTGAAGAAGGAGATCAAGGACCTGAAGAGCCGCAAGGCCCAGATCCAGCAGCTCGTCAAGAAGTACAAGCCCGAGTCGCCGAGCATCGGCATGGGCGGCGTCACGCCCCGCATGCTGAAGGTCAAGAACACTCTCGACCTGGAGATGGGCCCCTTCCCCACTATCGGCTGCGTCCGGCACACCGGCGACCCGCAGGACCACGGCACCGGCCACGCCTGCGACTTCATGGTGACGACCGGCGGCGTGATGGCGGGCGGCAGCGCCAAGGCCCAGGGCGACCGCACCGCCGAGTACGCCATCTCCCACGCGAGCGCCCTCGGCATCAAGTACGTCATCTGGCGCCAGCGCATCTACGACATGCGCAGCCCCGGCTGGCGCATGATGGAGAACCGCGGCGGCGTGACCGCCAACCACTACGACCACGTCCACGTCTCGGTCTTCTAGCCGGACGTCTTCTAGCCGGACGTCTTCTAGCCGGACGTCTTCTAGCCGGACGTCTTCTAGCCGGACGTCTTCTGGCCGGACGCGGCTCGGGCGCCTACTTCCGGCGGCCGAAGAGGAAGTAGGAGATCGGGCCCACGAAGTTGACGAAGGCGAGCGTCCGCCACAGTCGCTTGGAGCCCTTCACCTGGTCGCTGGGACGGCGCTGAAGGTCGACCAGAGCGGCCGCCAGCAGCGACAGCTGCACCGTCGTGGCGCCCGCGATGACCGAGCGTTCCGTTCGGCTGAGCTCGGACCAGCGCTGCTTGGAACCCACCATGCCTCCCCCTAGACCGGTTGCACTCTCAGGCTAGACGGGGCCGGACGAGACGGAAGGGGCGCCCCCGCGTGTGGGGCGCCCCTTTCGTCTGCGCTTGAACGTCTGCGCGTCGATCAGTCGGCGTAGCTCGGGAGCATGCGCTCGTGGGCCTCGCGGAGCTCCGACAGGCCGATGCTGAACAGCTCCTGCTGGTCGCCGTCCGGGCCGCGTCCGGTCACGTGGAGGGCGTCGCCGCCCGCCACGCCGAGCTGGGCGACCGGAACCCCGGCGGACTCGCAGAGGGCCTGCAGGCGTCCCTCAGCGCCCGGCCTGACCACGACCATGGCGCGGGCCACCGACTCGCTGAACAGCGCCGTGAACGGGTCCCCCCGCAGCGTGATTCGGGCGCCGAGCCCGCCGCGCAGGCACGACTCCACGAGCGTCTGCGACAGGCCGCCGTCCGACAGGTCGTGGACGCCCGTCACCAGGCCTTCGCGACCGGCGGCGACCATCACCGACGCCAGCGCCGCCTCGGCCTTCAGGTCCACCAGCGGCGGCAGGCCGCCCAGGTGGTTGTAGACGACGTGCGCCCATTCCGAGCCGCCGAACTCCTCGCGGGTCTCGCCGAGCAGCGCGATCGTGGCGCCGTCGGTGGTCAGCGACATGTTCACCCGGCGGCGAACGTCGTCGTGGACGCCCAGGACACCGATCACCGGCGTCGGGTTGATCGGGGTCTCGCCCGTCTGGTTGTAGAAGCTGACGTTGCCGCCCGTGACCGGGATGCCCAGGTACTGGCAGCCGTCCGCCAGGCCCTCGACCGCGCGCGCGAACTGCCACATGACGCCCGGGTCCTCGGGGGAGCCGAAGTTGAGGCAGTTCGTGACGGCCAGGGGCCGCGCACCGGTGGCGGCGACGTTGCGGTACGCCTCGCTCAGCGCGAGCTGCGCGCCCGAGTACGGGTCGAGGCGCGTGTAGCGGCCGTTGCCGTCCAGCGACAGCGCGATGCCCAGACCGGACTCGTCGTCGACGCGCACCACGCCCGCGTTCTCGGGCATCGCCATGACGGTGTTGCCCAGCACGTACCGGTCGTACTGCGAGGTCACCCACGTCTTGCCGGCGAGGTTCGGTGAGCCGGCCAGCCACAGGACCGTCCGGCGCAGCTCGTCGCCGTTGGACGGACGCGTGAGGTGCCCGGGGGTGTCGGCCTGTAGGGCTCCGAGGTCGTGCGGGGGCTCCAGCGGGCGGTTGTAGACCGGGCCCTCGTCGGCGGCCGTGGTCGGCGGGATGTCGACGATCGTCTCGCCCCGCCACGTCATGACCAGCCGACGGGTGTCGGTGACCTGGCCGATGACCGTCGCCGGGATCTCCCAGCGGCCGCAGATCTCCATGAAGCGGTCGACCTTGTCGGGCGAGACCACCGCCATCATGCGCTCCTGCGACTCGCTCATGAGGATCTCCTCGGGGAGGAGCGTCTCGTCGCGCAGCGGGACGGTGTCGAGGTCGACGTGCATGCCACCGGTGCCGGCCGCGGCCAGCTCCGTCGTCGCGCAGGACACCCCGGCGGCGCCGAGGTCCTGGATGCCGACCACGAGGTCCTCGTTGAACAGCTCCAGGCAGCACTCGATGAGCAGCTTCTCCATGAACGGGTCGCCCACCTGGACCGACGGCCGCTTCTGGTGCGACTCCTCATCGAACGTCGCCGAGGCCAGGACGGACGCACCGCCGATGCCGTCCGGGCCGGTGAGGGCGCCGAACAGGATCACCTTGTTGCCGGGGCCCGAAGCGATGGCGCGCTGGATGTCCTCGTGCTTCATCACGCCGACGCACAGGGCGTTCACGAGCGGGTTCTGCTCGTAGCAGGCGTCGAAGACCGTCTCGCCGCCGATGTTGGGCAGGCCAAGGGAGTTCCCGTAGCCGCCCACACCGGCCACCACACCGGGCAGGACGCGCTGCGTGTCGGGAGCGTCCGCCGGGCCGAAACGGAGCGAGTCCATGACGGCGATGGGGCGCGCACCCATCGACATGATGTCGCGGACGATCCCGCCGACGCCGGTAGCGGCGCCCTGGTACGGCTCCACGTAGGACGGGTGGTTGTGCGACTCCACCTTGAAGGTGACCGCCCAGCCTTGGCCGATGTCCACGACACCGGCGTTCTCGCCCATGCCGACTAGGAGCTTGTCCGTCTTCGGGGCCTTGTCACCGAACTGGCGCAGGTGCACCTTGGAGCTCTTGTAGGAGCAGTGCTCACTCCACATGACGGAGTAGATCGCCAGCTCCGCCGACGTGGGGCGACGTCCGAGGATGTGCCGGACGCGCCGGTACTCCTCGTCGTTCATCCCAAGCTCGACATAGGGCTGCGGACGGTCGGGGGTCGCGGCGGCGATGGCGACCGTGTCCGTGCCGTGGCCGCCGCCCTCGATGGCCGGCATCGGCCCGGTTCCCCGCGGGAGGGGCTGAAGACCGGTGCCGGTCTCCACCGTCGGCTGCGGGCCGGTGCCCGGACCGAGCGCGGGCTGCGGACCCGTCCCCGGGCCCACGGCGGGCTGCGGCCCGGTGCCGATGCGCGGCTGCGGGCCCGTCCCGGGGCCTTCCGCACGCACGGGCAGAAGCGGACCGGTGTGCACGATGGGCTGCGGACCGCTGTCAGGCCCGACCGCAGGCTGCGGGCCGGTGCCGGACCCGACGGTCGGCTGCGGGCCCGTCCCGGAACCGACGGCAGGCTGCGGACCGGTGCCCGTCCCGACGACCGGCTGCGGACCAGTGCCAGGCCCCTCCGGGCGCGCCAGCGGGCCGCTGTTCAAGTCAACGATCGGCTGCGGACCCGTACCCGCCCCTACGGCCGGCTGCGGGCCCGTCCCGGAACCGACGGCAGGCTGGGGACCGGTACCCGTCCCGACAACCGGCTGCGGACCCGTCCCGGGGCCCTCCGGACGCGCCAGCGGACCGCCGTTCAAGTCAACGATCGGCTGCGGACCACTGCTGGGCCCAACGGTCGGCTGCGGGCCCGTCCCAGAGCCCTCTGGGCGCGCCAGCGGCCCCGTGTTGAGGTCGACGATCAGCTGCGGCCCCGTCCCCGCACCTACAGCGGGCTGAGGGCCCGTCCCGGAACCGACGGCGGGCTGCGGGCCGGTGCCCGTCACGGCGGCCGGTTGCGGACCGGTACCGAGCGCGGGCTGCGGCCCCGTGCCCGAGCCGCCGGGCTGCGCCGGCGGCCGAGGCCCCGCGAGCCCGTTCACGTCAGGCATGGTCAAAGAGGGGTCCACCACGGTGGACGAGGGGTCACCGACAGCGCGCTCTTCTTCCAGGGCACGGGCGAACTCCTGCTCGGGCCCTTCGACGGTCCCGGCGGAGGCGGGCGGCTGCTCGCCGTCTAGCACCGGGATGGGGCCCGTGAACGGCCCGGAGGCGGCGGGGGCGGCGGGGTCCTGCTGCGCCGGACGGGCGGCCGGGCCCGCGTTCCGGTCCTCGTCGATGATGGCCTTGAAACCCTGGGTCACCGAAGGGCTGACGGGCTGGAGCTCGGGGTCGTCCGCGTCGGACTTGAGCTCCCCGAGCCACTCCATCGACGGCTCGTCGGAGGCGTCCCGGGTGGCTCGTCCGGAAGCGTGGGGCCGTTGCTCACTCATGCGTTGACCAGTCTCTTGACAATGGACGTGAAGAAACCGAGCCCGTCGGTGGACGGTCCGGTCAGCGACTCCACGGCATGCTCGGGGTGGGGCATGAGCCCGACCACGTTGCCGGCCTCGTTGCAGATGCCGGCGATGTCGTCGAGGGAGCCGTTCGGGTTCAGGTCGACGTAGCGGGCGACGATCCGGCCGGTGTCGGCCAGTTCGATCAGCGTCTCCCGGTCGGCGGTGTAGCGGCCGTCCCGGTTCTTGATCGGGATCACCAGCTCCTGGCCCTCTCCGTACTCGCTGGTCCAGGCCGTGTCGGCGTTCTCCACCCGCAGCCGCTGGTCGCGGCACACGAAGTGCAGGCCGGCGTTCGGCAGCAGCGCGCCCGGCAGCAGGTGCGACTCGCACAGCACCTGGAAGCCGTTGCAGATGCCGAGCACGGGCAGCCCCTTGCCGGCGGCGGCCACCAGTTCGGTCATGAGTGGCGCGAACCGGGCGATCGCCCCGGCCCGCAGGTAGTCCCCGTAGGAGAACCCGCCCGGCAGCACGACGGCGTCGACGCCCTGCAGGTCGTGGTCGCCGTGCCAGAGGGCGACCGGCTCGGCGCCGGACAGCCGGACGGCACGTGCGGCGTCCTTGTCGTCCAGAGAACCGGGAAAGGTGATGATGCCTACCCGGGCAGCGTCCATCTGTTCTGTTCCTCCGAAAGAAGGCGGCGGCCGGGACGGTCGGGATCTCCTCCGCCGATCACCCCGCTGCGCGTCGCATACCCCCCGCGCGCGTCCTAATCTACCCGGCGTTGTGCATGAGGCGGGCGTCGAGGCGGCGTACCAGGGCCCCGTCGCTCCAGGTCAGCCGCTTCCGCAGGTGAACGACGGTGCCCCGGTCGGGGACGGAGTCGATGTCCAGTTCGTCCACCAGCGCCCGCATGATTTTAAGCCCGCGGCCGGACTCGCTCAACGCGCCCCGGTCTGCGGCGGGCGCCGGCCGCGGCCCGCGGCCCCAGTCGGTGATCGTGAGCAGGCACGTACCGTCGTCGACGTGCCCGGTCACCTCGTACTCCCCGGACGCGCGGGCGTGCTGGACGACGTTCGTGCACGCCTCGGACGCGGCGACCAGGACGTCGTCGACGCAGTCGGCGGATACGCCGAGCCCCCGCAGCGCGTCCCCCACCACCCGCCGGATCACCGGGATGGTCAGCGCCTCGCGCGGCAGCGCGAGCGAGAACCTCATATCCACCCGGACACCTCGTGTCATGCCCCGGGCTTCCCGATCGTTCCCCCGGTCCCGGAGCGCGCTCGACGACTCGACGGAGCTAACACTTCCCCGGCGGAATACTCCGTAATCGCTATACTCACGGGTCTTTCCGGGAAATCTCACGGCCCGCGCAACGGTGCGGAACGAGCCGGCTCCGCACGGATACCGAATGGTATTCCGCACTATTTCCGGCCGATGCCGGTCAGAGAACGCGCACCTCGTAGTTCTCGATGACCGGATTGGCCAGCAGCGTCTCGGCGATCTTCCCGACCCGCTCCAGCGCCGCCTCGTCGGCGTCCCCCTCCAGCTCCACCTCGAACCGCTTGCCCTGCCGGACGGCCACCACGCCGTCGAACCCCATCTGCGGCAGTTTCCTGGCGATCGCCTGGCCTTGCGGGTCAAGGATTTCCGGCTTCAGCATGACGTCCACGACGACACGCGCCACGACCGCCCCCTCACTGATCTGCACCTTTCCTTACGATCTGAAGCGTACGGCACCATGGCTCTGCACGAGCCATCCGCATCCCCCCGGAGCCACCCGATGAACATCGAGGACCTGACGCCCTCGGAACGCCGCCTGTGGAAGGCGTTCCCGAAGGGCGAAGCGGTCGACCTGTCGACCGGCGACCCGGCGCTCGACGACATCGGGCAGTCCGACCGGTGGGGACACGACCGGGTGGTCAGAGCCGAGGTCCTCGTCGCACTCCTCGTCGGCGCGGTGGACCCCGAGCCGGGGCAGGTCGCCGCCGTCCGGCTCGCCGGCGCCCGCATCACCGGCTCGCTGAACCTCGGGCACGCGGAGGTCACCGTCCCCCTCGCCCTCACCGGCTGCGCGTTCGACGACGCACCGCACCTGTACTGGGCGAGCATGACCAGCGTCCACCTGATGCGCTGCCGCCTGCCCGGCCTGGTCGCGTCCGGCACCCGGGTGGACGGCCACCTGTGGCTGGAGGGCAGCCGGATCAACGGCGGCCTCTGGCTGGACGGCGCCAACATCACCGGAATCCTGAACATGTCGGGCGTCCAGCTGACCAACCCGGGCGGGGACGCGCTGCTCGCCGACCGCCTCTCCGTCGAGGCGAACGTCTACTGCGACCAGGGGTTCATCGCCAACGGCGAGGTCCGGCTGCCCGGCGCCCACATCGGCGGACAGCTGATCTTCCGCGGCGCGCGGCTCTACAACCCGTCCGGCGTCGCCCTGTACGCCAGCCGCCTGGACGTGGCCGCGAACGTGTTCTGCGACGGCGGATTCACCGCCGAAGGCGAGATCCGCCTCCGCGGCGCCAGCGTCGGCGGCTACCTCTCCTTCGTCGGCGCGAACCTGTCCGCACCGGAACGCACCGCCCTCAACGCGGACGACCTCACCGTCGAGACCGACATCTACTGCTCGGACGGCTTCACCGCCGTCGGCGCCGTCAGTTTCTCCGGCGCCCGCGTCACCGGCCAGCTCAGCCTGCGCGACGCCCGCCTGCGCCACGACAACGGGACGGCCCTCAGCCTCCAGCGCGTCCAGGCCGAAGAGCTGCTCCTGCGCACCGCCGAACCGATCAGGGGCACCGCTGACTTCTCCTACGCCCGCATCAACCTGCTCCGCGACGACGCCGCTTCCTGGCCGGAGCGCCTCCAGCTCGACGGCCTCCAGTACGAGACCCTCGAACCGCCCCTCACCGCCCGCGAGCGCCTCGACTGGCTGCGCCGCGACACCGACGGCTACGCCCCGCAGCCCTACGAGCGCCTCGCCCAGACCTACCGCACCCTCGGCCTGGACGCCGACGGCCGCTCCGTCCTGCTCGCCAAGGCCCGCGACCGCCGCCAGACCCAGGGCCTCCCCCGCAAGATCGTCGGCTGGCTGCAGGACGCCCTGGTCGGCTACGGCTACCGCCCGTTCCGCGCCGCCAGCTGGCTGATCGGCCTCCTCGCCTTCGGCACGATCGTCTTCTCCATCCACCAGCCGGACGTCCTGGACGACGGCCACAAACCCCACTTCAACGCCTTCTTCTACACCCTCGACCTGCTCCTCCCCATCGGCAGCCTCGGCCAGGAGATCGAGTTCGCCCCCAAGGGCGTCTACCAGTGGATAGCGAACTTCATCGTCGCCGCCGGCCTCGTCCTCGGCCTGACCGTAGCCGCCGGCGCCACGAGGGCCCTCTCCCGCGAATAACCCCCCGCCCCCGCCTCCCTTTCATTACCGTTCACACGGCGAAAGGAGGCGGGTCATGACCCTCAAGATCGACGCTCGCGCCGTACACGCCGAACTCCAGGCGATTTCCACGGCAATGTCCGAAGTGACCCGCCAGATGGGCCCGCAAACCTGGCAGGGCGGCTCCGCCGCCGCCTTCACCACCGACCTGCAAGGCCACAACCGGTCACTGAACCGCCTGATGCTAGAGGTAGAACGCACGGTCGCCCGCTACAACCAGCTCCCCCTCGTCCTGGACCCACCCGACATCCCCCGCGTAACACCCGCGACCGGCAAACCGGGCATCGCCTCAGTCTCCCCGTCCGCCCTGGAACGCCTCGAAACGGCCTTGACCCGCGCCGCCGCCGACCTCCCCCACCGCGCCAAAATGATCCGCGGCCACTTAGCCCTCGCCTACCCCGACATCCCGAGCACCACGGCCTGCGACAACACCGCTGCCTGGTGCCGCACCCAGGCGACCCGCATGCGCACCCGCACCATGTACGCCCTGGCCGAGAACGAGGTGACGGCGACCCCCTTGATCCAGGGCCCGGTCATCGAAATCCCAGACACGGAACGCTTCGGCTCCAAGGAAATGACCGACCTGGCCCGCCTCCAGGCTCGCGCCTGGCTGAAGCACACAACCCACCCAGGCAACGCGACCCCGGCCCTGATGTCGGAGATAGCCCGCACCCTGGCCGAGAACAGCAAGAACACCACCTACCTGGCAACCTTCTTCGCCAACATCCCACCGGGCTCCGCAGGAAAACTCCCCTACCGCCTACACCAACTGACCAAAACCAGCGGCCTATCCCCGGAAGACAAGAAGACAGTAGGCAACCTGGGCACAGCCGTAGCCGCCATATCCCGCAAAAAAGAAACCGAAGGAATAGCCGCCAAGGCCCTAGGCCCCGCTGGCACAGACATGCCCGGCCAAGCCCTCCTGGTCAAACTGAGCGCCCCCAACATCAAATGGAGCAGCGCCATCCTGACCGACCTGGGAAAGGCCGCCCTCCGCTGGCGCCAGAAGCATCCGTCCTATGAGATCACGCATACTTATGACGAGGGCGACCGGGGGCACACCAAGGTACTCAACCAGCCTCATGGACTCTGGTGGAGGTCATGGGGCATCTCAGGCCCTTCCGGGAAGTACCCCGACGCCAAGACGCTGCGCGAGTACGACCCCGCACTCGCCGTCCTCAGCCGCATCTCCGGCCAGAAGGATCTCACCGCCGCCCGCAACCTGGCCTCGATGAAGTTGGACGACGCGTTCATCATCGAGGACCCTGACAAGGCACCCGCCATCACCTGGTTGACTCGCGGCACCGGGGGCACGTACGCCTCCCTGCTCGTAGCCCCCGATTGGCCCGACGGCGGTACCGTCGCCGGTTCGGTCGTCCGGCTGGCGACCGCTCCAGCAAAGGGCCACGAGGACCAGGCCGCATTGAACGCTGCCGAGATCATGAAGTCAGTCGGCTGGTGGAACGACAAAGGCCGCGAGAAGGTCGAAAAGCCCCTGAAGAGCGGAGCGCCGCTCGATTTGATTCCATGGTTCAACATCTTGCCGCGAATGGACCAGGCCCCTCCCGGCACAACCCATAGCCAGCACTACACCCTCGAACTCGGCCCCGGCCTCAACTCCGGACTACTGGCGATGACACGCATGTACATCCCGGCTCTCGCCGACGCCAACCGCACGAGCGGCGGCACTGGCCTGCCGACCCGGGATCATGCGACGGGCAGAACCTACGTGAACATCGACGGTAACGATGTACAACAGTTCCTCCGCACCTTCGCCGCAGACGACCGCGCCTGGACACAAATCGCCGCCGACACCGAGGTGTATCGCCAACTCATCTTCGCTTGGGGCCTGCGTACGGACAAGTGGCCGCTCGCCGCAAAACGTGCCGGGCAAGTGGAGGGTAACCTCATCGCCGCCTACGGACTCGAAAGGCTCAAGCGAGAGCAGCTCACTCAACAGGAATTCGAGGATGCCAAGAAGCACCTCGGCATTCTGCGCGACGTTGCCGGAAGCATGCTCGGCGCCACGACGGTGGCGGCGGTCCCCGGCGCCACCGATGGGTACGCCATAGGTACCGACCTCGCTCTGGACAAGATAAAGTACAGCGACTACGAAAAGAATGTCGAAGCGATCAGGGGCAAGTACGCGACCTACACCGACCAGCTTTACCTTGACCTCGCACATGCCGTCCAACTCTGGAAGGGAACGCACACCGGAGACAAGGACCTTGACGCCGCTCTACTGCTCTGGCCCCTTGCCGGGCGTGATTCCAAGCAGGTAATGAAAGCGATCAAAGAGGCCTGGCTCACCCCTCCCGGAGTGAAACCACACTTGAGCGGGGAAGACCTCGTCGGCGAGGCAGAAGGAGCTGTCGGACACAATGCTCCGAATGAGTGACACCCGCCCGGTCACTGACGATAGGGAGCGCCGGAGAGAGGGCTGGGCAGCCGGAACGAGTAGACGAGCCCACAGAACTTGTTCAGCATGATGTAGCTTCCGTCACGCGCCTTGGAGACACCGCCCGGGTCAGCGGAGGCGACGTCCGCCATCGTGCCGTCGAACTCGTCGCACTCCTTCTGCGGGCCGAACGACAGCGCTTGCAGTTCGCCGTCCGCTGTGATCAGGGCAGGTCGCGGCGTTCCCTGGAGCGGGGACACCCCGCCCAGGAGGAGGACGGCACCGCCGCTCAGTGGCAACGCCGCCGTCCATGGCGGCGCCTCCCTTACCGAACTGGGAAACCCTACGCCGCGTACGTCGCCGTTGCCGCCCGCACGGAGAAGGCCCCCCTTGCCCAAGACGATGACACCGTGTGCGCCGTCAGCGACGAGATCAGTCGCTTGAAAGTCGTCCGCGCCGCCCAATCCTCGCAGAGCAGCCTCATAACCCGATGGCTCCCAACGCTTCAACGCGTCTCGCCCGACGACTTCGAACAGCTCTCCGGCCCGAGAGAGCACGATGGGATCCCCGTCACCTTTCAAGGCGAACTGGGATCCCTTCCAGTACTTGTTAAGCCGATCCACCTTTGACCGGGGAAGCGGTTTTCCATGTCGGTCAAGAATCCTGAGCCGAGGGTACGTCACCTCATCCGAGCCCAGCACGTCCGTCGTTTGCAAGCTGGAAAGCGACGTCCGGGACAACTGGAGCCCGGCGTACGAGGCCAGCTGCCAAAGGCGATCGCCCGATACGGCCAATTGCGCGTCGGCCATACCGACCGAGAGCATCGTGATCCGTCCATCGCCCTCAATCCGTGCGATTCGCCGCCCACCGGCTCCGGCGACCGGAACGTAGATCCTGCCCGTCTCCTGGTCGACCGTCAGGCCGCCGTTAGAGCGAATGTTGACCCGAACCGCGTACTCGCCGTCCCGAGGAGACCGGCTGGTCTCACGGTCCCCGGCGATCACCACGACCTGGCCGGGGCCGGCCTCTTATCCACATTCGCCGCCGCCGACGAAAAGGCAAGGTTAAAACCCCGTGAGGCC
>NZ_JABXFD010000252.1 GCF_013372625.1 Actinomadura sp. BRA 177
AGATGTGTATAAGGGCACGACCGCACCGCGTGCCGGACGCGGTCCTGCTCCTCCGCCGGGACGTCCGGCTGGAGGATCTGGAGCTCGTCATCGTCGTTGAGGTCGAAGACCTCCGGGGCGAGCCCGACGCACACGGCGTTCGCCTCGCACACCAGCGGGTCGACTCGTACTCTCATCGCTTCTCCGTTCGAGGATCAACCGTGACCGCCAACCTACCGAACCGGGTTCGGAGAAGGGTGCCCACCCCCGAAAGTAGAACACGTTCCAGTCTGCCTGGGCAAGACTGGCGTCTCACCGCGCGGAGCACGGATAGTAGGGTGCCCCGACGGAGGAGATCGATGACCGACACCAAGGCGTCCACCGAGCCGGGGACGACCGACCGAACCGCCCCCGAGATGCCCGCGGAACTGCTGCGCATCGCGCGCGCCGCCAAGGGCTTCATGCCGGACGGCGAGGGCCTCGCGCTGTACGAGACGGCCGTCGAGTACGGGGCGCGCCTCGCCGGAGCCGGCCCCATGCTGGAGGTCGGCACCTACTGTGGCAAGTCCGCCGTCTACCTGGGGGCCGCGGCCAGGGCCGCCGGGACGATCCTGGTCACCGTCGACCACCACCACGGCTCGGAGGAGAACCAGGCGGGCTGGGAGTACCACGACCCGTCCCTGGTCGACCCGAGCACGGGCCGGATGGACACGCTCCCCAAGTTCCGCAAGACGATCGGGTACGCCGGCCTTGAGGACGAGGTCGTCGCCATCGTCGGCCAGTCCCGCACCGTGTCGGCCTTCTGGCGGACGCCCCTGGCGCTGCTGTTCATCGACGGCGGGCACGCCGAGGAGCACGCCCAGGGCGACTACGAGGGCTGGGCCCCGCACGTCGCCGCCGGCGGAGCCCTCGTCATCCACGACGTCTTCCCCGACCCCGAGGACGGCGGGCAGGCGCCCTACCACCTCTACCTGCGCGCCCTGGAGAGCGGCGCCTTCAAGGAACGCAGGGTGGAAGGCTCGCTGCGCGTCCTGGAACGCGTCAGCGAAGCCGACCCCCTGAGCCGGGCCTAGACCCGGTTGACCACCGGCACCAGCGCGCAGCCGCAGGCCAGGGGGTCGGACGCCTCTGCGGGGCCTAGGGGCCGTCCCGCGATCTCCTTGAAGATCCGGGAGCCGGGGGAGGCGTCCGACAGCGCGTCCGCCGCCAGGATCACCGCCGCCGCCGTGTAGGTGGACCGGTCGCCGGGGAAGTGCCGCTCGTTCTCGAACTGCCAGCCCGTCCAGTACGAGCCGTCCTCGTGCCGCAGGTGCTGGATGGTCGTGAACAGCTCCAGCGCCCGGCCGCGGTCGCCGGCGGCGTCCAGCGCCAGCACCAGCTCGCAGCTCTCCGCCGCCGTCACCCACGGCTGGTCCGACACGCAGCGGCAGCCGAGGCCCGGCACCACGAACGTGTCCCACTGCTCGCCGAACCGGCGCGCCGCGTCCGCGCCGCGGACCGGGCCGCCGAGCACCGGGTAGTACCAGTCCATCGACCAGCGGGACTTGTCGGCGAACGCCTCCGGGTGCGCGGCCACCACGTGCCCGAGCTGGTCGGCGGCGAGCTCCCACTCCGGCTGCGGCTCGCCGAGGTGCTCGGCCAGCGCGACCGCGCAGCGCAGCGACTGGTAGATCGACGAGCAGCCGGTCAGCAGCGCGTGGTCGGACGGCTCGCCGTTCTCGTGCCGGATCCAGATGATCTCCCCGCGCCGGGTCTGCAGCCCGAGCGTGAAGTCGATCGCCCGCCGGACCGCCGGCCACATGTGCCGCGCGAAGCCCTCGTCCCCGGTCACCGTCAGCTCGTGCCAGACGCCGACCGCGAGGTAGGCGGCGTGGTTGGACTCGCCGCCCGGCTCGGTGACCTCGCCGAGCACCCACTTCGCCGGCCACGACCCGTCCGGCCGCTGGGCGCTCCGCAGCCACTCGTAGGCGCGCCTGGCCTGCGCGCCGAACCCGGCGACGGTCAGCGCCATCGCCGCCTCGACGTGGTTCCAGGCGTCCACGTGGCCGGGCACGCCGCCCACCGGCGAGAACCACGGGATCGCGCCGGACGCCTCCTGCTGCGAGGTGATGCTGCGCGCCGTCGCGACGATGTCGTCCGGCGTCAGGACTCCGGGAACCGAGGGCGGGACGGTCTCAGACCGCATCCGCCGTCTCCTTGGCCGGGGCCGCGGGGGTGCCCGGCGCCGCGGGCTTGCCGAAGTACACGACGACGCTCTTGCCGATCAGCGGGTTCATCACCCGCTCGGCCGCCCGGGTCGCCAGCGGCCGCTTCATGATGTCCCAGACGAGGATCTGGTGGTAGGCCTTGGCGAGCGGGTTGCCGTCGTTGTTCACCCCCACCGCGCACTTGATCCACCAGTACGGGGCGTGCAGGCCGTGCGCGTGGTGGTGGCCGCCGACCTTGAAGCCGACCGACTTCAGCTTGGCCTCCAGCTCGGCGCGCGTGTAGATGCGCACGTGCCCGCCGGGGGCGGTGTGGTAGTCCTCCGACAGCGCCCAGCACACCCGCTCGGGCAGCCAGCTCGGCACCGTCACCGCCAGCTTGCCGCCCGGCCGCAGGACGCGCAGCAGCTCGCGCATCGCCCGCATGTCGTCGGGGATGTGCTCCAGCACCTCCGACGCGATGATCGCGTCGAAGTGGTCGTCGGGGAACGGCAGGTCGAGCGCGTCACCCTGCACGGTCTCTGCGGTCGCGTTCTCGGGCACGTCGCCTTCGAGGCGCATCGCCCCGAACATCTTGTCGACGCCGGACAGCTCTTCGGCGTCCTGGTCGAAGGCCACGACGTGCGCACCCCGGCGGTACAGCTCGAAGGCGTGCCGTCCGGCACCGCATCCCATGTCGAGGACGCGGTCTCCGGGGGTGACGCGGAACCGCTGGAAATCCACGGTCAGCAGGGTCGTGCTCCTTCCATGCAGAGGACGTCCGGCGGACGTTCCCTCAGTTGCCGCCGGCGGCCAGCCGCCGGTAGTTCTGCTGGGTGATCGCGGCCCGGTAGTGCTCGACGGTGGCCTGCGCCACGGCCGGCCAGGCGAAGCGCTCCTGGACGCGGGCGAGCCCCGCGGCACCGGCCTTCGCCCGCTCCTCGGGGGAGTCGTGCAGGCGGTGCAGCGTCGCGGCGAGTTCCTCGACGTCGCCGGGCTGGACGAGGATACCCGCGTCGCCGACGACCTCGGGCAGCGCGCCGGCGCGGCTCGCGACCAGCGGCGTCCCGGACGCCATGTGCTCCACGGCGGGCAGCGAGAACCCCTCGTAGCGGGACGGGACGACGGCGATCTCCGCCGACGCCAGCAGCTCGCCCAGTTCGTCGTCGCTGATGCCGCTGACGAACTTCACGCGGTCGCCGAGCGCCAGCTCGCGGACGAGCTTGTCGGTCGGGCCGTCCTTCTGCGGCTTGCTCACGACGACCACGTGGACGTCCCGCTCGGTGGCGACCTTGGCGACCGCGCGCAGCAGCACGTCCACGCCCTTGATCGGCGCGTCGGCGCTGGCCATCGCCACGATCCGGCCGGGGACGCGCTCGCCGCGCGGGTGGAAGATGCGGGTGTCGACGCCGAGCGGCAGGATGTCGATGTCGCGCGGGTCGACCTTGAAGTCCTTGACGATGTCGACCTTGGACGACTCCGACACCGTCAGCACCGGGCCGATGCGCCGCGACACCTGCGCCTGCATCCCGACGAACCCGTACCAGCGGAACTTGCCGAGCTTCTGCTTGATGCCGCGGGCGGCCTCGATCTCGATCCGCCGGTCGACGCTGATCGGGTGGTGGATGCTCGTCACCAGCGGCAGGCCGAGCCGGCCGATGCCGAGGCTGCCGAGCCCGAGCACCTGGTTGTCGTGCACGACGTCGAAGTCGCCGCGGCGCCGCTTCAGCAGCCGCAGCGCGCGCAGGCTGAACGTCAGCGGCTCGGGGAAGCCGCCCGTCTTCATGTGCGCGAACTCCAGGACGTCCGTCCAGTCGCGGAACTCGCCGAGGGCCGGGGTGCGGAACGGGTCCTCGTCCCGGTACAGGTCCAGGCTCGGCAGCTTGGTGAGGGTGATCTCGTCGCGGTCCAGCTCGGGGTAGGGCTGGCCGGAGATCACCTCGACCGTGTGCCCGAGATCGGCCAGCTCCCGGCTCAGGTGCCGGAGGTAGACCCCCTGGCCGCCGCAGTGCGGCTTGCTCCGGTACGAGAGCAGGGCCACCCGCAGCGGACCCGAGGGCGGTGAGCCGCCCGTCTCGCCTGCCTCAGCCACGCCAGACCCTGCCCACGGACCACTCCCGTCAGTCGAGGGACGCCGGACGCACGCGCACCGGCATCTCCTTTATGCCGTTGATGAAACTAGACCTTAGCCTGCGAACGTTACCGCTGAGTTCAATATTGGGCACAGTGTCCAAAAGTGTTTCGAAAAGCACACTCAGCTCGAGTCGGGCCAGGTGGGAGCCCAGGCAGAAGTGCGGGCCCCCGCCGCCGAAGCCCAGGTGGGGGTTCGGGGCGCGGCCGACGTCGAACGCCCACGGGTCGGCGAACACGGCCTCGTCGCGGTTGGCGGACGAGTAGAAGACGACGACCTTGTCGCCCTCCTTGATCTTCTTGCCGCGCAGCTCGGCGTCCCGGACGGCGGTCCGCCGGAACAGGTTGACCGGGGTGACCCAGCGGACGATCTCGTCCGCCGCCGTCCGGACGAGCGACCGGTCGGCCCTCATCCGCGCCCACTGCTCGGGGTGCTCCAGCAGCGCGAGCATGCCGCCGGTCGCCGCGTTCCGGGTCGTCTCGTTCCCGGCGACCGACAGCAGCATGACGAACAGCTCGAACTCGTCGCCGGACAGGATCTCGCCGTCCGCGTCCGGCTGGAGCAGCTTCGTGACGATGTCCTCGCGCGGGTTCTCCCGCCGGTCGGCGGCCAGCACGTTGGCGTACGCGTACAGCTCCGTCGCCGCCGCCTGGCCCTCCTCTGGCGTCCGCTGGAACTCCGGGTCGTCCCCGCCGATCAGCGTGTTCGACCAGGTGAAGATCTTCTCCCGGTCCTCCGGCGGGGCGCCCAGCAGCTCGCAGATCACGTACAGCGGCAGCGGCGCCGCCAGGTCCCGGACGAAGTCGGCGTCCTCTCCCCGCTCCACAGTCTCCGCCACGAGCTTCTGGCAGATGTCGCGGATGTGCTCCGCCAGCGCACCGATCGCGCGCGGGGTGAACCCCCGGTTGACGATGCCGCGCTTGCGCGTGTGCTCCGGCGGGTCCTGGTTGAGCATCATCATCCGCTGCAGGACGAGATGCTCCTCCGGCGGCTCGTCGAACAGCGCGAGCCGCTGCCACGACGAGAACACCTCCGGATGCCGCGACACGTGCACGACGTCCTCGTGCCGGGTGATCGCCCAGAACGGCGGGTACTCCCGCTCCGGGTCGCCGTGGTGCCAGTGGACGGGTTCGTGCTCGCGCAGCCACGTCAGCTGCTCGTGCGGGATCCCGCCGCGCTCGTACGCGCCGGGGTCGGCCAGCTCGATGTCGGGGGCGGTTTCGGGAGTCGTGGTCTTGGGAGTGGTGGTCATCGCCTCGAACCTCCTCGTCCGGAGACGCCGTCAGCCCCCCAGCGGGGCCGACGGTGTGAAGCTCACCGGAATCTCCTTGTAGCCGTTGACGAAGTTGGACCGGAGCCGGCGGGGCTCGCCGGCGAGCCGGATGTCGGGCATCCGCTCCAGGATCGTCTCAAAGATAATGCGCAGGTTCATCCGCGCGAGGTGCGTTCCGAGGCAGTAGTGCGGGCCGCCGCCGCCGAAGCCGATGTGCGGGTTCGGGTCGCGCCCCACGTCGAACGTGTACGGGTTCTCGAACACCCGCTCGTCCCGGTTCGCCGACCCGTAGAACAGCACGACCTTGTCGCCGGCCTTGATCTCCTTGCCGCCCAGCTCGGTGTCGACGAGGGCCGTCCGGCGGAACTGGTTGATCGGGCTCACCCAGCGGACGATCTCCTCGACCGCCTTCGGCAGCAGGCTCCGGTCCGCGCGCAGCCGCTCCCACTGGTCGGGCCGCTCGAAGAAGGCCAGCATGCCGCCCGCGGTCGCCGTCCGGGTCGTCTCGTTCCCGGCGATCGACAGCATGATCACGAACAGCTGGAACTCCTCCAGGCTGACCCGGGAGCCGTCCGCGTCCGGCGTGAGCAGCTTGGTCACGATGTCGTCGCGCGGCGTCGACTCCCGCGCCGCCGCCAGCTGCCCGCCCCACTCGGCGAACTCGGCGGCGCACAGCGTCGACTCCTCGCGTCCGCCGATGAACTCGGGGTCGTTGAACGCGACGAGCTTGTTCGACCAGTGGAAGATCTTCTCCCGGTCCTCCAGCGGCGCGCCGAGCAGCTCGCAGATCGTGTACAGCGGCAGCGGTGCCGCGAACTTCTCCACGAAGTCGCACTCGCCGAGCGGCGCGGCCTCGTCGATCAGCTCGTTGCAGATCTTGCGGATGTGGTCCTCCAGCCGGCCGATCATCCGCGGCGTGAACCCCTTGTTCACGATGGAGCGCAGCCGCGTGTGGTCCGGCGGGTCCTGGAACAGCATCATCTGCCCGTACATGGCGATGTCGTCGGGCGAGAACTCCTCGAACATCGCCGTCCGCTCGTGCGAGGAGTACGGGTCGGCGCGCCGCGACACCGACACCGCGTCCTCGTGCCGCGTCACGGCCCAGAACCCCGGGACCCCCTCGTTCGGGTCCTGGTGCCAGTGCACCGGGTCGTTGTCGCGCAACCACTGGAACTGCCGGTGCGGGATGCCCCCGCGCTCGTACACGCCCGGATCGATGATGTCGATCTCGGGTGCGCGGAAGATCCGGTCGGTCGAGGCGATGGACGTCGCAAGTGCCATGGAAGACCCTTCGTGCCCGGGACGGAGCCAGTCCCTGAACTGAGCGCTTGCTTGGGAACAGATCTAGAACACGTTCTAACATGAGACTGGAGTCTCATCAAGGCCCCGGCCCCACCCGTCCCACTGGTTGGTACGGTGGGTTCATGCTCCAGCAGCTCCTCTACCTCTGACAGGACTCCGGACGGCCCGCCCCTCGCGCCCGAGCGAGCCGCGGGCGGTCTGACGTTGTCATCGGCCCGCTCTTCAGGGCCTGTCAGTTCGAAGGCACCCATCTCCGTCCCCTGGGACAGGTGTGCCTCCGTCCGGAGGAAGCATGAACATCTCCATCACCCTGCCCGCGCGCGCCCGAGCCCAGCTCGTCGCGGAGGGAATCGGCGTCGTCCGGGGCGGGCGAACCGTCCTGCACGACGTGCACATGTCGGTCTCACCGCAGGACAGGTGGGGCATCGTCGGAGAGAACGGGCGCGGGAAGACGACCCTGCTGCACGTGCTGAACGGCGCGCTGGTCCCCGACGAGGGCACCGTCCAGCGCGTCGGCACGATTGGGATCGCCGAGCAGGCCATGGTCGCCCACGGCGACGCCACGGTCGGCGAGGCCATCGACCTGGAGCTCGCGGACGCCCGCACCGCGCTGAAGGCGTTCGACGAGGCCACGCAGGCGATGGCCGAAGGACGCCCCGGCGCGGACGGCGCCTACACGTCCGCCCTGGACGCGGCGGAGGCGCTCGACGCCTGGGACGCCGACCGGCGCGTCGACCTCGCCCTGGAGAACCTCGGCGCGGTCACCGACCGGAGCAGGCGGCTGTCCGAGCTGTCCGTCGGCCAGCGCTACCGGGTGCGGCTCGCGTGCCTGCTCGGCGCCGAGCACGACTTCCTGCTCCTGGACGAGCCGACCAACCACCTGGACGCGGCCGGGCTCGACTTCCTCACCGCCCGCCTGCGCGCCCACCCGGGCGGGGTCGTGGTCGTCAGCCACGACCGCGCGCTGCTGTCCGACGTCGCGACGACGATCCTCGACCTCGACCCGAGCCGCGACGGCCGCCCGGCCGTCTACGGGGACGGGTTCGCCGGCTACCGGGAGGGCCGCGAGGCGGAACTGCGGCGCTGGGAGGACGAGTACGAGCGCCAGCGCACCGAGCACGCCCGCCTCACCCGCGACCTGTCCGAGGCGCGGAACCGGCTGGTCACCGGGTGGCGGCCGGACAAGGGCACGGGCAAGCACCAGCGCGCCACCCGCGCGCCCGCGCTCGTCCGGTCCGTCCACCGGCGCCGCGACGACCTGGAGCGGCACGCGGTGACCGCCCCGGAGCCGCCACGGCGCTTCAGCATGCCGGACCTGCCCGCGCGGCCCGGCACGACGCTGCTGACGGCCGACGACGTGCGCGTGGCGTCCCGCCTACCGCACGACGTGTCGCTGGCCCTGGAATCGGGCTCGCGCCTCGTCGTCACCGGCCCCAACGGCTCGGGCAAGTCAACCCTCCTGGCCGTGCTCGCCGGGCAGTTGCCACCCACCCAGGGAACGGTTCGCCGAGCCCCGAACACGCGTGTGCAGTTGCTCGCCCAGGAGTCACCGCACGCGGACGGCCGACGAGCCCACGAGGTGTTCGCCGCCCACATCGGACGCCTGATCACCACGGGCGCGCTAGCCGAGAATGAGGCGATCTCGCTCTCCGCCCTGGGGCTGATCTCGTCCGCTGACGCGGGCAGACCGGTGCGCGAGTTGTCGATGGGGCAGCAGCGCAGGCTCGACCTGGCGATGGCCCTGGCGGCGCGTCCGCACGTCCTCCTGCTGGACGAGCCGACGAACCACCTGTCGATCGCCCTGGTGGACGAGCTGACCGAAGCCCTGCGAACCACGGAGGCCGCAGTGGTCCTGGCAACCCACGACCGCCAACTCCTCCGCGACACCGCGATGTGGCCCACCCTCCCCGTCGGCGAGGAAGCGCCGCACTGGGTGCGTTGACCTGCGGCGTGTTGCCCTTGTGAGCGGCCGGATAAGGGCAACACACCGCAAGTCAACGGACAGGGGCTAGCGGAGGATGTAGCGGAGCGGGTCGTCTGTGCCTTCTCGGCGGGCGATTCCTCGGGTCTCCAGGGTGCGCAGGTGGGCGGCGGCCTCGGCGGCGGCCATGCGGCGGGCCTGCTGGGGCATGTCCGCCCACGGGTGGCGCCACTTGAGGCCCGCCGTGAGGTCCCACAGGGTGATCGCGGACGCGGAGAGGAGCGCCGTCACCTCGGTGAGGCGCTCCTCGTGGTGGCCGATGATCTCCTGGGCGCGTTCCGAGAGGCCGTTGAAGCGGTACTGGTGGGCGGGGAGGACCTCGCCCACCGTCATCGCCGAGACCTTGTCGAGCGAGCCGAGGAAGTCGCTCAGCGGGTCGATGTCCGGCGTGTCGTACGGGTAGAGGCCGATGTGCGGGGTGATGCGCGGCAGGACGTGGTCGCCGGTGAAGATGCGGTCGCCGTCCTCCAGGTGCAGGCAGATGTGGCCGGGGGAGTGGCCGGGCGTCCACACGGCGCGCAGCCGCCGGCTTGGGACGTCGACCAGTTCGCCGTCCGACAGCTCCCGGTCCGGGATGGCGGGCGGTGACACCTGGATCCGCTGGGACGGTCCGGCCAGGTCCGACTCGGCGGCGCCCGCGCGGCGCAGGGCGGTCAGCTCGAACTCCCGGCGCCCGCCCATGCCGGCGGCGTGGAACATGCGGACGATGTCGGCGTCGGCGTGGTGCATGGCGATCCAGGCGCCGGACGTCTCCCGGACGCGCCCGGCGAGCCCCGAGTGGTCGGGGTGGAAGTGCGTGACGACCACGCCGTGCACGTCCGACATCTGGATCCTGAACGTGCCGAGCCCGTCGCGGAGGGCCGCCCAGGCGTCCTCGTGCTGCCAGCCCGCGTCGATCAGGACCGGCCCCTTCGGGCTCTCCACCGCGTACACGAGCGTGTACGCGAGCGGGTTGTCCGGGATGGGGACGGGAACGCTCCACAGCCCGCCGCCGAGGTCCTCAGGTTCCGGCTGCACCGAGACCGCCTTTCGCGCCTTGTCAAAGCATGAGGTCGAGCATGGGAATGCCCCGGCCAAGGTAGCCGGGGCGGTGGATCGGGTCAGATTCGCTCAAGGATGGACGCCGTGGACAGGGCGCCGCCCGCGCACATGGTGATGAGGGCGGTTCCGGCGTCGCGGCGCTCCAGTTCGTGCAGGGCGGTCGTGATCAGCCGGGCGCCGGTCGCACCGACCGGGTGGCCGATGGCGATGGCGCCGCCGTTGACGTTGACCTTGTCCATGTCCGGCTTGTGGACGGACGCCCACGAAAGCACGATCGACGCGAACGCCTCGTTGATCTCGGTGATGTCGATGTCGTTCATCGTCAGCCCGGACCGCTGCAGGACGCGCTCGGTCGCCTGCACGGGACCGTCCAGGTGGTAGTACGGCTCGCCGCCGACGAGGGCCTGGGTCCTGATGCGCGCGCGGGGCCGCAGGCCGAGGGCCTTGGCCTTCTCCTCCGACATCAGCAGGACGGCGGCGGCGCCGTCCGAGATCTGGGACGAGGTGCCCGCCGTGTGCAGCGCGTCCGGCATGACCGGCTTGAGGTTGCCCAGGCCGTCGGCGGTCGTCTCGCGCAGGCCCTGGTCGCGGGTGACCTCGCGGATCTCCCCGGTCGGGTTGCCCTCGGCGTCCAGGACGGGCGCGGTGACGGGCGCGACCTCGCGGTCGAAGCGGCCGTCCGCCCACGCCTTGGCGGCGAGCTGCTGCGAGCGGGCGCCGAACGCGTCCAGGTCGGCGCGGGTGATGCCGCGCCGGGCGGCGATCCGCTCGGCGGCCTCGAACTGGTTCGGCATGTCGAGCGACCAGTCGTCCGGGCGCGGGTTCGCGGGCATCACGTTGGTGCCGAGCGGCGCGCGGCTCATCACCTCGACGCCGCAGCCGATCGCCACGTCCACCACGCCGGCCGCGATCTGCGACGCGGCGAGGTGGACGCCCTGCTGCGAGGAGCCGCACTGCGCGTCGATCGTGGTGACGCCGGTCTGCCAGGGCAGCCCCGCGTACAGCCAGGAGTAGCGGCCGATGTGCCCGCCCTGCTCGCCGGCCTGCGTGACGCAGCCGGCGAAGACCTGCTCCACCTCGGCGGCGTCGATGCCGGACCGCTCGACCAGCGCGTTCAGCGCGTGCGCGAGGACGGCCATCGGCTTCATGCCGGCCAGCCATCCGTTGCGCTTACCGAGCGGCGTGCGGACCGCCTCGACGATCACCGGGGTACCCATGCGGTCTCCTTCTAGAACACGATTCGCCTTTCGAATGTAACGTGTTCTAACTTTCCTGGGGAGGGCCGGGTCCCGCTCAGAGGGATCAGTACCGGACGCGCAGCTCCTTGATGCCGTTCAGCCAGGCCGAGCGGAGCCGGCGCGGCTCGCCCAGCCGGGTGATGTGCGGCATCTGGTCGGCGATCGCGCTGAACATCAGCTTGATCTCCAGCCGGGCCAGGTTCGCGCCGATGCAGTAGTGCGCGCCGGTCCCGCCGAACCCGAGGTGCGGGTTGGGGTCGCGGGCGACGTCGAACGTCATCGGGGCGGCGAAGACGTCCTCGTCGAAGTTGGCGGAGCTGTAGTACATCGCCACGCGGTCGCCCGCCTTGATCTCGACGCCGCCCAGCTCGGCGTCCCGGACGGCCGTCCGCTGGAACGCGGTGACGGGCGTCGACCACCGGACGACCTCGTCCGCCATGGTCTCGGGACGCTCGGCCTTGAACAGCTCCCACTGCTGCGGGCTGTCCATGAACGCCATCATCCCGTGGGTGATCGCGTTGCGGGTCGTCTCGTTGCCGGCGACGGCCAGAAGGATCATGAAGTAGCCGAACTCGTCGTCGGACAGGGCGTGCCCGTCCACGTCGGCCTGGACGAGCTTGGTCACGATGTCGTGCGCGGGGCAGCCGCGGCGCTGCTCGGCCAGCCCCATCGAGTAGCCGATGATCTCGGCGGCGGCGCAGGCCGGGTCGTCGTTGTACTCGGGGTCGTCGTAGCCGAGCATCTTGTTGGACCAGTCGAACAGCCGCCGCCGGTCCTCCTGCGGGACGCCCATCAGCTCGGCGATCGCCTGCAGCGGCAGCTCGGCCGCGACCTCGGTGACGAAGTCGCCCTCGCCGCCGCGCCGGCGCGCCTCGGCGACGATCCGCTCCGCGCGGTCCTGCAGCGCGTCGTGCAGGCCGTTGATGACGCGCGGGGTGAAGCCGCGCGACACGATCTTGCGCAGCTTGGCGTGCTGCGGCGGGTCCATGTGCAGCAGCAGGTTCTCCCGCTGGACGTCCAGCTCCTCGGGGCTGAACGTCTCGTTGAACCTGATCACGGCGCCGTGGGCGTTGGACGACCACTGCTCGTGGTCGCGGGAGATCTCCTTGATGTGCGCGTGCCTGCTGATCACCCAGAAGCCGTCGTCGGCGAACCCGGTGCGGCCGCGCGGTTGCGCGTTCCACCAGGGCGCACCGGTCCGGCGCAGCAGCGCGAACTCGGCGAGCGGGATGCGCTCGGCCATCAGGTCCGGGCTGGCGAAGTCGAACCCGGCGGGGACGGCGGCGGTCTCCGAAGCGGTGGCGGTCATGCGCGGTACCTCCCGAAATCACGGCGCTTGAGCCCACCGTAGAACCGGTTCCAGGTGGGATTCAAGAGCAAATGAGACTCAAGTCTATTCTGCTGTCTCCACCAAACGCTTGATTGATGACCTGGCGGTCATCATCATTCCCATCAGGCAAAACGTGAGCACCGCTCTCCGCTGCCACAAGCGCCGTCCGACATCAAGAGCCCGTCCCGTGAGCTACCTCACTTCTTCGCTCGGGTTTAGCTAGAACGTGTTCTAGAAATGCCGGTGAGTGGGTGTCGGGGACGTCGACTAGCCTGGGTACTCGACCGCCCCCGCGCCGGAGAGCCCCATGGCCGCAGATTTCGACGAACCCGCGTTCGACGAGGAATTCGTCCGGAGCGCCGTGTTCACCGAGCCGTCCGCCCGCGAGCGCGCCCGCCCGCCGAGCCGCCGCGAACGACGGCGCAACCGCCGCGCCGCCCGCCGCGCCCTGCGCGGCGGCCCCGGCC
>NZ_JABXFD010000571.1 GCF_013372625.1 Actinomadura sp. BRA 177
GCCATGTCCCTGGCCTGCGGCGTGCTGATCCCATTCATGATGTTCACCCGCCAGGAGCACAGCATCGACCAGATGACCGCCGTTTGGCTGTTGCCCGTGGTGGCTGCCGAAGTGGCGGCGGCGAGTGGCGGCTTGCTGGCGCCGCACCTGGTCGACGCCCATTCGCAACTGGTGATGCTGGTGACCAGCTACGTGCTGTGGGCGTTTTCCCTGCCGGTGGCGTTCAGCATCCTGACGATCCTGATGTTGCGCATGGCCTTGCACAAACTGCCCCACGCCAATATGGCGGCATCGAGCTGGTTGGCGCTGGGCCCTATCGGCACCGGTGCCCTGGGGATGCTGTTACTCGGTGGCGATGCGCCGGCGATCTTTGCCGCCAATGGCCTGGCGAGTGTTGGTGAAATGGCCCACGGCCTGGGGCTGATTGCAGGTATCACCTTATGGGGCTTCGGCCTGTGGTGGATGCTGATCGCGGTGTTGATCACCCTGCGTTACCTGCGTGCGGGCATTCCGTTCAACCTCGGCTGGTGGGGCTTTACCTTTCCGCTGGGAGTGTATGCCCTGGCTACGTTGAAACTGGCGAGCGTGTTGCATTTGGGGTTCTTCAGCGTATTTGGCACTGTGCTGGTGGTGGCGCTGGCATTGATGTGGTTGATCGTGGCTACGCGCACGGTGCAGGGTGCCTATAAAGGCGAGCTTTTTGTTTCGCCATGCATTGCTGGGTTAGGGAATAAGTAAGCAGGATTAGGTAAAGTCGTGGCCTGATCAATAACAGGCCACGCAGGAACACGGACGATGAGCCACCCCTCGCAATTCACCTTGCTGCGCACGCGGCGCTTCTTGCCGTTTTTCATCACCCAGTTGCTGGGCGCGTTCAACGACAACATCTTCAAGCAATCGCTGATCCTGGCCATTCTCTACAAGCTCACCATCGACGGTGACCGTTCCATCTGGGTCAACCTGTGCGCCTTGTTGTTTATCCTGCCGTTCTTCCTGTTCTCGGCGTTGGCCGGGCAATTTGGCGAGAAATTCAACAAGGACGCCTTGATCCGGGCGATCAAGATTGGCGAGATCGTGATCATGGCCGTGGGCGCGGCGGGCTGGACGAACTCGGGGACGTCCAGACCGTCATGTTCGGCCGATCCGTGCGCGTTCACGTAGGACGCGGGCGTCTCCATGGGAATCGCATGGCCGACCGGCTGCGGCTCGGCGGGCGGTTCCTCGGGGAACGGGATCAGCGGCTCCTCGTCGGCGACCTCGGGCCCGGCGAGCGGCTCCGCGTCGGCGGGAGGCTCCAGGGCGAGCGGCGGCGCGGCGGGCTCCAGGACCTTCACGTGGCCGCGCTGCGTCTCGACCGGGGCGGCCTCCTCGGCGGCGGGGCGGGCCACCCGGATCTGCTTGAACATCGTCAGCCACAGCCAGACCGCGATCACCAGCATGACGTGCGGCGCCACCGCCACCCCGGCGCGGACGGCGTCGTCCGGCAGCGAGTCGTACCCCCAGACCGAGTGCTGGACGGAGGCCGCGGCGCCCCCGGCGACGAGGACGAGCAGCAGCGTCCAGCGCAGCAGCCGCGTCCACCAGCGGGCGTTGCGCGTGACGACCAGCGACAGGATCGTCAGCGCGACGAGGGTGTCGGCCATCGCCGGGTACAGCGGCGCCCAGCGGCGGCTCACCCGGCCGGCGAGCGCGAGTTCGCGGAGCACGTCGTAGGTGAGCACGTACGCGCCGGCCGCGAGCGCGGCGACGACGAGGCCGGCGAGCGCGGTGAGCAGCCGCCGCTGCGCGCGGGTGAAGGACGGCCGGGTCGGGTCAGATGGCATGGAGCCTCGTTCCGGGGAGGGCGCCTGATGATCCTCAGCCGAGGTTAATCGGCCGGGACGGCGACGAACCGCAACTTCTTGGTGATCATTTTGTCGCTGCGCGCGATAAGGGGGGAGACGTACGGTATGGACGTCGACATCCCGAGGGAGGCTGCGATGCCGTACGGCTGTTTCGTGGACGGAACGCGGGCCCGAACGGCCGGGTAGCGCGGCGTGACGTCGCCTCATGATCGGCTGGGCGAGCCGATCCGGACATTCGACGGCCGGGCCGCGGGCCGCCGCGCCTGGACGTGGCTGTGCCTGCTGAGCCTGGCGTCGCTGGCGCTGATCCCCGCGGCCATCGTCTACCTGCACGACCAGGTGTGGTGGGTGGGCGTCCCGGCGCTGCTGCTGTCGATGGGGTACGCGGCCGCCGTCGGCTGGATCGCGGGACGCGACCGCCCGCGCGTCCGCAACCGGGTCGCCTGCCTGTACACGGGGGGCCTGTCGGTCACGGGTCCGGGCGGCGCGGCCGACTACACGTGGGACGAGCTGGAGTCGGTGACGGTCTCGGGCCGGCACAGCGGGCCGCGGGTCCGGTGGTGCTTCACGGTCGTGGCGGACGACGGCAGCGTGCTGCGGCTCGAAGACGACATCCCGGACGTCCGGACGCTGGGGGTGGCCGTCGCGGAGGAGGTGACGGCCCGGATCGTCCCGCGCCACCTGGCGGCGGTGCGGGCGCGGGAGTCGGTGCGCCTCGGCCCGTTCACCGTGGACCTGGACGGCGTCGAGAAGGACGGCGAGCGGCTGCCGTGGAAGGCCGTCGACGACGTCGTGATCAGCAACGGCATGGTGACGGTGCACGCCTGCACCGGCCGGATGGACCTGATGGCGGTCGCCTCCCAGATGCCGGACGCGCTGGCGTTCGCGGCCCTGTGCCACCGGCTCCGGGATCTCAACGAATCCTTCTGAGGACTTTCTCGCGGGGGATGTCGAGAACGCGTCCGCCGCTCCGATCGTTCTGTGACGAGCGGCCGCCGGGGCCGCCGGCGACAAGGAGCACACCGTGAAGTACATGCTGCTGATCCACAACCGTCCCGGCTTCGTCGAGGAGCTGACGGAGGCGGAGCGCGAGGCGCTGTTCGGCGAGGTGGACGCGATCATGAAGGAGCTGACCGAGTCGGGGGAGCTGGTCGGCGGGAACGCGCTCGCCGACCCGTCCCGGACGAAGACGGTCCGGGCGGGGAAGGACGGGCGGCCGGCCGTGACCGACGGGCCGTTCCCGGAGGCCAAGGAGCACTTCGCCGGATACATCATGGTCGACTGCGAGTCGGCGGAGCGGGCCGTGGAGATCGCCGCGCGCTGGCCCGACGTCCGGCACGGCGGGCACATGGAGGTCCGGGCGATCATGCACGAGGCCGGGACGGAGATGTGAGGACACCCCCGGCCGTCGAGGACCTGCTGCGCACGCTCGCGCCGCAGGTCCTCGGCACGCTGGTGCGGCGGCACGGCGCGTTCGACGCCTGCGAGGACGCCGTGCAGGAGGCGCTGCTCGCCGCCGCCGTGCAGTGGCCGGGGGAGGGCGTGCCGGAGAGCCCGCGCGGCTGGCTGCTGACCGTCGCGACGCGGCGGCTCACCGACCAGTGGCGCAGCGAGCGGGCCCGCCGCGACCGCGAGGCCGCCGTGTTCGCGCGGGAACCCGACGAGCCGGGGCCGGACGAGAACGGGCCCCGCTACCCGTGGGGGGACGATCCCCTGAAAGGGCAGGCCCGGCCGGCTCCCCGCTCCGGGGACCGGCCGGGTGACCGCGACGACACGCTGACGCTGCTGTTCCTGTGCTGCCATCCGGCGCTGTCGCCGTCCTCGCAGGTCGCGCTGACGCTGCGGGCGGTCGGCGAGCTGACGACGGCGCAGATCGCGCGGGCGTTCCTCGTCCCGGAGGCGACGATGGCGCAGCGGGTCAGCCGCGCCAAGGCGAAGATCAAGTCGGCGGGGGCGCGGTTCGTGCCGCCGCCGCCGGACGAGCGGGACGCGCGGCTGCGGGCCGTCCTGCACGTCCTGTACCTGGTCTTCAACGAGGGGTACACGGCGTCCAGCGGGCCCGATCTGCAGCGCACCGACCTGACCGCGGAGGCGATCCGGCTGGCGCGGGGCCTGCACGGGCTGCTGCCGGACGACGGCGAGGCCGCGGGCCTGCTCGCGCTGATGCTGCTCACCGACGCCCGGCGTCCGGCGCGGACGGGACACGGCGGGCTGCTCATCCCGCTCACCGAGCAGGACAGGACGCTCTGGCGGCGGGACGCGATCGAGGAGGGCACGGCACTGATCACCGACGCGCTCACCTGGTCGCCGCCCGGCCCGTACCAGGTGCAGGCCGCGATCGCCGCCGTCCACGCGGAGGCGGCGCGGCCGGAGGACACCGACTGGCCGCAGATCCTCGCGCTGTACCGGCTGCTGGCGCACCTGTCGCCGAACCCGATGGTCACACTGAACGAGGCAGTCGCGCTGGCGATGGCGTCCGGCCCGTCCGCCGGGCTGGACCTGCTGCGGACGCTGGACGGCGACGACCGGGTCGCCGGACATCACCGGCTCGCCGCCGTCCGGGCCCATCTGCTGGAAATGGCCGGCGACACGGACGGGGCGCGGGACGCCTACCAGGAGGCGGCGCGCCGCACGACCAGCCTGCCGGAGCAGCGCTACCTCGAATCCCGCGCATTCCGACTCAACGGGGAAAACGCTTGATGGGTTGTTGGGCGCGGTGACGGACGAGCCCGCGCCCGTGTTCGGCAACAGTTCGGGCTGGAACCGGCGGTGCGGCATCTCAGAACAGGTGCGCGCGTTGATCGCCCACGAACCGCCGCTGCTCGGACTCCTGCCGGACGCCGTGTTCGCCAAGGCAGGCGGCCGCGCCGCGTAATGGGCGGCACGGCCGCGCGTCGATCCAATAGCCTGGGCCCTGTGAGTCTGCGCTTTTACGACACCGGCACCCGTAGCGTCCGCCCGTTCGAGCCCCTCGAAGAGGGCCGCGTGGGGATGTACGTGTGTGGTGCGACCCCGCAGGCATCACCGCATATCGGGCATCTCCGCTCGGGCGTCATCTACGACGTGCTGCTGCGCTGGCTGCGCGCGTCCGGCTACGAGGTGACGTTCGCCCGCAACGTCACCGACGTCGACGACAAGATCATCGCGGTGTCGGCGGAGCGGGGCGTCCCGTGGTTCGCGGTCGCCGAGGGCAACCAGCGCGTGTTCACGCAGGGCTACGACCTGCTCGGCTGCCTGCCGCCGACGATCGAGCCGCGCGCCACCGGGCACGTCCCGGAGATGATCGTGCTGATCCGGCGGCTGATCGAGAAGGGCCACGCGTACGCGGCGGGCGGCGACGTGTACTTCGACGTGAAGTCGTGGGCGGACGAGTACGGGTCGCTGTCGAACCAGCGGCTGGAGAACATGCGGTCCGCCGGCGACACCCCCAACGAGGAGGCGAAGCGCGACGCGCGCGACTTCGCGCTCTGGAAGGGCGCCAAGCCGGGCGAGCCGTCCTGGGAGACGCCCTGGGGGGACGGACGTCCGGGCTGGCACCTCGAATGCTCCGCGATGGCGACCAAGTACCTCGGTCCGGCGTTCGACATCCACGGCGGTGGGGTCGACCTCATTTTCCCGCACCACGAGAACGAAATCGCTCAATCCCGTGCCGCCGGTGACGGATTCGCCCGCTACTGGCTGCACAACGGGCTTCTCACCGTGGACGGCGAGAAGATGAGCAAGTCGGTCGGGAACGTGGTTCTGCTGTCGGACCTGCTCGACAAGGCCCGTCCCGTAGAGGTGCGCTACTACCTGGCCTCCGCGCACTACCGGTCGCTCATGGACTACACCGACGCCGCCTTGGCCGAGGCCGTCTCCGCCTACCAGCGGATAGAGGGCTTCGTTACGCGGGCCTCAGAGACGGTGGGCGCGGTGCCTGCCTCGTCTGTGCCGACGGGGTTCGCCACGGCGATGGACGACGATCTGGGCGTCCCGCAGGCGCTGGCGGTGCTGCACGAGACCGTCCGGGACGGGAATAGCGCCCTTGCGTCCGGTGACCACGAGGCGGTGCGCCAGGCGTTGGCGGCCGTGCGGGCCATGGCGGACGTCCTCGGCATCGACCCGCTGTCGCCGCAGTGGAACCGGACGGGCGAGGAAGACCTGCGTCCCGTCGTGGACGCCCTGGTGGGGGTGGCGCTGGAGCAGCGGCAGGCGGCGCGCGCGCGGAAGGACTATGCAGCAGCCGACGCGATCCGCGACAGCCTGGCGGAGGCAGGGATCCTGGTAGAGGACACCCCGCAGGGCCCCCGCTGGGAACTGAAACGAGACTGACCTCGCAGCGAGCCCGGCCGTCGTGTGGTGTGCGCAGGGCGCAGTCTGGGGCGGATAAAATCAGGGGTTCGCGGGGGTTCGTGAGTGTGCCGTCCCGCTGAGATTTGAGCCGCCCGGCAGCCGCGAGGGCGAGTGAGCAAGCAATCGTCGTCGCAAGGGGCGTAACGGACAATGGCGAAGCGCAAGGGCAAGGGACCCACTCCCAAGGCCGAGGACCGGCACTGGCACGCCAAGCGCCAGAAGGCCCGCGCCGTCAAGAGCGCCAAGCGCACCGGCACGCCGACGGTGGGGCCGGGCGGGCGCGCGAAGGGCGGCGACGCCGCGCCCGCCGGTGGACGTCCCGCCGGGGCGCGGCGCGCGAACGGCGAGGTCCCCGAGCTGGTCACTGGCCGGAACCCGGTCGTCGAGGCGCTGCGCGCGGGCGTCCCGGGCACGGCGCTCTACGTGATGTCCAGCACCGATGAGCGGGTCCGCGAGTCGATCCAGCTGGCCGCCGACCGCCGCGTCCCGCTGCTGGAGACCGGCAAGAACGAGCTGGACCGGCTGACCGACGGCGCCGTCCACCAGGGCATCGCGCTGCAGGTCAAGCCGTACCGGTACGCGCACCCGGACGACCTGCTCAAGGGGACCGCGCCGCTGATCGTCGCGGTCGACGGCATCACCGACCCGCGCAACCTCGGCGCGATCGTCCGGTCCGCCGCCGCGTTCGGCGCGACGGGTGTCGTCGTGCCCGAGCGGCGCGCGGCCGGGGTCACCGCGGGCGCCTGGAAGTCGTCCGCCGGCACGCTCGCGACGTGTCCCGTCGCGCAGGCCACCAACCTCACGCGGCAGCTCAAGGCGTACCAGAAGGCGGGCTGCTTCGTCGCCGGGCTGGACGCGGCCGGCGGCGTGACGGTGGCCGACCTGGAGATCGCGTCCGGGCCGTTCGTGCTGGTCGTGGGCTCGGAGGGCAAGGGACTCGGACGGCTGGTCGCCGACACCTGCGACATGCTGGTCACGATCCCGATGCCGGGCAGGGCCGAGTCGCTGAACGCCGGGGTCGCCGCCGGCATCGCCCTGTACGAGGTCAGCCGCCTGCGGTCCTGACTGCACATCATCACCTTCTCTCAACGGGAATAATCTCAACATTCATAGACTTGGCGTTAATGTACTTGCCTCGTCCATGCCCACGCTGAGGTGATTCCGCATGACCACCACCGCCGTCGCGGCCCCGCGGACGCTGGGCGTCCGCTACGCGTCCGACCTGGGGCTGGCCGCCCTCGCCCCCGCGAGCTGGGGCACCACGTACGTCGTCACCACCACCCTGCTGCCCGCCGACCGCCCGCTGCTGGCCGCGACGTTACGCGCGCTGCCCGCCGGGCTGGTCCTGCTCGCCGTCACCCGGCGCCTCCCGCGCGGCGACTGGTGGTGGAAGTCGATCGTCCTCGGCATGCTGAACTTCGGCGCGTTCTTCCCGCTGATCTTCTTCGCCGCCTACCGGCTTCCGGGCGGGGTCGCCGCCACCCTCGGATCCGTCCAGCCGCTGGTCGTGGCGCTGCTGTCGCTCGGCCTCCTGCGGGTCCGCCCGGCCCGCGCCGTCCTGTACTCGGCGCTCGCCGGCACCGGCGGCGTTGCACTGCTGACCCTGACCGCCGACGCGCGCCTCGCCCCGCTCGGCATCGCCGCCATCCTCACCGCGACGTCCCTCATGGCGGCCGCGATCGTCCTCGCCAAGAAGTGGGGACGTCCCGAATCACCGTTGGTCATGACCGGCTGGCAACTCACGGTCGGCGGCCTCGCCCTGCTGCCCCTCACCCTGCTCACCGAGGGCGTGCCGCCGTCCCTCACCGGTGCGAACGTGTTGGGCTTCGCCTACCTCGGCATCGTCGGCACCGCGATCGCGTACGCGCTGTGGTTCCGCGGCATCGACCGGCTGGCCCCGACGTCCGTCTCCCTGCTCGGCCTGACGAACCCGATGGTCGCGACGCTGGCGGGCCTGGTGATCCTCGGCCAGACGCTCACGTTCTGGCAGGTCGTCGGATTCACGATCGCCCTCGGCGCTCTCGTCGCCGGCCAATCCCTCAACAGGAGGCCCTCCGCTTGAGAAAGGCTCTTTCGGCCTCATTCTCGGTTAGCTCAATCGCCTCGCGATATGCGTCGGTGGCCTCATCGTCCCGTCCCAGCCGCCTCAGCAGATCGGCGCGGACCGCATGGAACAGGTAGTACCGGCCGAGGTCGAGCCCCTCCACAAGTGCCAAACCGGCTCCCGGACCCTCGATCTCGGCCACCGCCACCGCCCGGTTGAGCGCAGCCACAGAAGTGGGCGCGACGACCATCAATTGGTCGTACAACTGCAGAATCTGCTCCCACTGGGTGTCCTCAGCCGTCGCCGCATCACTGTGCACCGCGTTGATGGCGGCCTGAATCTGATACGGCCCCGGCCGGTTAATCGCCAAGCATTGCCGGACGAGGGCCTGCCCTTCCTCCACCAGCCCGCGATCCCACAACTGCCGGTCCTGGTCGCCGAGCAGAACCAATTCACCGCCCTTGACCCGGGCGACCTTGCGTGACTCCACAAGGAGCATCAACGCGAGTAGCCCCAGCACTTCGGGCTCGTCCGGCATGAGTTCCCTGAGAACCCGCCCCAACCGGATCGCCTCCGCGCCCAGCTCCTCTCGTCCTGCATAACCCTGGTTGAACACCAGATAAATGACGGCCAGCACCCCGGAAAGGCGTCCCGGAAGCTCGGCCTCTTCCGGCACCCGATACGGGATCCGCGCGTCCCGAATCTTCGCCTTCGCCCGTACGAGCCGCTGCGCCATCGTCTTCTCCGGGACGAGGAACGCCCGCGCGATCTCCGGCGTCGTCAACCCGCCCAGCAACCTCAACGTCAACGCCACCCGCGCCTGAAGCCCCAGCGCCGGATGGCAGCACGTGAAAATCAGCCTGAGCCGATCGTCCTGCACAGCGCTCACCTCGACCGGCTCACCCGCACGCACCAGCACGGCCTGCGCCTGCTTGCCGTCCCGCAGAGCCTCCCGGCGCAGCCGATCGATCGCCTTGTTCCGGGCCGTCGTGATGATCCACCCGGCCGGGCTGGGCGGTGCCCCGTCCGCGGGCCACCTCCGGACCGCCTCCACGAACGCCTCCTGCACCGCATCCTCGGCGACGTCGACGTCACCGAAGACGCGGACCAGGACGGCCACCGCCCGCCCGTGCTCCTCGCGAAAGACCCGTTCCGCTACACCTCGCCCTGGAACGGCCGCACCTCCATCGGCAGCCCCGTCGCCTTGCAGAACCTCGCCGCGACCTTCAGCGCCGCGTCCAGATCCTCCACCTGGATGATCGTGATGCCGCCGATGTGCTCCTTCCCCTCCGTCCACGGCCCGTCCGTCGCTACGACCTCGTCCCCCCGGCACCGGACCATGGTGCTCGCCTCGGGACCGTGGAAGCCCCGCCCGAACACCCACGACTCCTCCCGCTGCAGGTCGTGCCGGATCTCCGCGATCTCCGCCATCACCTTGTCCAGCACCTCCGGCGGCGGCGGATCGCCCACCGGCTGGATCATGTTGAGCGCGTAGAGCTTCATGCCTCCTCCTTCTCATACCTCACGATCACTACCGTTCCTAGCCAGTGTCCAGGAGTGGGTCTTGGACCCATTGCCTGGTACTGCGCGCGTCCCGAACGGTGTTGGATGCGCTGGTCCCCCGCGTTCGTCGTGCGTGGCCCGCCCGGCGGGGCGCATCGTGTGCGCGGTCCGTGGCGGGTTGGCGGGTTCCCTCACGCCCGCGGGTGCCCGGTCGGGCCTGGGCGGTCCGATGCCCCTGCTCATCGCTCCGGTGGGCAGGGGGCGGTGCCGTCCGTCGCCGGACCGGGTGCCCTTGGGCGCGTCGCCCGATCGCGATGCTCGCCGCATCGTGCCGGGTAGTCGTGCGTTTCGTGGTGGTGAGGGGCTGCTGCCAGTGCTGGGCACCCCATTTGCTGCTGTAGGCGGGATCGACGGCGATGATCGCGATGCCGGTCTGGTCGGCCATCGAGGTCAGCCGGGCCCGCAACCTTCCGGTGGGCATCCCCGAGATCACCTGCCGGAACTTCTTGCGGCGGCCGTGCTTCTCCCGCGTCTTTTCTTTCTCGAAGTCCAGGTCCTCCACCGCGATCGCGCGCACACCGCAGTCTCGTGCCCAGTGCAGCAGCCGGGTGAGGGCGTGCCGGACCTGGGCGTCACGGTGCCCGGAGGAGCCGGTCAACGCGTACCCGAAACGGCGCGGATCACCGATGGGGTTGCCGTGCATGTCCAGGCGCCATGCGGCCAGATGGTCGGCGTTGGTGTCCACCCCGATCACCCCGCCGGCCAGCGCGGCCGCCATCGGGAGCGGCGGGGTCTTGGAAATTTGCCAAGAGGCGGTGAGATACCAGCGGCCCCGAGCCGCATCCAGATGGGCGCGGTAGGCGACCGCCCGGTGGGCCGCCACCCGGTCGGCCCACTCCACATCCCGGTGTGTGAGCCGCGCCCGGGCTGCCAGGACGTAGCGGCCGTGCGGGGCGTTGGCGTACTCGGCCAGTGGAGCCGGAAGCCGGATGGACACCTCACCGTCGGGGGTGACGCGGATGGTCTCGTTGCCGTACCGCTTCCCGGACTCGCCATCAGCGTGGCAGAACCAGCGTCCGGCCTGCCACCGCGCCCGCCACTGATCCTCGCTCACCCCGGCCTCATCGAGATGGTGCCGGGTGCGGGCCAGGCGCTTGCCGCCCCGCACCACATGCACCACCCCCGCCTCGAAGTCGGCGCGCACCCGCGCCAACCGGCCCTGAAGCACGCGCAGGCGGCGGGACTTGGCGACCCACTCCCGCCGGGACCGGTACCCGCCCGGCGCCCGCTTGGTGCCCTTGGCCCCGATCGGCAGCGCCAACCGCCGCTCGATCGTCTTCACTCCCGCTTCCAGGGACTGGAGATGGGCGTACTGGGACCGGCGGGCCAGCGCCCACTGGTCATGGGTGGCCTTGGTGATCGCCCCAGCCCACCGCGCCGACGACACACCCGTCAACTCCCGCTTACGCGCCGACCACCTATCCGCACCATGGTTCAGGCCGTCCGCGCAGCGGGCCTTCAAATCCCGGGCCGCCAGCGACCCCAGATGCGCCCCCACCGCCCGCAACACCCGCTCGTCGGCACTGGTGAGGCCCTTGAGCCGGGTACGGACCGCGACCCCGCACGGGCCCGCCGCCACGAACGGCGGCGCAATCGGACGCAACCCGCCCCCCTCACTCCCGCCATCGAATGCAGACGGCAACATATCCAACACTTTAAGTGACTTTACTCGAACGCGCAATCGATCGGCAAGAACCCGTCGAACCACGCTCACGTACCACGCCCCCGCTGGGTCGGGGGTCCACACCCGACCGGCCTGCCCCACCACACACGCCCCAATACACATCCGGCTGCACGCCTGAGCCTCCAACATCGCCGGGGCAACCCAGCGCGCGTCCACACCGGGTGTGTCAGCGCCCCACCGCCGTCGCTCCCCTTCCCGAGCACGTCCCCCATGACCTCTCCCTCCGGACACTCCTCACCCCTCACACGAACGCCCACCCTCCAAATCGACACCCCACGCAGAAGAACTTGCACCCAAAAAGCCAGGCCGGCGGCCCCGTTACGCACATCCCGGTCCTGCCATCTGGCAAGGACGGCGCTATAGGGCCCATCTGTAGTTCCTGGAGTACTCCACGCGGGACCGGCTCGCGCTGCCGTGGCGGATCCTGGTGCTGCGCGGCCCCGCCGCGGCGAGGCGAGGCGAGGCTGCACAGAACGGTCCGGCGGATGGGTGCGTGCTCCTTGTCCTTGGCGAGGTCGGAGCGGTACATGCCGATCGCGCGGAGTCGGAGCGCACTTCGACACGCCCAAGTCGCAGGCGGGGGAACGGGTCCTGCCGCTCGACAGCGGCACCACGGCGATGGTGCCCGGTTGCCTGCGGATGCTCAAGAAGGAGCGGCTGCGCGCGGGCGAGGCCTACGTGCGTGACCAAGGAATGGCGGCGGCTGTACGACGCGGCGAAGGTGCCGGCGATCCGGCTGCACGAGGCGCGGCACACCGCGGTGACCCTCGGCCTGGCGGTGAAAAGTCGTCTCCGACCACCTCGGGCACGCCAACACGCGCATCACCGAGGACCTCTACATGATGGTGCGGCAAGGCGTCCAAGATGAAGGCGCAGAGTTGATCCTCATCCTGCTGCCCGAGCAGGCGGCGAAGAAGAAGGGGAAATCAAGACCATGACCGCGTGGACGCGTTTTGGACACTTCGCCCCCGGATCCAGGGACGGAAAGCCCCCGTTCCAAGATCGGAACGGGGGCCTGACCTGGGAGAGCCGGCGAGGGGACTTGAACCCCTAACCTTCTGTTTACAAGACAGATGCTCTGCCAATTGAGCTACGCCGGCGGGCTTGGTCCGCATCGTAGTCGACTTGGCGGGGGGCGCGCTCACGGTGTTGTGCAGTGCGGGTCGAGGGGCGGTCTGTGTGGGAGCATGGTGGTGTGGGTGAGGCTTCGTGGGTGGTCTTCTCGCGGCCTAGTGCCGTAGCAGGCAACGTTCGCCCTGTTGTGATGTGACACGCCGTCTTGAGGCTGTGCCCGGCGCCGTGTGGCCGTCACCCTGTCCGGGTGGCAGAACGAGTACGTGTACGCGAGATCGACGA
>NZ_JABXFD010000662.1 GCF_013372625.1 Actinomadura sp. BRA 177
TGAGGGCGTTTTTTTGTGTGTCAGCAGAGTCGGCACACCGACGTAGGGCGCCGTCTGCTGGGCCCGGAGCGGTTTATACGGCGCAGGGCTCCGGCCGCCGCGCCGGCGCACCGCGGGCACCGGCCCGCCTTGGCCGGGTCCGTGCCCGCTTCGAGGTAGTGGTGCGCGATCGCGGCGGCCTCCCCCGGCGCGTGCCGTTCGAGCGCGGCGGCGACGCGGCCGTGCACGCGGGTGCGGCGCGCCCGCGACAGGCCCGTGTAGAGGGTGTCGCGGACGAGGGCGTGCGCGAACCGCACCCGGCCGGGCGCGGGTTCGGTGACGAGGTTGACCGCCATGCCCGCCTCCACGGCGTCGATCACCGTGTCCTCGTCCCCGGCCAGGTCGGCCAGGACGCGCAGGTCGGCGTCCCGGCCGATGACGGCGGCGTCCCGCAGGACGGTCTGGACCGGTCCCGGCAGGCGCGCGATGCGGCGGCGCAGCACGTCCCCGACACCGGCGGGGACCCGCCGGGTGGCGGCGGGCAGCCCCTCGGCGTCCAGCAGCCGGGCGGTCTCCCGGGTGAAGAACGGGTTGCCGCCCGTCCGCTCGGCGATGACGGCCAGCTCCGCGTCACCGAAGCCGGTGACGCCGGTGCCGCGGACGAGGGCGGCGACCTCGGGCGCGGACAGCCCGCCGAGGTCGATCCGCGCGGGCTCGTGCCGGGCGAGGGCGGCCAGCGCGGCGGCGAGGCCGTCCGGCACCTCGGTCCGCCGGAACGTGGCCAGCAGCAGGACGGGACGGTCCCGCAGCCGCCCGGCGAGCCGGGCCAGCAGGGCGAGCGTCTCCTCGTCGGCCCAGTGCAGGTCGTCCAGGACGAGCAGGAGCGGCGCCGTCTCCGCGATGCCGGTGAGGTAGTCGCCGACGGCCAGGTGGAGCCGGAACCGCCCGGTGCTGACGTCGGCGTCGCCGGTCCCGGTGGCGGAGTCGTCCAGCAGCGGGGCGAGGCGTCCGGCCAGGTCGGCGGCGGGCGGGGCGGCCGCCGCCAGCTCGCGGAGGAGTTCGGCCCAGGGCCAGGCGGCGGG
>NZ_JABXFD010000271.1 GCF_013372625.1 Actinomadura sp. BRA 177
CTCGGGCCCGCCCCCCTGCCGATGCCGACGTTCGCCCCCGCGCCACGGCCCGGCCTGCCCGCCACCGCCCGTCGCCGCCACCTGCGCGGCGCGCCCGCCGCCCGCCGCGAGCGGGCGGCCGCCGCGTCCGGCGAGCCCGCCGACTGGGCGGACCTGCGCGAGGCCGGCCGCGCCATCGGGGACGACGCGCTGCGCAACCTCGACGTCCATCTGGAGGAGCTGGAACGGGCCGTCACCGAGGCGGGCGGCACCGTGCACTGGGCGGCGGACGCGGCCGAGGCCCGCCGGATCGTCACCGGCCTGGTGCGGGCGGCCGGCGCGACGGAGGTCGTGAAGTCGGCGTCGCTGGCCGTCCGGGAGATCGGCTTGGACGGCGCGCTGGCCGGCATGGGGGTGACCGTCCGCGAGACCGCGCTCGCCGACCTCGCCGTCCAGCTCGGTGAGGACGAGCCGTCCCACCTGCTGTCACCGGCCGCACACCGCGACCGGGCGCAGATCAGGGAGCTGTTCCGGCGCGGGATGCCCGCCGCCGGGCCCGATCTGCCGGACGATCCCGGGGCGCTCGCCGCCGCGGCCCGCGCCCACCTGCGCGAGCCGTTCCTGCGCGCCCGCGTCGCGATCACCGGCGCGAACTTCCTGGTCGCCGAGAGCGGCACGGCCGTGGTGGTGGAGTCCGAGGGCAACGCCCGGATGTGCCTGACGCTCCCGGAGACGCTGATCTGCGTCGCGGGCATCGACAAGGTCGTCCCGGCATGGGATGACATGGAGGTGTTCCTCCAGCTGCTCCCGCGCTCGTCGACCGGTGACCGAATGACCCCTTACGTCTCGTCCTGGACGGGGGTGACGCCGGGCGACGGGCCGCGCGCGTTCCACCTCGTCCTGCTCGACAACGGCCGCACCAAGGCCCTCGCCGACGAGGTCGGGCGCGCCGCGCTGCGCTGCATCCGCTGCTCGGCCTGCCTGAACGTCTGCCCCGTCTACGAGCGGACGGGCGGGCGCCCCTACGGCCCCGTCTACCCGGGCCCGATCGGCGCGATCCTGACCCCGCAGATGCGCGGCGTGGAGAGCGCGGCGGCGGCGTCGCTGCCGTACGCGTCCACGCTCTGCGGCGCCTGCGCCGACGTCTGCCCGGTGAAGATCGACATCCCGGACGTGCTGGTCCACCTGCGCGGCAAGGTCGTCGAGTCGCGCCGCCGGCGGCCCGTCCCGACGCCGGAGCTGGTGCTGATGCGCGGCCTGGCGTGGACGATGGGCGACCCGCGCCGGTACGAGGCCGCGCTGCGGCGCGGCACCCGGTGGGCGCGGCTGCTGTCGCGCGGCGGCCGGATCCGCCGGCTGCCCGGCCTGCTCGGCAAGTGGACGGAGGCCCGCGACCTGCCGGCGCCGCCGGCGGAGAGCTTCCGCGCCTGGTGGAACAGGACCCGGCCGTGACCGCGCGCAAGGAGATGCTGCGGCGGGTGCGGGACGCGCTCGGCGGGTCGCGCGGCACGCATCCGCCGGTACCGCGCGGGTACGCGCGCCGGCTGCCGGCGGCGGAGGCCGAGACGCGCGCGGACGTCCTCGCCCTGTTCACCGAGCGGGTCGCCGACAACCGGGCGGCGGTGCGGCATGTCGGCACCGACGAGGTGGGCACCGCGGTGGCCGCCGCGCTGTGGGGACGGGAGGCCAAGCAGATCGTCGTCCCCGCCGACCTGCCGTTCGGGTGGCTCGCGGAGCTGGACGGCGTCCGCGCCCTCGCCGACACCCCGGTGCTCGACATCGACGCCCTCGCCGAGGTGGACGCGGTGGTGACCGGCTGCGCGGTGGCGATCGCGCAGACGGGCACGGTCGTCCTGGACGGCGGCCGGGCGCAGGGGCGGCGGGCGCTGACCCTCGTGCCCGGCTTCCACCTGTGCGTGGTCCGCGCCGACCAGATCGTCGGGACGGTCCCGGAGGCGGTCACGCGCCTCGACCCGGCCCGCCCGCTCACCTGGATCAGCGGCCCGTCCGCCACCCACGGCATCGAGGCGGCCAGGGTCGAGGGCGTCCACGGCCCCCTCCACCTGGAGATCCTCGTCGTCGAGGACGAGTCCGCGACGCCCTGACCGGTGACGCCCCGGCCGGGAGCACCCCGGCCGGGCGCCGCCTCAGCGCACGCCGCGGATGACGAGGTCGAGGCCGGCGGTGAAGCGGGCGTCCCAGTTCACCGCGCGGTCGGCGCCGTCCTCGTTGGTGCCGCGCACTTCGAGGGCGGTGTGGCCGATCACGTAGCCGAGCAGGGTGTGCGCGGCGACGGCGGCTGTGTCCTCGGCGATGCCGCCGCGCCGCATGACCTCCCGCAGGGACGCGACCGTGGCGGTGAGCGCGGCGGGGTTGCGGCGGGTGACGACGAGGGGGAGGACCCCGGCGTGCGTCATCAGCCGGCCCCGGTAGTCGCCGGCCCAGCCGCGCAGGACGTCCTGCCAGCGGCCCGGCGGCGACTCGCCGGCGGGGGCGGCGGCGACGTGCGCGACGAGGCCGTCCAGGAGCTGCTCCTTGCCGCGGGGGAGGTGGTGGTAGATCGCCATCGCCTCCACTTCGAGGGCGTCGCCGAGGCGGCGCATCGTGAGGCGGCCGAGTCCCTGGCCGTCCACGATCTGCAGGGCCGCCTCGATGATCCGCTCGGTGGACAGCGGCGCGCGGTGCTGGGCGTTGATGCTGGGCTGCCGGACCATGAACCGACCTTACTGCGTAAAGGGCCGAAGCCGGGTGTCCGCCGCCACGACACGCCGGAACCCCGCGTACGCTTACCCTCGACCGAGCAGTGCAGACCGTCGAGGGAGTACCACCATGCCGCTGGGCCGCCGGGTGAGCAAGGACGTCGCGGAGCCGTACGAGGCCGACCAGCGGCTGGCCGCCGAGTACGAGGACCGGCTCGCGGCGGCCGGCGACGCGGAGCGGGAGCTGCGGGACGCGCAGGCCGCCGGCGTCCCCGGGCCGGAGCTGCGGGAGCGGACGGCCGCGTTCGACAAGGCGATGACGGCGGCGCTGGCCGCCGCCGAGGCGTCCGAGCGGGTCGCGATGGGCCCGAAGGTCTACGCGACCCCGGCGCAGGACGCCAGGACCCGCCGCGCCGCCGAGATCGCCTACCGCAAGGCCAAGGCGCGCCCGGCCGTGCACCCGTGGACCGACGAGGTCGACCGGCTGCGCACGGCCCGCGAGGCGCACCGGCTCAGCTTCAAGACGGTGCCGTCCGAGCTCGGCTGAGCCTCTCGCCGGACGTGTGACGACACAGCGTCACCGGGTGGCACCCGCCACCGAACTTTGAGAGTCTGCCCTCTCGGGGAACGCCGGGGGCGCCCCCCGCCGCACGGCCGACACCTGTGCGCGCGGACGCGTCCCGGCGGAGAGGGCACACGCTGCTCTGGACGTTGGGGGATGTCACGTGGAGCGCACGCCGCCGGACCGGTGCCGCGTACTCGAGTCCTACCAGGACGGGGTGAAGGCGATCCGCGCGCTGGCGGCGCGCGTCGGCGACTGGGACGTCCCGACGCCGTGCGCCGACTGGCGGCTGATCGAGCTCGCCGGGCATCTGCGGTGCGTCGCGGAGAACTTCCTGGAGTACCTGCAGGACGCGCCGGACAGCCGGCTGGCGACGCTGTTCGCGCAGGAGGCGGCGACGGCGGTGCTGATCCGGCAGCAGGCCCGGCAGAACGCGGCCGAGCTGGCGGTGCTGCCGCCGGAGCCCGGCCCGGACCGGATCATGGCGTTCGGGGTGTCAGCCGGCGCGTACGCCGACCTGATGCCGGACATGTGGGACCGGACGCACCTGATCTACCGGGGCACCAAGTACACGGTCGGCGACCACGCGGGCGCGGCGTGCGTGGAGTGGCACCTGCACGCCTGGGACATGGCCCGCGCGGCCGGCGGGGTCTACCGGCCGCGCGACCCCGACCTGCTGGTGTCGGCGTGGCACTGGGGCGTCCCGCATCTGCCGCTGGCGGCGGGGGACGCGTGGGAGGCGGTGCTGCGCTCGTCGGGCCGGTCGCCGCGCTGGCCGGACCCCGACGACCGCCCGGTCGACCGGGCGGGCCGGTCGAGGCGCCGGCCGGGCCGTCAGACGCCGTCCGGCCTGCCCGGCCGGGGCCGCAGGTAGACCAGCCAGGTGAGGGCGCAGCACACGGCGTAGAAGGCGATGAACGCGAGGTAGGCGCCGTCGCCGGTTCCGGAGGTCAGGAACGACTGCCGGAAGGCGATGTTGACCAGGACGCCGCCGAACGCGCCGACGGCGCCGACGATGCCGATCAGCGCGCCGGATAGGCGCCGCGCCTCATCCCCGGGCGCCTTCGCCTGGAAGACGGCCGGGATCATCTTGTAGGTGGAGCCGTTGCCGAGGCCGCTGAACGCGAACAGCAGCACGAAGCCGGTGAGGAACAGCGGTAGCGATCCGCGCTGCGACGCGGCCAGCACCAGGCCGGCGGACGCGGCCATCGCGATGAACGTCCAGAAGGTGACGGTGGCGCCGCCGAGCCGGTCGGCGAGCCGGCCGCCGGCCGGGCGGATCAGCGACCCGAGCGCGGGGCCCAGGAACGTCAGGTAGGCGGCCTTGACGGGGGTGCCGAAGTCGTCCGCGAACTGCACCTGCAGAACCTGCCCGAACGCGAATCCGAACCCGATGAACGACCCGAAGGTGCCGATGTAGAGCACCGACATGATCCAAGTGTGGGCGTCCGTGCACACGTCCCGCATCGCCCGCCGGTCGTTGCGGGCGTGCGCCAGGTTGTCCATGCGGAACCAGGCGGCGAGGGCGGCGAGGACGATCAGCGGGATGTAGATCCCGGCGACGAGGCCGGGGTGGTCCTTGCCGGCGGTGGCGAGGACGAGCAGCCCGACGAGTTGGACGACGGCGACTCCGAGGTTGCCGCCGCCCGCGTTGATCCCGAGCGCCCAGCCCTTGAGCCGCTGCGGGTAGAACGCGTTGACGTTGGCCATCGAGGAGGCGAAGTTGCCGCCGCCGACGCCCGCGGCGGCCGCGAGGACCAGCAGCGTGGTGAACGAGACGCCGGGCTCGATCAGGAACGCCGCGAGCACCGCTGGGACGAGCAGCAGTGCCGCGCTGAAGACCGTCCAGTTGCGGCCGCCGAACCGGGCGACGGCGAACGTGTAGGGGATGCGCAGGGCCGCGCCGGCGAGGGCGGGGACGGCGGTGAGGGTGAACTTTCCGGCAGGGTCGATGCCGTAGGCCGGGCCGAGGAACAGCACCAGCACCGACCACAGCGTCCACACCGAGAATCCGATGTGCTCGGCCAGGATCGAGCAGCTCAGGTTGCGGCGGGCGATCCGGGCGCCGCGAGCCGTCCAGAAGGCGGGGTCCTCGGGCCGCCAGTCGTCGATCCAGCGGCCCTTCGGCGGGCGGGCGCGGTCCCCGCGCGCGGTTTCGGTGGTGGCGGTCATCGGCGCTCTCCCAAGTCGGTTCGGATGGGCCGACCGTAGAGAGGCGGGGTTTCGCGCGCGTATGACCGGTCGTACGCGCGTGATAACTCCGCCGCACGGCGCGTCCCGGCCGGTTGTGAGACGCGAGGTAGATCCGCGCCGCGCCGGGTAGGCAGGTGATCGCGTGCGGCGGGGGAAACGGAGACTGGACCGATGGCGACCTGCGAGGTCTGCGGCAACGACTACGACATGGCCTTCGAGGTGCACGCGCAGGGGCAGGTGCACACGTTCGACTCGTTTGAATGCGCGATCACGAAGATGGCGCCGATCTGCGAGCACTGCCAGTGCCGCATCATGGGGCACGGCGTGGAGGTGAACGGGCACTTCTACTGCTGCGCGCACTGCGCCCGCGTCGTCGACCCGGAGGGCGCCCGCCCGATCCAGGACGCGGTCCCGGTGTAGCGGGCCGGGTGTGGCAAGCCCGGTGTAGCGGGCCGGGCGGTCAGGCGCGGGGGAGGCCGAACGGCTGCTCGCGGCCGTCCTCCAGGTAGACGGCGCGGCCGTCGGCCATGGCCCGCAGGCTGGGGTCCATCCGGCGGGAGACGTGCGGCGGCGCCAGCTCGGGGATCTTCTCCGGCGCGACGAGGACGTGGTCGGACAGCTCCTCGGGCGGCAGCCGGATCGCGGCGATCTCCGCGCCGGTGATGGTGCCGCCGAAGACGAACACGTTGACGGCGTCGACGCCGTCGTCGCGGGGGGAGCCCCAGTCGACGCAGGCCAGTCCGTCGAGGCGGGGGACGAGGCCGAGTTCCTCCTCGCATTCGCGCACGCACGCCGACAGCGGGGACTCGTCGGCCTCGATGACCCCGCCGGGGAGATACCAGCCCTCGCTGTAGGTGGGCTTGACCAGCAGCACCCGCCCGAGGTCGTCCAGGAGCAGGGCCGCCGCGGCGCCGCGGCGGCCCTGCTCCTGGACGACCTCGGGCGGGTGCTGCTGGTCAAGCCCACCTACAGCGAGGGCTGGTATCTCCCCGGCGGGGTCATCGAGGCCGACGAGTCCCCGCTGTCGGCGTGCGTGCGCGAATGCGAGGAGGAACTCGGCCTCGTCCCCCGCCTCGACGGACTGGCCTGCGTCGACTGGGGCTCCCCCCGCGACGACGGCGTCGACGCCGTCAACGTGTTCGTCTTCGGCGGCACCATCACCGGCGCGGAGATCGCCGCGATCCGGCTGCCGCCCGAGGAGCTGTCCGACCACGTCCTCGTCGCGCCGGAGAAGATCCCCGAGCTGGCGCCGCCGCACGTCTCCCGCCGGATGGACCCCAGCCTGCGGGCCATGGCCGACGGCCGCGCCGTCTACCTGGAGGACGGCCGCGAGCAGCCGTTCGGCCTCCCCCGCGCCTGACCGCCCGGCCCGCTACACCGGGCTTGCCACACCCGGCCCGCTACACCGGGACCGCGTCCTGGATCGGGCGGGCGCCCTCCGGGTCGACGACGCGGGCGCAGTGCGCGCAGCAGTAGAAGTGCCCGTTCACCTCCACGCCGTGCCCCATGATGCGGCACTGGCAGTGCTCGCAGATCGGCGCCATCTTCGTGATCGCGCATTCAAACGAGTCGAACGTGTGCACCTGCCCCTGCGCGTGCACCTCGAAGGCCATGTCGTAGTCGTTGCCGCAGACCTCGCAGGTCGCCATCGGTCCAGTCTCCGTTTCCCCCGCCGCACGCGATCACCTGCCTACCCGGCGCGGCGCGGATCTACCTCGCGTCTCACAACCGGCCGGGACGCGCCGTGCGGCGGAGTTATCACGCGCGTACGACCGGTCATACGCGCGCGAAACCCCGCCTCTCTACGGTCGGCCCATCCGAACCGACTTGGGAGAGCGCCGATGACCGCCACCACCGAAACCGCGCGCGGGGACCGCGCCCGCCCGCCGAAGGGCCGCTGGATCGACGACTGGCGGCCCGAGGACCCCGCCTTCTGGACGGCTCGCGGCGCCCGGATCGCCCGCCGCAACCTGAGCTGCTCGATCCTGGCCGAGCACATCGGATTCTCGGTGTGGACGCTGTGGTCGGTGCTGGTGCTGTTCCTCGGCCCGGCCTACGGCATCGACCCTGCCGGAAAGTTCACCCTCACCGCCGTCCCCGCCCTCGCCGGCGCGGCCCTGCGCATCCCCTACACGTTCGCCGTCGCCCGGTTCGGCGGCCGCAACTGGACGGTCTTCAGCGCGGCACTGCTGCTCGTCCCAGCGGTGCTCGCGGCGTTCCTGATCGAGCCCGGCGTCTCGTTCACCACGCTGCTGGTCCTCGCGGCCGCCGCGGGCGTCGGCGGCGGCAACTTCGCCTCCTCGATGGCCAACGTCAACGCGTTCTACCCGCAGCGGCTCAAGGGCTGGGCGCTCGGGATCAACGCGGGCGGCGGCAACCTCGGAGTCGCCGTCGTCCAACTCGTCGGGCTGCTCGTCCTCGCCACCGCCGGCAAGGACCACCCCGGCCTCGTCGCCGGGATCTACATCCCGCTGATCGTCCTCGCCGCCCTCGCCGCCTGGTTCCGCATGGACAACCTGGCGCACGCCCGCAACGACCGGCGGGCGATGCGGGACGTGTGCACGGACGCCCACACTTGGATCATGTCGGTGCTCTACATCGGCACCTTCGGGTCGTTCATCGGGTTCGGATTCGCGTTCGGGCAGGTTCTGCAGGTGCAGTTCGCGGACGACTTCGGCACCCCCGTCAAGGCCGCCTACCTGACGTTCCTGGGCCCCGCGCTCGGGTCGCTGATCCGCCCGGCCGGCGGCCGGCTCGCCGACCGGCTCGGCGGCGCCACCGTCACCTTCTGGACGTTCATCGCGATGGCCGCGTCCGCCGGCCTGGTGCTGGCCGCGTCGCAGCGCGGATCGCTACCGCTGTTCCTCACCGGCTTCGTGCTGCTGTTCGCGTTCAGCGGCCTCGGCAACGGCTCCACCTACAAGATGATCCCGGCCGTCTTCCAGGCGAAGGCGCCCGGGGATGAGGCGCGGCGCCTATCCGGCGCGCTGATCGGCATCGTCGGCGCCGTCGGCGCGTTCGGCGGCGTCCTGGTCAACATCGCCTTCCGGCAGTCGTTCCTGACCTCCGGAACCGGCGACGGCGCCTACCTCGCGTTCATCGCCTTCTACGCCGTGTGCTGCGCCCTCACCTGGCTGGTCTACCTGCGGCCCCGGCCGGGCAGGCCGGACGGCGTCTGACGGCCCGGCCGGCGCCTCGACCGGCCCGCCCGGTCGACCGGGCGGTCGTCGGGGTCCGGCCAGCGCGGCGACCGGCCCGACGAGCGCAGCACCGCCTCCCACGCGTCCCCCGCCGCCAGCGGCAGATGCGGGACGCCCCAGTGCCACGCCGACACCAGCAGGTCGGGGTCGCGCGGCCGGTAGTCCCCGCCGGCCGCGCGGGCCATGTCCCAGGCGTGCAGGTGCCACTCCACGCACGCCGCGCCCGCGTGGTCGCCGACCGTGTACTTGGTGCCCCGGTAGATCAGGTGCGTCCGGTCCCACATGTCCGGCATCAGGTCGGCGTACGCGCCGGCTGACACCCCGAACGCCATGATCCGGTCCGGGCCGGGCTCCGGCGGCAGCACCGCCAGCTCGGCCGCGTTCTGCCGGGCCTGCTGCCGGATCAGCACCGCCGTCGCCGCCTCCTGCGCGAACAGCGTCGCCAGCCGGCTGTCCGGCGCGTCCTGCAGGTACTCCAGGAAGTTCTCCGCGACGCACCGCAGATGCCCGGCGAGCTCGATCAGCCGCCAGTCGGCGCACGGCGTCGGGACGTCCCAGTCGCCGACGCGCGCCGCCAGCGCGCGGATCGCCTTCACCCCGTCCTGGTAGGACTCGAGTACGCGGCACCGGTCCGGCGGCGTGCGCTCCACGTGACATCCCCCAACGTCCAGAGCAGCGTGTGCCCTCTCCGCCGGGACGCGTCCGCGCGCACAGGTGTCGGCCGTGCGGCGGGGGGCGCCCCCGGCGTTCCCCGAGAGGGCAGACTCTCAAAGTTCGGTGGCGGGTGCCACCCGGTGACGCTGTGTCGTCACACGTCCGGCGAGAGGCTCAGCCGAGCTCGGACGGCACCGTCTTGAAGCTGAGCCGGTGCGCCTCGCGGGCCGTGCGCAGCCGGTCGACCTCGTCGGTCCACGGGTGCACGGCCGGGCGCGCCTTGGCCTTGCGGTAGGCGATCTCGGCGGCGCGGCGGGTCCTGGCGTCCTGCGCCGGGGTCGCGTAGACCTTCGGGCCCATCGCGACCCGCTCGGACGCCTCGGCGGCGGCCAGCGCCGCCGTCATCGCCTTGTCGAACGCGGCCGTCCGCTCCCGCAGCTCCGGCCCGGGGACGCCGGCGGCCTGCGCGTCCCGCAGCTCCCGCTCCGCGTCGCCGGCCGCCGCGAGCCGGTCCTCGTACTCGGCGGCCAGCCGCTGGTCGGCCTCGTACGGCTCCGCGACGTCCTTGCTCACCCGGCGGCCCAGCGGCATGGTGGTACTCCCTCGACGGTCTGCACTGCTCGGTCGAGGGTAAGCGTACGCGGGGTTCCGGCGTGTCGTGGCGGCGGACACCCGGCTTCGGCCCTTTACGCAGTAAGGTCGGTTCATGGTCCGGCAGCCCAGCATCAACGCCCAGCACCGCGCGCCGCTGTCCACCGAGCGGATCATCGAGGCGGCCCTGCAGATCGTGGACGGCCAGGGACTCGGCCGCCTCACGATGCGCCGCCTCGGCGACGCCCTCGAAGTGGAGGCGATGGCGATCTACCACCACCTCCCCCGCGGCAAGGAGCAGCTCCTGGACGGCCTCGTCGCGCACGTCGCCGCCGCCCCCGCCGGCGAGTCGCCGCCGGGCCGCTGGCAGGACGTCCTGCGCGGCTGGGCCGGCGACTACCGGGGCCGGCTGATGACGCACGCCGGGGTCCTCCCCCTCGTCGTCACCCGCCGCAACCCCGCCGCGCTCACCGCCACGGTCGCGTCCCTGCGGGAGGTCATGCGGCGCGGCGGCATCGCCGAGGACACAGCCGCCGTCGCCGCGCACACCCTGCTCGGCTACGTGATCGGCCACACCGCCCTCGAAGTGCGCGGCACCAACGAGGACGGCGCCGACCGCGCGGTGAACTGGGACGCCCGCTTCACCGCCGGCCTCGACCTCGTCATCCGCGGCGTGCGCTGAGGCGGCGCCCGGCCGGGGTGCTCCCGGCCGGGGCGTCACCGGTCAGGGCGTCGCGGACTCGTCCTCGACGACGAGGATCTCCAGGTGGAGGGGGCCGTGGACGCCCTCGACCCTGGCCGCCTCGATGCCGTGGGTGGCGGACGGGCCGCTGATCCAGGTGAGCGGGCGGGCCGGGTCGAGGCGCGTGACCGCCTCCGGGACCGTCCCGACGATCTGGTCGGCGCGGACCACGCACAGGTGGAAGCCGGGCACGAGGGTCAGCGCCCGCCGCCCCTGCGCCCGGCCGCCGTCCAGGACGACCGTGCCCGTCTGCGCGATCGCCACCGCGCAGCCGGTCACCACCGCGTCCACCTCGGCGAGGGCGTCGATGTCGAGCACCGGGGTGTCGGCGAGGGCGCGGACGCCGTCCAGCTCCGCGAGCCACCCGAACGGCAGGTCGGCGGGGACGACGATCTGCTTGGCCTCCCGTCCCCACAGCGCGGCGGCCACCGCGGTGCCCACCTCGTCGGTGCCGACATGCCGCACCGCCGCCCGGTTGTCGGCGACCCGCTCGGTGAACAGGGCGAGGACGTCCGCGCGCGTCTCGGCCTCCGCCGCCGGCAGCCGGCGCGCGTACCCGCGCGGTACCGGCGGATGCGTGCCGCGCGACCCGCCGAGCGCGTCCCGCACCCGCCGCAGCATCTCCTTGCGCGCGGTCACGGCCGGGTCCTGTTCCACCAGGCGCGGAAGCTCTCCGCCGGCGGCGCCGGCAGGTCGCGGGCCTCCGTCCACTTGCCGAGCAGGCCGGGCAGCCGGCGGATCCGGCCGCCGCGCGACAGCAGCCGCGCCCACCGGGTGCCGCGCCGCAGCGCGGCCTCGTACCGGCGCGGGTCGCCCATCGTCCACGCCAGGCCGCGCATCAGCACCAGCTCCGGCGTCGGGACGGGCCGCCGGCGGCGCGACTCGACGACCTTGCCGCGCAGGTGGACCAGCACGTCCGGGATGTCGATCTTCACCGGGCAGACGTCGGCGCAGGCGCCGCAGAGCGTGGACGCGTACGGCAGCGACGCCGCCGCCGCGCTCTCCACGCCGCGCATCTGCGGGGTCAGGATCGCGCCGATCGGGCCCGGGTAGACGGGGCCGTAGGGGCGCCCGCCCGTCCGCTCGTAGACGGGGCAGACGTTCAGGCAGGCCGAGCAGCGGATGCAGCGCAGCGCGGCGCGCCCGACCTCGTCGGCGAGGGCCTTGGTGCGGCCGTTGTCGAGCAGGACGAGGTGGAACGCGCGCGGCCCGTCGCCCGGCGTCACCCCCGTCCAGGACGAGACGTAAGGGGTCATTCGGTCACCGGTCGACGAGCGCGGGAGCAGCTGGAGGAACACCTCCATGTCATCCCATGCCGGGACGACCTTGTCGATGCCCGCGACGCAGATCAGCGTCTCCGGGAGCGTCAGGCACATCCGGGCGTTGCCCTCGGACTCCACCACCACGGCCGTGCCGCTCTCGGCGACCAGGAAGTTCGCGCCGGTGATCGCGACGCGGGCGCGCAGGAACGGCTCGCGCAGGTGGGCGCGGGCCGCGGCGGCGAGCGCCCCGGGATCGTCCGGCAGATCGGGCCCGGCGGCGGGCATCCCGCGCCGGAACAGCTCCCTGATCTGCGCCCGGTCGCGGTGTGCGGCCGGTGACAGCAGGTGGGACGGCTCGTCCTCACCGAGCTGGACGGCGAGGTCGGCGAGCGCGGTCTCGCGGACGGTCACCCCCATGCCGGCCAGCGCGCCGTCCAAGCCGATCTCCCGGACGGCCAGCGACGCCGACTTCACGACCTCCGTCGCGCCGGCCGCCCGCACCAGGCCGGTGACGATCCGGCGGGCCTCGGCCGCGTCCGCCGCCCAGTGCACGGTGCCGCCCGCCTCGGTGACGGCCCGTTCCAGCTCCTCCAGATGGACGTCGAGGTTGCGCAGCGCGTCGTCCCCGATGGCGCGGCCGGCCTCGCGCAGGTCCGCCCAGTCGGCGGGCTCGCCGGACGCGGCGGCCGCCCGCTCGCGGCGGGCGGCGGGCGCGCCGCGCAGGTGGCGGCGACGGGCGGTGGCGGGCAGGCCGGGCCGTGGCGCGGGGGCGAACGTCGGCATCGGCAGGGGGGCGGGCCCGAG
>NZ_JABXFD010000115.1 GCF_013372625.1 Actinomadura sp. BRA 177
TTGTTTTGAGGTGCTGGAGATAGCAACGTGTTCTACAGTATGCGGTTTGTGGGCAGCGGAGAATGTGTATAGGAGACGGGGTAGACGGGGCCGCCGACCCGCTCACCAAGGGCGCCTGGATCGCGCTCATCGGCGGCCCCGTCTACCTGCTCATCACCGTCATCCTCGACTGGGAGGTCCCCGGCTGGGCCGCCTTCCTCGCCGTCGCCGCCTTCATCGGCGGCTTCGTCACCCTCGTCCTCCGCATGGGCGACGAACCGAGGGACCCCGACGACGGAGCGGTCGTCTAATAGGGGGGCGCCCCCCAATCCCCCGTCAGCGACGGGAGGGTTTTGCGGCTCATCCAGGGGCGGTCAGGTCTAGGTCCGCCATTAGGGGACGGTGGTCTGTGGCCACTGGGTAGAGCCTTTTCAGGGTCTCGTCCGTTGGGACGCCGCAGGCGGTGGGGTGGAATTGGGGGTCGGTGAAGACTGCGTCTATGCGGCGGGACGGGGTGCGGGACGAGAAGGTTCGTTCTTCGCCTGTGGGGGCCGTTTCGTAGGCGTCTTTGAGGGTTCGCGTGAGGCGGGTCCAGGTGTCGCCGCCCGGTTCTTCGTTGAAGTCGCCGGCCAGGATCACCGGTGCCCCGTAGCGGGTGCGGGCCCGGTCGAGGTGGGCGAGGATCTCGTCGGCGTGGCGGAGGCGGGGTTCGTCCTTCAGGTCCAGATGGGTGCTCGCGGCTATGAGGCGGGTTCCCCGGATTTCGAGGACGGCGATCGCCAGGGCCCGGCGGTGCAGGTCCGGGTCGGGGGTCAGCAGGTGGAACTCGCGGGCCTCGCGACGGACGTGCGGGGCGGTGAGGACGGCGAGCCCGCAGGCCCGCCGTCCTGCCGCGATCCGCATGCCGCAGGCGTTCGCCAGGCGGCGGCGCTGGAGGCGCCACAGGCCGAAGCGCGGGACCTCCTGGAGGCACAGGACGTCCGGGGCGACCGCGCGGACGACGCGGGCCACGGCCGCCGGGTCGTCGCGCAGGGACCGGACGTTGTAGCTCAGCAGGCGGACGGCGGCCACGCCTAGACGATCACGTCCCGGAAGGGGCGGACGCGGGCGAGGTCCGCGGCGCCGACGATGCCCGCCGCCGAGCCCAGCTCGGCGATCCGGATGTCGGGCAGCGGGCGGTGGCCGCGTCCGGTCAGCGCGTCCTCGAACGCGGTGCGGATCGGGTCGAGGAGCAGGTCGCCGGCGTCGGACAGGCCGCCGCCGATGATGAACGCGCCCGGGTCCATGATCGCGCTGAGGTCGGCGAGGCCCTGGCCCGCCCAGTGCGCGATGGTGCGGAAGCACTCCAGCGCGGCCTTGTCGCCCTCGCGGGCCGCCTGCGACACCTCGGGGCCGCTGATGCCCTCCGGGCGGCCGCCGCCGAGCTCCAGCAGCCGTCCCGCCATCGCGGGCGCCACCCGGGCCAGGTCGCGGGCCTCGTGCACGAGGGCGTTGCCGCTGGCGTACTGCTCCCAGCAGCCGCGGTTGCCGCAGCCGCAGCGGCGCCCGTCCGGGACGACCCGGAAGTGGCCCATCTCGGCGCCGATGCCGAACGCGCCCCGGTACAGCTCGCCGCCCATGATGATGCCGCCGCCGATGCCGGTGCCGAGCGCCACCAGGACGAGGAAGTTCTCCCCGCGGCCCGCGCCGAACCGGGCCTCGCCCCACGCGGTGGCGTTGCCGTCGTTCTCCACGACGACCGGCAGCCCGACCAGGCTCTCGACCTTCTCCTTGATCGGCTCGTCCCGCCAGGCGAGGTTCGGCGCGAACAGCACCGTGGCGCGGGCCTCGTCGACGAAGCCCGCGGTGCCGAGGCCGACCGCCGACACCTCGTCGTACTTGCCCTTCAGCAGGTCGACGACCTCGGCGATGGTCTCGGCGGTCTCCTTCGGGTTCGTCGAGGGAGTCGGCCGGCGGACCTTCTCCAGGATCGTCCCCCGGTCGTCGACGACCCCCGCGGCTACCTTCGTGCCGCCCACATCCACGCCGATGGTCAGGGCCATGTAACGCTTCCTCCTCCTCGCGCGCCCCGGCTGGAGCCCATTACCGCACTACCCGATGCCGGCGGCTTGGCACGGTCCCATGACTCCGGTGCCCCGGCCGCCGCCTCCATCATCCCCCCGCCACGGGCGTGCGCGGAATCGTCTCCTGCCGCGTTCAGCGCTCGACGTGGCGCTTGAGGCCCTTGAGGGCGGAGTCGATGATCCGCTTCTCGCCCTTGCGCTTCACCATGCCGATCATCGGGATGCGGACGTCCACGGCCAGCTCGTAGGTCACCTCGGTGCCGCCGCCGCCCTCGGCCAGGGCGTAGGTGCCGTGCAGGCCGGTGACGACGGTGCCCGGCTCCACCAGCTCCCACGTCACCCGGTCGTCGCCCTCCCAGGTGTAGGCGAGCCCGACGGTGTCGCTGAACGGGCCGCCGTCGAAGGTCAGCCGGCCGCGCAGCGCGCGCCCGTCCTCGCCGGTCTCCTGCACGGTGAACTCGCGGATGCCGCTCGCCCAGTCCGGGTAGGCCTCCAGGTCGGCGATCACCGCCATGATCTCGGCCTTCCCGGCCTTGACCGTGATGGAAGAACTCGTGCGGTCGGCCATCTGGCGTCTCCCTCCGGCTGTCGCTGTCGTACCGACCGTATCCGTCACACCGTCAGCACGTACGGAACGCCGCGGGCGCGGAAGTGCCCGACGTTCACGCATTCGGTGCGGCCGATCCGCATCCGGCTCGCGAGCGGCTGGTGGACGTGCCCGAACAGCACGTACTTCGGCTGCGTCCGGTGGATCGCGTCCAGGATCGCCTCGCTGCCCCGCTCGAACCGGCGCGCGACCGTGTCGTACAGCAGTTCGGGGACGGCGGGCGGGATGTGCGCGCACAGCACGTCCACCTCGCCGACGGCCGCGACCTTGGCGGCGAAGGTCTCCTCGTCCAGTTCGTAGGGGGTGCGGTACTCGGTGCGGAGGCCGCCGCCGACGAACCCGAACCGCAGCCCGCCGATCTCGGCGGTCTGCCCGTCCAGGACGTGGTGGCCGTCGCGCAGGTGCGGGCCCCACATGCGCGGGACGTCGACGTTGCCGTACGTCAGGTACGCCGGGGACGGCATGGCGGCGAACAGCTCCGCGTACTGCCGGTCGACGGCGCGCTCGATGTGCGGCCACGCGTCGCCCTCCAGCGACGCCCACAGGCCGCGGGAGAACGCGCGCGCCTCGTCGAAGCGCTTCTCGGTCCGCAGCGCGATGAAGCGGTCGGCGTTCTCCTGGCCGAACAGGTCGGCGAAGATCCCCTGCGCGTGGTCCTGGTAGTCGATGAACAGGATCAGGTCGCCCAGGCAGATGAGGACGTCGGCGCCGTCCGCCGCGCTCGTCAGGGCGTCCGCGCGGCCATGGACGTCGCTCACCACGTGGATCCGCATGAACCGACTGTAATGGGGCGGACCGGGCGGAGAAGCGGGCGGGTCAGCCGGTGGCGGCGGACACCAGCGAGCGCCACTCCCGCACGAGGGCCGGGTCGGCGGGGGCGTCCCAGGCGCCGTCCGGGCGGACGGCGGTGCCCACGTGGAAGGCCGTGACGCCCGCGGCGGCGAGGACCGCGACGTGCTTGCGGCGCAGCCCGCCCCCGGCCATGATCATCTTGGCCGCGTCCGGGTCCTCGGTGGCGCGCCGCACGAGCACGTCGACGCCGGCGTCGACGCCGCGCGCCGAGCCGGCGGTGAGGACGGTGTCGAGCCCGCCGCCGAGATGCCGGACGGTGCGCCACGCCTGGACGGGGTCGGCGGCGTGGTCCAGCGCGCGGTGGAACGTCCAGGGCAGCGGCGCGGCGACGGCGGCGAGCTTGCCGGTGGCGGCCGCGTCGACCTGGCCGGCCGAGTCGAGGAAGCCGAGCACGAAGCCGTCCGCGCCCGCGTCCGCGAGGTCGGCGGCGGCGCGCCGGAGCCGGTCCAGCTCGGCGCCGGTCGTGCGGAACCCGGCGTTGGCGCGCAGCATCACCCGCATCGGCAGCGTCGAGGCCGCCCGGATCGCGGCGACCAGGTCGGGGTCCGGGGTGAGCCCGTCGGCGGCCATGTCGGCGACGACCTCGATCCGGTCGGCGCCGCCGTCCTCGGCCGCCCGCGCGTCGTCCGCGGTCAGCGCGATCACTTCGAGCAGCGACATGGCGATCCCCCGACGGCGTTTCGGTGTGCGGCCGGGGTCAAGCGTAGGCGACGGGACCGCCGCCGCCACGGGCGACGGGCGGTCTTTGCCGTGCCGTTAACCCGGAGGCGTGCGGTCCGCCGCGGAGCGGGCATGACCGGGCGGGGAATCGCCACCGGACCGGCGAAATCACTACTCATGGGTATCATTCCGGTACGGGGAGACCTCCGACGACTTCCCGCCGATCTGGCAGACCGACAACAGGAGTGGGCCGTGCGCGAGTTCAGCGTCCCCGCGATGGTGGAGGTCCCCGACTCCGCCAATCTGACCGACGCGCCCTTCACCAGGGCCATCGAGGAGCCGGGCGCGATCGTGGCGCGCCGCAAGAGCGGCCCGGACGACCGGCCGGCGTGGAGCGCGGTCACCGCCGCCGAGTTCGCGGCCGAGCTGGCGGCGGTCGCCAAGGGCCTCGCGGCCGCCGGGGTCGAGTCCGGCGACCGGGTGTGCATCCTGTCTCGGACCCGCTACGAGTGGACCGTCCTCGACTACGCGATCTGGACGGCCGGCGCGGTCTCCGTCCCCATCTACGAGACGTCGTCCGCCGAGCAGATCGAGTGGATCGTCGGCGACTCCGGCGCGAAGGCCGTCTTCGCCGAGACCGCCGAGCACGAGGCGCGGGTCGCCGAGGTCCGCGACCGGCTGCCCGGCCTCGCGCACGTGTGGGGCATCGACGCGGGCGGGGTCGCGGAGGTCACCGCGCTCGGCGCGGACACCGGCGACGACGTGGTCGAGCAGCGCCGCCGGTCCCGCACCGCCGCCGACCTCGCCACCCTCGTCTACACCTCCGGCACGACCGGGCGTCCCAAGGGCTGCGAGATCACCCACGGGAACCTGGTGTCGACCGCCCGCAACGCGGTGCAGGGCGCGATCTCCGAGGTCGCCGTCGAGGGCAGCTCCACGCTGCTGTTCCTGCCGCTCGCGCACGTGTTCGCGCGGCTGATCGAGGTCGCGACGATCGAGGGCGGCATCGTCCTCGGGCACAGCGACATCCCGAACCTGCTGCCCGACCTCGCGTCCTTCCAGCCGACGTTCCTGCTGGCCGTCCCGCGCGTGTTCGAGAAGGTCTACAACGGCGCCGAGCAGAAGGCCGCGGCGGACGGCAAGGGCAAGGTCTTCAAGGCCGCCGCCGAGACCGCGGTCGCCTACAGCCGCGCGCTGGACGCGGGCCGCCCCGGCCTCGGGCTCCGGGCGAAGCACAAGGTCTTCGACATCCTGGTGTACGGCAAGCTGCGCGCCGCCGTCGGCGGCAAGGTCGAGTACGCCGTGTCGGGCGGCGCGGCGCTGGGCGAGCGCCTCGGGCACTTCTTCCGCGGCGTCGGCATCACGATCCTGGAGGGCTACGGGCTCACCGAGACGACCGCGCCCGCCAGCGTCAACCGCCCCACCGCCATCAAGATCGGCACGGTGGGCCGGCCGATCCCGGGCGTGGACGTCCGCATCGCCGACGACGGCGAGGTCCTCGTCCGCGGCATCAACGTGCTGCGCGGCTACTGGAACAACGAGGCCGCCACCAAGGAGGCGCTGGAGGACGGCTGGCTCCACACCGGCGACCTCGGCTCCCTCGACGAGGACGGCTTCCTGCGGATCACCGGCCGCAAGAAGGAGATCCTCGTCACCGCCGCCGGCAAGAACGTGGCGCCCGCCCCGCTGGAGGACCGGCTCCGCGCGCACCCGCTGATCAGCCAGTGCCTCGTCGTCGGTGACGGCCGCAAGTTCATCAGCGCCCTCGTCACGCTGGACGAGGAGGCGCTCGTCCCGTGGAAGGCGCAGCACGGCAAGCCCGAGACGATGAGCGTGGACGACCTGCGCCGCGACCCCGACGTCATCGCCGAGATCGAGGCCGCGGTCGCCGACGCGAACAAGTCGGTCAGCCACGCCGAGGCGATCAAGAAGTACGTCGTCCTCGGCGTCGACTTCACCGAGGAGGCCGGCCACATGACGCCGAGCCTGAAGGTGAAGCGCAACGTCGTGATGAAGGACTTCGCCGACGAGATCGAGTCCCTCTACACCGCCTGACCCGGGCCCTCAGCAGAGGGAGGCGACGGCGTCCTCGACCGGGGTGCCGCCGTTCAGGAGGTCGAGCGTGCGGCGGCGGACACCGGGCGCGTCGAGCAGCGCCACGATGACCGCCGCCACGTCGTCGCGGGTCACCGCGTCGTGCCCGATCGGCGGCTCCTCCAGCCGCACGAGCCCCGTGCCCGGGTCGTCGGTGAGCCGGCCCGGGCGCAGGATCAGCCAGTCGAGGGCGTCGCGGTCCTTCAGGTCGTCCTCGGCCTCGCCCTTGGCGCGGATGTAGGCGTCCCAGACCTCGCCGCGCCCCGGGGCGGACTTCTCGCCGGCGCCCATCGCGGAGATCTGCACGAAGTCGCGCACGCCGGCGCGCTCGGCCGCGTCCGCCACGAGCACCGACGCGGCCCGGTCGACGGTGTCCTTGCGGGCCGCGCCGCTGCCGGGTCCCGCGCCGGCGGCGAACACGACGGCGTCCGCGCCGGCCAGATGCCCGGCGACCGTGGCCGCGTCCGCGGACTCCAGGTCGCACACCACCGGTTCGGCGCCGGTGTCCCGGACGTCCCCGGCGTGGTCCGGGTTGCGGATGATGCTCCGTACGGCGTCCCCTCGTGCGGCCAGCAGCCGGGACAGCCGCAGCGCGATCTGCCCGTGCCCGCCCGCGATCACAATCTCCATGCCGCGATCGTAGGACGGCCGGCCGCCGGACGCGCGCGGACGCGGCCGGTGAGGTCCGTCCTCACCGGCCGCGTTTCCGGAACCTGCCCCGGCCGCCCGGACGTGTCCGGACGCGGGGAACGGGTCAGCGGCGGCGCTTGCCGGTCGTGCGCGCGCCCTTGTTGATGGCGGTGACGGCCTGCTGCATCAGCTCCTCGCCCATCACGTTGATGAAGTCGCCGTGGTCGGTCACCGGGTCGTGGCCCGACTCGGGGAAGCTGTCCAGCGCGAACGCGAGCGGCTTGGCGGGCACGTCGTAGGCCAGCGTCATCCGCAGCTGCGGGATGGCCTTGAAGCCCTGCGGGCAGGCGCCCGTCCGCTCGTTCGCGAAGGCGACGTGGTCGCGGTGGTTGGCGCTGTCGGTGTTCTGGCCGTCCCAGCAGCCGGGGAAGTTCAGCACGCGCTCGACCTGGCTGCCCTCGGGGCACAGCGGGTACTTGTCGGTGAACGCCCGGTTCTCGAAGCCGGAGCACGTCCACTGCGAGTGGGCGTTCTTCAGGCCGTTCGTGACGGCCTTGGCGTCACCGGTCGCGATCCGGATGAACTGCGGCGCCGCGGTCACCTTGCTGCGCGCGTTGCCGAGGAACTGGAGCTTCACGCTGGACGGGGTGACGATGCTGCCGACGTTGCCGTCCGCCGTGCTCTGCTCCGCCCGGTCCGAGTCGTCCTGGCCGTCGCGGAGCCGGATCACCGGCCAGAAGTAGGCCGACTTGTCGCCGTTGGTGCAGGTCGTCCCGGCCGCGGCGAACGTCTCGTCGGTGGAGAAGGCGTTCGTGTCGAGGTTGCCCACGTAGTCGTGGATGTGGTGCGCGCCGTTCACGACGCCGGGCGCCGCGAGCACGTTGTCGGGGTTGCTGTGCGCCTGGCCCTCGTTCACGCCGCATTCGGACGCGAACACGCCGGTGGACGCCTGCCGGGTGCGGCGCGGCTGCCGGACGCGGGGCGCCTTGTTGATGTCGACGAACTGGTCGGCGCGCAGTTCCGGGTTGGGCGGGGGCTGGTTCCCCTGGTCGCCGTTCTGGCCGTCGCCTTGGTCGCCGTTGCCTTGGTCGCCGTTGCCCTGGTCGCCGTTGCCCTGGTCACCATTGCCCTGGTCACCGTTCTGCTGGCCACCGTCGCCCATCTGACCGCCGTCACCCATTTGGCCGCCGTCGCCCATCTGACCGCCGTCGCCCATCTGACCGCCGCCGGGCTGCTGGCCGCCGTCCTGCTGGCCGCCGCCGTTCTGCTGGCCGCCGCCCGCGCCGTCCGTCGGCTGGGCGGTGGGCTGGCCGGTGGGCTGGCCGTAGCCCTGCCCGCCGTTCTGCTGCTGGCCGCCGTTCTGCTGGCCGCCGTTCTGCTGCTGGCCACCGCCCTGCAGGTTGGGGATGCCGGAGCCGTCGTTGCCGCCGGCCGGCTGCTCGGGGTAGGCGGCCGGGTTCGCGGCCTTGCTCGTCTGCGGCGCGCCCGGCTGTGCCACGGCGCCGGGGGTCTCCTGGCAGGCCGTCGCGACAAGGGCGAGCGCCGGGATCAGCACGGCGAAGGCTTTCTTCTTTCGTCCCATGGAAAATATCTCCCTTTGCGGGGGTGGGATGTGTACGTCTAGTGCAGGGCGCGCCGGGGAACCAGCCCGGTACTCTCCAGCAGCGAAATATGCGTGTTCACGAATTTCATTCCGCTTTCGATGAACGATCGCATCACGGTGTTCTCGGTCTGCGCGCGGGCCTTGGCGAGGAGCTGGAAGACCTGCCCGTGCGCGGCACGGAGCCGCAGCACGAACGTCTTGTCGTAATCGGCGCCGAACTTGCCCGACATTTCTCTCAGCCAGCTCTTCTGCGACCCGTTGGGCTCAACGGGGAGGAGTACGCCGAGCTGCTCCGCGACCGCGCGGGTGGCGGTGTCCAGCTGCAGGTGCTGGGCCGCGATGATCCCGGCGACCTCCCGCACCCTGGGGGCCGCGGCGCGCTGCTGGGCCTGCTGGCCCGCGGGCATCTCCCACAGGTTGGCCTGCCTGACCTTGACGAGCACCGTTCTGTCCTGGGCGCTCAGCGGCCCCCACTTGGTACTCACGGTGCCGCCGAGGCGCGCCGCGCCGCTGGCCGGGGCGCCGACCGGATTGATGACGACCACGAAGGCGGCCGCGCCCGCGGCGACGACCGCCAGGATCAGCAGCAGACGCCCTCTGCCCAGGCTCGGGAGCCTGCGCCTCGCGGCCATTCCGTACGCCTTCTCCATGATCACCTGCCTCCTCTCCGAATCTTCTCGATGGACGCGACGCGGGTCTTGCCATCAATACGCACCGCGTTGGTGCGAGGGTTCAACGATGTCCACTTGTCGTCATTTTTCTTACCGGTGCGCTTCAGCGCCGCGACGGTGCCCCCGGGACGCCGTCGACGACGCGGAGCGCCAATGCGGGGCACATCGCGACCGCTTTCTGCACGTCCTTCTCCAGCCATGCGGGAATGTCGGTGCCGAGCACCACGGGGAAGCCGTAGCGGTCGAGCTGGATCAGCTCGGGGACGAGGTAGGCGCACAGGCCGTGCCCGTCGCACCGGCTCCAGTCGATCGCCACCCGCCCCTCCGAGCCGTCCGGCACCGGGAGCGGCAGCACGCCGTAGGTCGACAGCCCGCAGCCGCCGCCCCACCGGTGCGCGTCGATGTCGGCGCCGAACGCCTCCATCGCCGACACCACGAACTTCGCCGTCCCGTCCGGGTGGGTGCAGGCGCCGCGGCCCCGGCCCACACTGGCGGCGCGGCGGACGTCCTCCACCGAGCCGGCGCCCTCGGTGAGCGCGTTCAGCGACCGGACGACGTCGGGCAGCCCGAGCCGGCACGGCCCGCACTGCCCGGCGGACTGCGCCGCGAGGTAGGACGCGATGCGCGTCACCTCGCCGAGCGGGCAGGTGCCCTGGGTGAGCGGCAGGATGATGCCGGCGCCGACCGTCCCGCCGACGCGCCGCATCCCGGCGCGCGACAGCAGCGCCCGCGACACCCCGGCCGGGTCGAGCCACATGCCGTGGTACCCGCCGACGAGCACGCCCGGCGACGGCGGCACCTGGCAGTGGTCGAGGACGGTCTGCAGCGGCGTCCCGTACGGCGCCTCCACGACCTGGGTGCCGCCGATCGTGAGCAGCGTGGTGCCCGGCTCGTCCTCGGTCCCGGCCGAGGCGTACAGGTCGGGGCCGAGCGAGACCAGCACCGCGAGCTGCGCGAACGTCTCGGTGTTGGACAGCAGTGTCGGGTAGCCGTCCACCCCGGAGTCGGACGCGCGGACCTTGACGCCCGGCGGGATCGGGATCTCCCCGTTGATGGCGCGGATCACCGCGCCGCTCTCCCCGGAGATGAACCGCTCGGTCAGCCGGACGACGCGGGCCGGCATCCGCCGCTCGCTGATCGCGGCGCGCACCGAGCGGGCCGCCTCGTCGTCCTCGACGGCGACCACGATCCGCTGCGTGCCGAGCGCGGACGCGGCGATCTGCGCGCCGTCGAGGACCAGGTGCGGGGCCCGGCCGAGCAGCACCTTGTCCTTGGAGCTGCCGGGCTCGCCCTCCGCGCCGTTCACGACCACGACGACGTTCTCGCTGGAGCCGCGCTCGTCGGCCCGCTCGCCGGGCAGCAGCGCGGTCTGGTCGGCGGTCGGGTGCTTGATCCGCGCCGCGACCGCCATCAGCTTGCGCGCGAACGGGAAGCCGGCCCCGCCGCGTCCCCGCATGTCGACCTGCTCGGCCATGCGGACCAGATCGTCCAGGCCGGGCGCGCGGAGCTTGCCGTGCACCGCCAGGTGCCGGTCGATGTCCAGCCGGTCGAACCGGTCGAACCCGAGCGTCAGGCGGGGGCCGCCGATGCCCGAGACGGTGACCGTCGATGTCATCGCATGACCTCGGTGTCACGGCCCTGCCCGACGATCGGCATGCCGCGCGAGTCGGAGACGGTCCGGCGCGGGTCGTCCCGGTAGCCGCGCTCGTCGTAGTCCGCGTCGTCGTAGTCCCGGTCGTAGTCGCGCGCGTCGTAGTCGCGGGACGCCGCCGCGGCGCGGCCCTCCTCGCGCTCGCGCCCCGCCATCTCGCGCCGGTACCGGCGGCGCCCGGCGCCGTCCGGCCGGGTGAACGCGTCGACCTCGTCGCCGGCCCGGGCCACGTCCCGCGGCTTGATCACCACGATCATGCGGGTGACGAGCGCGAGCGCGACGAGCACCACGCTCAGCACGTAGCTGAGCACCACCCAGTTCGCGGCGGCCCGGCCGGTGATGAGGCCGTGCACGATCGCGATCGGCCAGGCGAGGTAGGCGAGCGCGTGCGTCGACCGCCACATCCAGGTCTTGCCGCGGATCGCGAACTTCGCCCGCACCATCCCGATGACCAGGACGAGGATCATCAGCCAGGCCGCGATCGTGCCGAGCCCGATGGCGCCGCCGTCCGGGACGACGATGTTGACCGGCTGCGCGATCCCGTTCATCACCTTCACCGAGACGTGCGCGACCAGCATCGCCGTGGCCACCACGGCGGCGGCGCGGTGCACCGCCTGCGCGAGCACCCGGTGCCGGATCTTCAGGATCAGCCGCTCGGTGGCGAGCAGCCCGCACATCACGGCGGTGGTGTAGGAGACGAGGGCGAACACGCCCGCGAAGAAGTTGAGGAAGTACTGCACGTTCGCGACCGCGACCGCTCCCGGCGGGGTCGCCGCGCCGATGAGCACCAGCACCGCGCCCGCGAGCACGGCGCGCAGCACCCAGGTGGGCACCGCGGGATCATCACTGCTGCGAGTTCGCACCGTTCGGACTCCTCTTCCTAGGTTGCGGCCGGCGACGGGGCGCCGGCCGATCCTGCGCCGTCCGCCGGCGAGGGGCTGGGGGACGGTGATGACGGCGGAGGCTCCTCGTCCGCCGCGGGGACCGGGCCGAGGTTGGCCATCAGCCCCCCGGGAAGCACCTGCAGGGCACCGCGTTCGGCGAACCCGAGGAGCGGCTTGGCCCGCTCCCGGAACGTCCAGCCGCCGATCTCGGCGCCGTCCAGCGGGACCGCCCCGCCGCCGCCGCGCAGCGCGAACCCGACCTCGGCGCGGGGCGCCGCGGCGCCGCCGCAGGGCCGGGCGGTGCCTGTCCGGCCGAGCGCGTCGCCCTGCTGGACGACGCTGCCGTCGCGCAGCTTGGGCACGCCCGCCAGCCCGTAGTAGGTCGTCGCGAGGCCGCTCGGGTGGATCAGCAGCACCAGCGCGTTGCCGGACGCGTTGCCGCAGAACCGGTAGAGGCGGCCGTCGCCGGACGCGACGACACGGCCGTCGCCGCCGGAGAACGCCAGCGAGCCGAGCGGGCGCGCGGACCCGTCCGCGGTCGTCATCGCCCAGACCTGGCCGATCTTCCACGGCAGCATGAGCCGGTCGCCGGCCCGCGTCCCGTTGACGAGGGCGGCGGCCTGCGCGGCGGTGACCGCCCCGTACTTGCTCACCAGCCGCACCTCGGACGCCGACATGACGGCCGCGGGCACGTCGCCGAGCAGGGTGGCGAACGCCTTCCCGCCGGACAGCCCGACCTGCCACTCCCTGCCGGTCCAGTGCGCGGCGTAGAAGGCGACCTCCGGGTTGGCGCTGCTGGACTCGGGGACGGGGATCGCGGTCGTGCCGAACACCCAGGTCTTGTCGGCGCTGGTCCGGGTGGCGCCCACGATCGGCGGCTGCGTCGGCGCCGCGCCGTAGGCCTGCCGGGCGGCGGCGCCGCGCTCGTCCAGGGTCAGCTTCCGCACCTGCGGGTGCTCGCACCCGCAGGCTCGGGCCG
>NZ_JABXFD010000706.1 GCF_013372625.1 Actinomadura sp. BRA 177
CATTTTCCCCGCCTCCCCAACGAGGCCCGAGCCCCGCAACACTGACCCGATGGACGCAGGAATCGCCGCGCTCCTCGGCGCCGGCCTCGGATCCCTCACCACCATCGGCGCCGCCGTCGTCACCGGCAGAGCCCAGGCCCGGACGCAGTTCGCGCAATGGCGCCGCCAGCACCGCCGCGACGCCTACGCCGCCTACCTCGGCGCCCTCCACGAGCGCGACATTGCCATGGACGCCGTCCTCGCCGCACTGCGCCCGGACGAGCCGGACCTCGCCGACGTGGACGAGAAGGTACGCCGGTTCATCGACCTGGCCCGCGAGGTCCACCGCGCCATGGAGATCGTCATCATCGAGGGACCGCCGCCGATGGTCGAGGCCGCGGAGCGCGTACAGCGGGCGTCCGAGGGCCTCTCTGCGGTCATGCGGCGCATGGTGGAGGACGCGCGCGCGGCCGATTCCGGTCGGAAGGTCGCGGACGAGGAGGCCGCCGCCGAGCGCGAACGCCTCCTGTACGCGGAGGTCAAGGCGTTTCGTGCGGAGGCCCGTGACGTTCTCGGTCGTGCTCAGGGACGGCGGGGGGTGACGAGGCCGGATTCGTAGGCGAGGACCACCAGCTGGGCGCGGTCTCGGGCGGAGAGCTTGGTCATCGCCCTGCTGACGTGGGTCTTCGCGGTGGTGGGGCTGATCACCATGTGGGCGGCGATCTCGTCGTTGGACAGGCCGCGGGCCACCAGGGCGGTGACCTCGCGTTCGCGGTTGGTCAGCACGTCGAGCGCGCCGGCGGCGGGTTCGGGGCGGCGGGCGACGTACTCGCCGATCAGGCGGCGGGTGATCGCGGGGGACAGCAGCGCGTCGCCGCGGGCCGCGACCCTGACGCCCTGCACCAGGTCGGCGGGCTCGGTGTCCTTGACCATGAAGCCGCAGGCGCCGGCGCGGAGCGCGTTGAAGACGTACTCGTCGAGCCCGTAGTTGGTGAGGATCACGACGTGGACGCCGGCCAGCCGCGCGTCGGCGGCGATCAGCCGGGTCGCCTCGATGCCGTCCATCACCGGCATCTGGATGTCGATGAGGGCGACGTCGGGCCGGTGCTCGGCGGCGAGCGCGACGCCCTGCTCGCCGTTCGCGGCCTCGGCCACCACCTCGATGCCGTCCTCGATCTCCAGCAGGGCGCGGAAGCCGCCGCGGATGAGCGCCTGGTCGTCCACCAGCAGCACGCGGATCACGCCGGCTCTCCCAGGGGCAGTTCGGCGCACACGGTGAAGCCGCCGCCGGGGCGGGGCTCGGCGCGGAGCCGGCCGCCGAGCGCCGCGACGCGCTCGCGCATGCCGAGCAGGCCCGTGCCGGGCACGGGCGGGGCGTCCGGGTCGGCCTCGCCGTCGTCGTCGATCCGCACGACCAGCTCCCCGTCCGCATAGTCGATGCGCACGGCGGCGGCCGCTCCGCCGGCGTGCCGGGAGACGTTGGTGAGCGCCTCCTGGACGATCCGGTACGCGGCCCGGTCCACCTCGGCGGGCAGGTCCCGTTGTGTTCCGGAGATCGTCACGGTGGCGGGCAGCCCGGTGGAGCGGGCCCGCTCCACCAGGTCGTCGAGCCGGTCGAGGCCGCTCGCCTCGCCGTCGGTGCGGCCGGAGCCGCGCAGCACCTCCAGGGTGGCGCGCAGCTCGCGGATGGCGTCGCCGCTCGCCTCCTGGATGGCCAGCAGCGCCGGCGGGACGTCCTCGCCGCGCCTGCGCGCCACGTGCACGGCCACCCCCGCCTGGACCTTGATGATCGAGATGCTGTGGGTGAGCGAGTCGTGCAGCTCGCGGGCGATGCGCAGCCGCTCCTCGCCCGCCCGGCGCCGGGCCGCCTCCTCGCGGGTGCGCTCGGCCTCGGCGGCCCGCCGCTCGGCCTCCTCCAGGTACGCCTGCCGGTGCCGGGTCACCGTCGCCGCCACCCCGGCCGCCACGAACCAGCCGAGCAGCAGCGAGGTGTTCTCCAGGCCGTCGACGGGCCCGTCGGCGGCGGGCAGGTTCACCGCCAGGTCGGCGCCCAGGAAGGCCGCCGCCGCCAGCGCCGAGGGCGCCCAGTGACCGGCCCTGGCCGCGCCGAACATCGCCACGAGCACCGGGAAGACGGCCGATGGGCCCGGCTGGGCGTGCACCGCGACGACGAGCATGCAGGACGTGCTGACGAGCAGCGCCACGAGGGGCGCCCGCCGCCAGGCGACGAGCGCGAGCGAGCCGGCGAGGCTGAGCGCGAGGTCCAGCGCACCCGCGTCCGGCGTGAAGGCCACGAAGAGCGCCGGCAGGACGCCCACCACCACGGCGAGCAGGCCGTCCTGGGCGAGTGGCCGCCCTTCCATGAACCCCATCTGGGTAGGTTATGAGGCTTTTCCGCCGTGGTCCTCCGCCGCACGTCGTAATCGGCCGCTACTCCCGGGGAAGTAGACGGGCCGGTCCTGCTTCCCCGGTGCCGGGCCCAGGTGTCTTCCCTCGCAGGACGACCGGCGGGCGGTCCGGATATCACGATGTCCGGCATGTACACGATCCGAGACAACGACGGATTCCGCCGCGCGACCCTCGGGGGGCCGCGATGACGGTCAGGGGATCGGCGAGCAGCCGATCAGTGAGCAGGGCTCCGGTGGCCGCACCGGACGCGCGGCCCGGGCTCGTCCTCGCGGCGGTGGCCGTCGTGCAGTTCATGGTGTCGCTGGACCTGTCGGTCGTGAACGTCGGGCTCCCGCAGATCGGCGCCGGCCTCGGCTTCAGCGCGGTGGGCGTGACCTGGGTGATCCACGCCTACGCGCTCACCTTCGGCGGGCTGCTCCTGCTGGGCGGCAAGGCCGCCGACCGGTACGGGCGCAAGCGCGTGCTGCTGCTCGGGCTCGGCCTGTTCGGCCTCGCCTCCCTCGCCGGGGGCTTCGCGCAGGTGCCCGGCCACCTGGTGGCCGCGCGCGCCGCGCAGGGCATCGGGGCCGCCGCGCTGGCCCCGGCCGCGCTGGCGCTGCTGACCGAGGCGTTCCCCGGCGGCCGGGCGCGCGTCCGTGCGTTCGGGATCTGGAGCGCGACGAACGCCGCCGGCGGTGCCCTCGGCGTCCTCATCGGCGGGCTGCTGACCCAGTACGCGAGCTGGCGCTGGGTGATGTTCGTGAACGTGCCGATGGCCGCCGTCGCGCTGGCGATGGCCTGGCGGGGAGTCGCCGCCGCGCCGCCTCCCGCGCGCGGCGGGCGTCCGGACGTGCTCGGCGCCGTGCTCGCCACGGGCGGCCTGACCCTGCTGGTGTTCGGCGTCGTCCGCACCGACCAGTACGCGTGGACGTCGCCCGTCACCGTGACGGTCCTGGCGGTCGCCGCCGTGCTGCTGGCCGCGTTCGTCCTCGTCGAGCGGGGCACCTCCCGGGACCCGCTGGTCCGGCTCGGCCTGTTCGCCAACCGCTCGGTCGCCGGCGCCAACGCCTACAACCTGCTGGTCGGCGCCGCGATGGCCTCGTCCTTCTACTTCATGTCGCTCTACCTTCAGCGGGTGCTCGGGCACGGCGCGGCGCTGACCGGCGTCATGTTCGTGCCGTTCGCCCTCGGCGTGATCGTCGGCTCCGTCCTCGCCGTCAGGCTCGGCTACCGGCTCGCTCCCCGCGCGCTGCTGATCATCGGCGCGACGCTGACCGCGGCCGGGTTCGCCTGGTTCGGCCTGCTCAGCGCGGACGGCGCCTACGCCACCGACGTCCTGGGGCCGTCGCTGATCGCGAGCGTGGGCTTCGGGCTCTGCCTGGGGCCGCTCGTCTCCATCGCCACCGCCGGCGTCGCGTCCCACGAGACCGGCACCGCCTCGGGCCTGCTCAACAGCTCCCGCCAGATCGGCGCCTCGCTCGGGCTGGCAGCCCTCGGCACCGCCGCCCACGACCGCACCGGCGCGGCCGTCACCCCCGAGACCCTCAACGACGGGTACGCGCTCGGCCTGACCCTCGGCGCCGCGCTCCTGCTCGCCGCCGCCCTCATCGCCGTCACCGTCCTCCGCCCGGCCCCACTGACACCGGTGGCGAATTAATGGGAGGCCGCACCGCGGGGGCGCGGCCTACGATCGCGGGATGGAGTACGAGGTTCGGACGGCGCGGGCTGCGGATCTGCCGGGACTGGCGGACATCGAGAACTCGGGCGACCCGATGTTCGCCGAGATCGGCATCGTGTTCCCGCCCGGCCCGACCGTGGTCGAGCAGATGATCGGCAAGCCCGCCGAGATCGTGGTGGCCGGTGACCCGCCGGTCGGTTTCGCGGCGGTCGAGGAGGTCGACGGGGCCGCGCACCTGGAGCAGATCTCGGTGCGCGGCGACCTGGTCGGGCGGGGGATCGGCGCCCGCCTGCTGGACGAGGTCATGGCGCGGGCGGCGGCGGCCGGCTCGCCCGGCGTCAGCCTGCTGACGTTCCAGGACGTCCCGTGGAACGGCCCCTGGTACGCCCGGCACGGGTTCGCCGAGCTGCCCGAGGAGCGATGGGGGAGCGGGATCAGGTCCTACTGGGACGCCGAGATCAGGGACGGCCTGCACGACCTGGGCCCGCGGCTCGTCATGTGGGCGCCGACCGCTCAGCTGCCGACCGCTCAGCCGCCGACCGCCTAGCGGCGCGGCGGCGCCGCCGGCGCCGGAGCAGGCGGAAGCCCACGTAGCCGACCAGCAGAAGCGCGATGAGCCCGATGATCGGCGCGAGGATCGCCAGCACGCTCAGCACGAGCGAAGCAGCGTCCTCGAGCGTGGAGAGCACCGGCGCCCCCGCGCCCATCGTCCCCGCGTTCGCCACCGGCCGCACGGACGCCTTCGTCGCATGGACGATCAGCGCTAGGGCGATGCCGAGCCCCCAGCCGATCCACGGGTGCTCCTGCATGAACGTCGAGGAGTCGAGCTTCCCGGCGGCGTCGGTGGCCGCGAAGACGGCGCCCCCGGCGGCGGGACGGACGAACGTCTGCACGGCGTCGTTGATGCTGTCCACGACCGGCACCTTGTCGAGCACGACCTCGGCGGCGAGCAGCACGCCGAGCCCGGCGAGCACCCACCCGTTCGTGAGCCAGCCGAACTCGGCGGGCAGCGCGACGAGGTCGCTGTACCGGGCGATCAGGCCGACGACCAGCATCGGGATGTAGGCGTTGAGGCCGGCCGCCGCGGAGAGGCCGAGGCCGGTCAGTGCCGCGAGCATGCGTCCCTCCCGCTGACTTATCGTTGGTCCTTTGGACGCGCGGCCGCCCGCCGCCGTTCCAGTTGAAGATCTACAATGTAAAGGCGGGAACCGGGGACGGCCCGCGGACGTCTGGCCCATGACGCGCAAGGAGGACGATGATCAGCCCGGTGGCATGGGTGCGGGACCGCCTCGGCGACCGCAGGGCCGCGCTCCTGCTCCTCGTGGTGCTGCTCGTGCTGGCCGTCGTCCCGCTGGTGGCGCTGCCGGCGACACGCTGCGAGGTCTTCGGCAGCGGGTGCCGCACCCCGGCCCCGGAGAAGCGCGCCGACCCGGTCGCCGCCCAGCGGGCGCCCACGCCGCTCGAAGCGGCCACGCGCGGCTCCTATGTCGCGCTGGGCGACTCCTACTCGGCGGGTGTCGGCGCGGAGGCGACCCCGGCCGACCACAACCCGCTCGACCGCTGCCACCGGACGTCCAAGGCGTACTACCACGAGGTCGCGCAGACCTTCCGGTTCGCGAAGGGCACCGCGTTCTGGGCCTGCTCCGGCGCCACGACCGACGACGTCCTGGACGGACGAGGCGGCGAACCCCCGCAGATCGGCCGCATCGGCCGCGACACCAGCCTGATCACCCTCAGCATCGGCGGCAACGACGTCGGGTTCTCCAAGGTCCTCGCCGGGTGCGTCGTCAAGCTGCCGTGGAGCAAGGGCTGCACCGAGCAGGGCGAGGAGATCGCCGGGAAGATGTCCGACCTGCGCCAGGACCTCCCGGCGCTGCTCAGCAAGATTACCGCGAAGGCCCCGTACGCACGCGTGGTCGTGATGGGCTACCCGAAGGCGTTCTCCGAGGTCAGCGGCGTCGACGGGGACAACATCACGGTCTCGGACCAGCGCTGGCTCAACGCCCGCACCTACGACCTGGGGCGGCTGATCCGCCAGTCCGTCGCCGAGGCCGACGCGCGGAAGGCCGCGACGCACGCCCACGGCAGCGTCGAGTTCGTCGACGCCTACAGTGCGTTCGCGGGGCACGAGGTGGGCAGCCGGAACGCGTACATGAACGGCTTGGCCGTGAAGCTGCCGGCGCTCGAAGCCGAGCCGCGCAGCTACCACCCGACGATCGCCGGGCAGCACGCCCTCGCCCAGCTGTTCATCGCCCAGATCAAGAAGGGCCCGGGTCGCCCGCTGTCCTAGCGGCCTGGGCGGCGAACGCGTCCTCGACGTCGTCCCGCGTGATCGCGGCACCGGGCAGGTCGCCCAGTCCTTCACCGGCCAGCGCACCCAGAAAGATGGCGATCTGCCGCTCGGCCATCAGCCGCCAGTCGGGGCCGTACGGCAGGGACTGCGTGATGAGGGTCGTGAAGACGATGACGTCGGTGGCGTCGACGTCCGCCCGGATGGTGCCGTCAGAGCGGCCCCGCGCGAGGAAGGCGTCCAGCATGCGGTTGATCGTCCGGCGGGCCCGCACCGCCTCGGCGGTCATCAGCGGCGGCGCCCCGCGCAGCGGCAGGACCAGCTGGTCGCCGACCGCCAGGCAACGCGCCAGATACTCCCCGATCGCCGCGCGTCCCGGGCACCCCAGCTCCTCGATCTCCGCCAGGATGCGGACCAGCAGGTCGTAGGCGCGGTGCTCCAGCGCGTGCAGGAGGGCCTGCCGGTCGGGGTACCTGCGGTACAGGGTGCCGACCCCCACGCCCGCCTCGGCGGCGATCGCGGCGAGGGGCACGTTGCGCCCCTCCCGGAGCATGGCCGAGACGGCCGCCGCGAGGAGCCGTTCCCGGTTGGCCTCGGCGTCCCGCCGCGGGCGGCGGCCGGACGCCGGCGAGCCGCCCGTACGTTCGTTCTTCCCGGTCACATCTGCCTTCCGGACGCCCAGGGGAGGGTCCGGCTCCCACCGTAATCGGATCCGCCCTGCGGGAATCAGCCCCACCCCCTCCGACGTTAAGCGGACGAAATGTTCCGCTAAACGCAGGGGGTCGTGATGAGCATCCCGTACCTGGCGCAGGCCGACCGGCAGCAGAAGCTCGAATGGCTGGACGGCGGCACCTTCTCCGTCCTGCTGGACTCCGCGGCGACCGGCGGGCAGCTCACCGTCGGCCGGTTCGACGTGTCCGAGGGCGAGGCTCCGCCGTTCCACATGCACACCCGCGAGGACGAGGTCTTCATGCTGATCGGCGGCACCGCCCTGCTGTGGGTCGGCGACGAGGAGATGGAGCTGTCCGAGGGCGGCATCGTCTACCTGCCCAGGAACGTCCCGCACGGCTACCGCGTCACCTCCGCCACCGCCGACCTGCTCATGATCGCCACGCCGGGCGGCATCGAGGGCATGTTCCGGCAGGCCGGCCGCGACCGCGCCACCCCCAGACCGCCCGGTTTCGAGATCTCCAGGGAGGCGCTCGCCGCCGCGGCCGACGCCTACGGCCAGGTCGTCGTCGGCCCACCGCGCTGACCCTCCCGGGATCAGTGCCGCGACAGGGCGTCCATGCCGTTCAGCGCGTGCAGGACAGCGCCGGCCGGGCCCCCGGAGAACCCGTAGTCGCGGTGCAAGTGGCGTGCGAGCGCGGGTGCATGGCGCCGAGGCTTACCTCTTGTCGTGAAGGAAAGGAGGCGCTTATGACCGAACATAGTGCGGGCGCCCTTTCGGAACGGATGGTCGGGCAGGTCCTGGAGGTGGCGGAGGCCGCGTCCGTCTGGCTCGGCGGGCGGCTCGGCTGGTACGCGTCGCTGCACGGCGACGGGCCCGCGACTGCCGAGGAGCTCGCCGCCCGGACGGGATCCGGGGCGCGGTATGCGCGGGAGTGGCTGGAGCAGCAGGCGGTCGCCGGCATCCTGGTCCGCCGGGACGACGAGCGGTACGAGCTGCCCGCCGGGCACGCCGAGGCGCTGCTGGACGTCGACAGCCCGGCGTGTACCGCGCCGCTCGTCCGGCAGCTCGTGGCGGCGGTGCTGCAGTTGCCCGTCCTCGCGGAGGCGTACCGGACGGGGGAGGGCGTCCCGTGGCAGGCGTTCGGCGAGGAGATGTCACGCGCCCAGGGCGACGCCAACCGGCCGATGCTGCGGCACGTCCTGCCGCGCGTCTGGGTCCCGCAGATCCCGGGCCTGCCAGCGCGGCTGGCGGCGGGGGCGCGCGTGGCCGACATCGGCTGCGGGCACGGCTGGTCGGCCATCGGCCTGGCCGCGGCGTACCCGGAGATCGAGGTGGACGGGTTCGACCTCGACGCCGCCGCGCTGGAGGCCGCCCGCGAGAACGCGGCCGAGGCCGGTGTCGCCGGCCGGGTGCGCTTCCACCGCGCGGACGCGGCCGAGCTGACCGGCGGCCCGTACGACGTGCTGATGCTGATCGAGTGCCTGCACGACATGCCGTACCCCGCCGAGGTGCTGTCGGCGGTGCGGCGCGCCGCGAAGCCGGACGCGATCACGCTGGTCGTCGACGAGGCGGCCGACCCGGTGCTCACCGCGCCGGGCGACGAGATCCAGCGGCTGCTGTACGGCTTCAGCCTGCTCGTCTGCCTGCCGGACTCGCTCAGCCATCCGCACTCGGCCGGCGTCGGCACCGTCATGCGTCCCGGCACGCTCGCGTCGTTCGCGTCCTCGGCCGGGTATGCGGGCGTCGAGTCCCTGGACGTGAGCGACACCGGGATCTGGCGGATCTACCGGCTCGTCGCCTGACTGGCGGGGCTAGAGCGGGTCGCCGAGCGGTCCGTGCTCGTCCTCCAGCGCGCTGGTCCAGTGGGCGGCCCAATCCGGTCGGCTGCCGTCGATGTCGGTGAACCCGTACTGCCGGTACAGGCCCCACGTCGCGAGTGCTCGGCCGGTCTTGTCCATGATGTCCGGGTCGGCGGCGAGGGCGGCGACCGCTCGTCCGAGGTAGGCCGGGGTTTCCGAATGGGCGAAATGCGGGTCTTCGGCTATGGCGTCCCGCCAGTTGTCCTCGGTGACGCCGAAGTGGTCCAGGACGGCCTCGGAGCGCAGGAAACCGGGCGTGACGGCGACGGCCGCGACGCCGTGCGGCTTCAGCTCGGCCGCCTGTGCGACGGCCAGCCGGATCACCGCCGACTTGGCGAGGTCGTAGAAGAGCGAGCCGCGATACCGGGCGGTATTGCCGTCGGTCACCTCCACGACCAGGCCGCGTCCTCGGGCGACCAGCAGCGGCAGCGCGAAGCGGCTGGTGATCACGTGCGTCTCGACCGCTTGGCGCAGCAGCCGCAGGCCGGTGTCGAGGTCCTGCTCCCACAGGGGATGCTCCCAGTCGGTCAGCGGGTCGCCGCCCCACACCGAGTTGACGAGGACGTCGAGCCGCCCGTCCCGCTCGGCCGCGATCCGGCCGGCGAGCGCGCGGACCTCGTCGGACGGCTGTGGTCGACGCGCACCGGGATCCCGGTGCCGCCGGCCGCCGTGATCCGCTCGGCGGTCTCCTCGATCGTTTCGGGCCGTCCGAGGTCGGAGCGGCTGGAACCGCTGCTGCGTCCGGTGACGTAGACGGTCGCCCCGGCGGCGCCGAGCTGGACGGCGATGCCGCGTCCGCCCCCTCGCGTGCCGCCGGCGACCAGTGCGACCTGACCGGTCAGTTCGCTCATGTTTCCCCCTTGCAGGTGTGCGGTGCGAGGACGGTGCCGATCTCGTGCCGGAGTCGCTCCGGCAGCGTCCCCTCACGGTCGAGGGCCCAGGCGAGACCGGCCCCTGCGATCACGCCCTGAACGGTGCGGGCCAGCGCCTCGGCGTTGCCGGAGAGTTCGCCCGCCGACACGGCCTCGGCGATGAGCATCTCGATCACCCGCCCGTTCGCCCGGTGGACGGCCAGCGCGTGCTCGTGCAGCTCCGGGTCGGTGAGGTCCATGCACAGGAAGGCGAGGTGGTTGGCGTACCGCTCCGGTGTGGACATGTCGGACATCGTCCCGACGGCGAACGCTTCGAGCGCGGCCAGCGCCGACGCATGCCCCGCCCTCGCCCTCTCGTACAGCGCCGCGGGATCGTGGACGGACCGCGCGGCCAGCGCCACCAGCAGCCCGCGCTTGGACCCGAACCGCTGGACGAGCGTGCCCGGCACCAGCCCCACCTCCCGGGCCACGGCGGCGAGGGTGAGCCCCGCCGGCCCGACCCGTCCGATCACGTCGACCGCCGCCCGCAGAATCACCGCGTCGCCGACCCCGCGCGGACGCCCCGCCATCAGACCTCCATTAGTAAATGAACATGCATTTATAAAATCATGCGCGCGACCTCACGGCAACTCCGGCTGCCGCTCGCTCCGCTGTGGGATCAGCCGTCGGGACGGCCGAAGCGCACCGGCACGCCCGGCGAGTAGAGCACGCTCACCGGCTCCCCGAGCGGCCCGGGCAGGCCCGCCGCCGCCACGAGATTCTCCTCGCACTGCAGCAGCGTCGCCCGATGCAGGGGCCACCGCGGATGGACGTTCGGCAGGAACTGGACGCGTCCGAGGAGTTCGTTGTGCATCCCAGCGGGCGGTCAGGAAATGCTCCAGTTCGGAGGGTTTCTCCAGCCGCTCGCCGATCCGCACTGTGATTCGGCTGTAGGCGCCGCGCGGCCCCGGCCAGCGCCGCGAACTGGTGTAGCCGATGACGTCCTGCCGGGCCCGGATGGTCATGCGCGACCACTGGTATGGCATCCGGAGGCTCGCCCGTGCGATCGCCACGGGCAGCAGGCGCGACGCGTCCAGCGACCGGAAGACCACGCCCCGGCGACCCTGCTCGTCCACCGAATAGAAGCGCACGTTCGTCTCGGGGAACGTCCCCAGGTAGGGCACTCCGGGCAGGCGGCACCATCCGGTCCGGTGTATCCAGAATGCGACGAGCCCGACATAGGTGACGCCGTCCAGCGTGTCCGGAGTGACGCCTTTCGGCAGCAGCGGCGCCACCCTTCGCGGCTCCACGGCCCAGTGGACGAACGCGAGGTCGAGCGGCCGGGTGATCGCCCCTGGCGGATCAGCGGGACTGGACACCGCGCCATCGTCGCACAGCGATGACCACCCCTGACGTCCTATCGTGTCAGGGCAACCCTGACGACGGGAGTGGCGATGACCGCCCGATGCACGTTCTGCAGCAAGCCACGGACCGAGGTCGGCAGAATGGTCGCCGGCCCGGGCGTGTACATCTGCAACGAATGCGTGGCCCTGGCGGACGCGATCATCCAGGAGTACAAGGACAAGCCGGTCAAGCTGCGCCTACCGCCCTGGGAATCGCTCAACGACGACGAGATGCTCGACCACATTCCCCGCGTCGCCGCCGCCATCGACCAGGTCGAGGCCGACCTGCGCGCGTGGGTCCAGGAACTGCGGCGCCGCGGGGTCACCTGGTCGAGGATCGGCGAGGCGCTGGGCATCACCCGCCAGTCCGCCTGGGAGCGGTTCTCCGGCGAGGACTGAGATCAGGGCAGCAACTCGACGATCGCCCGCGAGCCGCCCGGCGTGACCGAGCCGACCCGCAGCCCGGCGGACTTGGCCAGCTTGCCCAACTGCCCGAGTGTGCGCTCCCGCCCGCGGACATAACAGAGCATCCGCAGGTCACCTTCGGTGTCCACCAGGGCCTGACCTTCGCTGATGTGATCGACGACGAGCACCTTCCCCGCCTCCGAAGCCGCATCCGCGCACCTCTGCAAGATGCGAGCGGCATCAGCGTCATCCCAGTCGTGAAGGACGCCCGAGAGCACATATCCGCCCGCCCCGGCAGGAAGAGCGTCGAAGAAGCTACCCACCCGAGCATCAGCCCGATGAGCCATTCCAGTCTCGGCAATGGCCGCTTCAGCACGCGCAATCGGCCCGGCCAGATCGACCACCGTCCCGCGCAGCCCTTCATAGGCGCGCAGAATGGCGATCAACAAACTCCCATCGCCGCCGCCCACATCGACCACACGACCAAGATCGCCCCAGGGATAGGCCGCGGCCACGGCGGGCGCCTCTTCCGCCAGCCGCCCGCCCATCAGAGCATCGAACGACGCGCCCCGCTTGGAGTCGGCCGACAGGTCCTCCCAGAACGTCCGGCCGAAGTGGCGCGGAAACGCGGGCTCACCAGTACGCACGGTGTGCAGCAATTCGACGAAGCACAGATCCGCATGCCCGATGGCACCCTCCAGATCAAGCGTGGCCCGCACACCGCCCGGAGCATCGTCCCGAAGCTGCTCGCCCAACTCCGTCAGGCCGTAGGCGCCGTCCCGTTCCTGGGAAAGCACACCGGCGCTGACCAGATGCCCCATGACCCGTCCTAACGCGTCCGCGTCAGCGTCCACCACGACGGCCAGCGCCTCAGCCGTCCGCCGCCCACCGGCGATGTGATCGGCCAGCCGCAATGTCGCCGCCACCCGAATGGCCATCGGCGTAGCGAGATCAGCCGCCGCCCACAACCCCCCGCCCCACCTGTCCCTTATAACAATCTGACGCTGCCGACGAACAGGACACGTCAGATATCGTCGACCGACGATCCCACACACAACACCGAGCACAAACTCACACCACCCGGCAGGCCAGG
>NZ_JABXFD010000635.1 GCF_013372625.1 Actinomadura sp. BRA 177
AGGTGTGTGTAGGGGACAGGGGTGGGGAGGTTCGCCGGCCAGTCGGTGAACAGGTGGTGGTAGTCGGGGTGGTCGGTGCGCAGGAGGGCCACGCCTAGGTTGCAGGTGCCGTCGCCCATGCCGAAGATCCAGCCGTAGCCGGCGGGGGCCAGGTCCAGCCAGATTTCCAGGTAGGTGTCCTTGTGGCGGGGGCTGCGGTAGTAGCGGCGGCCCGCGATGCCTATGGGGCGGTCGCGGCGGGGGTGCAGGCCCAGGGCGATGGAGAGGCGGGACGAGGCGCCGTCGGCCGCTATGACCAGGCGGGATTGGTGGGTGCCCGTGCTCGTCTCAACGCCCGTTACGCGGCCACGGTCTACCAAAGGCGCCGTGACCTTCGTGTTCTCCAGGAGGGTGGCGCCGGCGGCGACTGCTTGGCGGGCCAGGAGTTCGTCGAGGTCGGTGCGGGTTCGGGTCAGGCCGTGGCCGGACGGCCAGGGGAGTTCCAGGGTGCGGCCCGCGCCGATGAGGCGGACGCCCTCGGTGCGGAACCAGTCGGAGAGGTCGATGTCCAGGGAGCGGAGTTCGTCGACGGCGCGGGGGGTCAGGCCGTCGCCGCAGATCTTCTCGCGGGGGAAGGACGTCTTCTCCAGGACGAGGACGTCCAGTCCGGCGCGGGCCAGGTGGCAGGCGGCCGAGGTGCCGGCGGGGCCGGCTCCGACCACGATGACGTCGTGCATCACAGGTTCCGATTGAACCAGTCGGCGGCCTGGGTGGTCACTTCTTCCAGGGCTCCTGGTTCTTCGAAGAGGTGGGTTGCGCCGGAGACCGTGTGGATTTCGGAGTGTTCGAGCCTTTCGTGTGCCTGCTCGTTCAGGGCCCTGACTTCCGGGTCGCGGCCGCCGACGATCAGGAGGACGGGGGCCTGGACGCGGGGCAGGGACTGTCCCTTCTACACATCTGACGCTGCCGACGAAGAGGGTAGTGTAGGTCACTGTGGTCGCCGGTAGATCAAAAAAAAAAAACAACAAGAC
>NZ_JABXFD010000347.1 GCF_013372625.1 Actinomadura sp. BRA 177
GGGCGGAGGGCGCGGGGGTGCGGCGGGGCGAGGGGTGGGCGTGGGCGAGGAGGAGCGGGACCGTGCGGGCGTCGAGGCGGGGCGGGGCGAGCGCGGCGGCGCTGTGGGCGGGGAGGGGGTCGGGGAGGTCGGAGGGCGGGCCGGGGGGGCCGGGCCGGTCCCGCGGGCCGAGGGCGATCGGGCGGTCGGGGGCGCCGGGCAGCGGCGGGGCCTCGGCGACGTCGGGGGTGGCGAGGACCTGATGCTGCTCGGCGCCCTCGACGGCAAGATCGTGATCGGCTCGATGAACCGGGGCGGGCTCGCCGGCTCGTCCTTCGAGATCGACGACCGCTTCACCGCCTACAGCGCCGACGCGATCGCCGCGTCCCGCCTCGACGGCGGCAAGGTCCTGCTGCGCGTGGACGACGCCGACCCTTCGACCCCGCGCACCCTGGAGGGCTGCGCCCGCGCGGTGTCGGCCCTCGCCGGGCACGGCCTGATGGCGATGGTCGAGCCGTTCATCGCCCGCCGGGTGGACGGCCGCGTCCGCAACGACCTCACCCCGGAGGCGATGATCCGCGCGATCGCGATCGCGTCCGCCCTGGGCACGACCTCCGCGCGCACCTGGCTGAAGGTCCCCGTCGTCCCGGACATGGAACGCGTCATGGCCGCCTCGACGCTGCCCGCCCTGCTGCTCGGCGGCGAGGTCGCCGACGACCCGCACGCCGCCCGCGACGGCTGGCGCCGCGCGATGCGCCTGCCCACCGTCCGGGGCCTGGTCGTGGGCCGCTCCCTTCTTTACCCTGCCGACGGCGATGTGGCCGGAGCCGTAGACGCAGCAGTGGAGGTCATATGAGCACGAGGCTGACGGTGGGCCAGGCGGTCGTCCGCTTCCTGGCCGCGCAGTACAGCGAGCGGGACGGCGAGGAGCGGCGGTTCTTCGCCGGATGCTTCGGGATCTTCGGGCACGGCAACGTCGCCGGGCTCGGCCAGGCGCTGCTGGAACATGCCGGCGACCTCCCGTACTACATGGCGCGCAACGAACAGGCGATGGTGCACGCGGCGTCGGGCTACGCGCGGATGAACGACCGGATGTCCACGTTCGCCTGCACGACGTCCATCGGGCCGGGCGCGACCAACATGGTGACGGGTGCGGCGCTCGCGACCATCAACCGGCTGCCGGTGCTCTTGCTGCCGGGTGACATCTTCGCCACCCGTCCCGCCAATCCCGTGCTGCAGGAGTTGGAGGACGCCCGCTCCTACGACGTGTCGGTCAACGACTGCTTCAAGCCGGTGTCGAAGTACTGGGACCGCATCAACCGTCCCGAGCAGTTGCCGAGCGCGCTGCTGGCGGCCATGCGCGTCCTCACCGACCCGGCCGAGACCGGCGCAGTCACCCTGGCCCTGCCGCAGGACGTCCAGGCGGAGGCGTTCGACTGGCCGGACGAGTTGTTCGCCCGCCGCGTCTGGCGCATCCCCCGCCCCGTCCCCGAGCCCGCCGCGCTGGAAGAGGCGGCCGCGATCCTCCGATCGGCTGAACGCCCGCTGATCGTGGCGGGCGGCGGCGTCATCTACTCCCAGGCCACCGACGCCCTCCGCGCCTTCGCCGAACGGACCGGCATTCCGGTCGCGGAAACGCAGGCGGGCAAAGGCTCGCTGCCCTGGGACCACGAATGCTCGGTGGGCGCGGTCGGCGCGACCGGAACAACGGCCGCGAACGCACTCGCTCGCGAAGCCGACGTGATCCTCGGCATAGGCACCCGCTACAGCGACTTCACCACGGCGTCCCACAGCCTGTTCGCCCACCCCGGCGTGCGCTTCGTCAACATCAACGTCGCTCGCACGGACGCCGTCAAGCTCGCTGGGACGGCGGTCGTCGCAGATGCAAGAGAAGCCCTCCGAGAATTGACCCGCAAGCTCGGCGGCGTGGTCATCGACGCCACAACCTCCGCCGGTACGGATGCCACGACGTCCGGCGGTCGAGCGTCGGGGCAGGGGTCGGGCGCGACGAGTGCGAGGCTGAGCGGCTCAGGCGCCGGCCGTGCGGCTGAGCGTCCGGCGTCGAGCGCGGGGGGCTGGTCGGTGGGTGGTGTCTACCGCGAGCGGGCGCGGGAGCTGGCTGGGCGGGGGCATGCGGTTGTTGATGCGGCGTTCGGGGAGCGGCGGGAGGGGCTGCCTGCGCAGGCTGCGGTCATCGGGGTCGTCAACGAGGTGTCGGGGCCCCGGGACGTGGTGGTGTGCGCGGCCGGGTCCATGCCCGGTGACCTGCACAAACTGTGGCGGACGCGGGATCCCAAGGGGTATCACGTCGAGTACGGCTACTCCTGCATGGGCTATGAGATCGCCGGCGGGCTCGGGGTGAAGATGGCCGCGCCCGACCGCGAGGTGTTCGTCATGGTCGGGGACGGTTCCTACCTGATGATGGCGCAGGAGCTGGCCACGGCCGTCGCCGAGGGCGTGAAGCTCATCATCGTGCTCGTCCAGAACCATGGCTACGCGTCCATCGGGAACCTGTCCGAGAGCGTGGGCGCGGAGCGATTCGGCACCCGCTACCGCGCCCGCACCGCCAGCGGCCTGGACGGTGACACCCTCCCCGTCGACCTCGCCGCGAACGCCGCCAGCCTCGGCGCGGACGTGCTCCGCGCGGACGGCGTCGACGGGCTCCGGGACGCGCTGCGCAAGGCGATCGACTCCCCGCGCACCACCGTCGTCCACGTGGAGACCGACCCGCTCGCCCCGGCCCCGGACAGCGAGGCGTGGTGGGACGTCCCGGTCGCCGAGGTGTCGGCGCTGGCATCCACGGCGGAGGCCCGCGCCCGCTACGACGACGACAAGAAGACCCAGCGCCGCTACCTGTGAAAGGAACCCCCATGCGCTCGATTCAGCACCGGATCGGCGGTGTCCCGGTCGGCGGGAGCGCCGCGGCGCCCGTCCACGACCCGGCGACCGGGCAGCAGACCGCCGAGGTCGTCCTGGGGCGCCGGGCGGAGGTGGACGCGGCTGTCGGCGCCGCCGCGCGGGCCTTCGAGTCGTGGCGGGACGTGTCGCTGACCCGGCGCGCCCGGATCATGTTCGCGATGCGCGACCTGCTGGAGAGGCACGAGGACGAGCTGGCCCGGCTGATCACCGCCGAGCACGGCAAGGTACTCGACGACGCGCGCGGCGAGGTCGTCCGGGGCCGCGAGGTCGTCGAGTTCGCCTGCGGCATCCCGCAGATGCTCAAGGGCGAGTACTCGGACCAGGTGTCGACCGGCGTGGACGCGTTCTCGTTCCGGGAGCCGCTCGGCGTGTGCGCGGGGATCGTCCCGTTCAACTTCCCGGTGATGGTGCCGCTCTGGATGCATCCGATCGCGATCGCGTGCGGGAACGCGTTCGTGCTGAAGCCGAGCGAGCGCGTGCCGTCCGCGTCGAACCTGGTCGCCGAGTTGTACGCGGAGGCGGGCCTGCCGGACGGGGTGTTTAACGTCCTGCACGGCGACGCGAAGACCGCCGACGCGCTGATCACGCATCCGGGTGTCGCGGCGGTGTCGTTCGTCGGGTCGACACCCGTCGCCCGGCACGTCCACGAGGCGGCGAGCACCGCCGGCAAGCGGGTGCAGGCCCTCGGCGGCGCCAAGAACCACGCGGTCGTGCTGCCCGACGCCGACCTCGACCTCGCCGCCGACCAGATCACCGCGGCCGCGTACGGGTCGGCCGGGCAGCGCTGCATGGCGATCTCCGTGGCGGTCGCCGTCGGGGACGCCGCCGACCCGCTCATCGACCGGCTCGCCGACCGGGCCCGCGCGATCAAGGTCGGGCCGGGCGCCGACCCGTCCAGCGAGGTGGGGCCCCTGATCAACGAGGCCGCGCGGGACCGCGTCGGCGGGCACGTCGAGGCGGCGGCGCAGGCGGGCGCCAAGCGCGTCGTGGACGGACGCGACCTCCCCGGCCCCGGCTTCTTCGTCGGCCCCTGCCTGCTCGACGGCGTCACCACCGACATGCCCGCCTACGCGGAGGAGATCTTCGGGCCGGTCCTGGTGGTGCTGCGCGCCGAGACCCTCGACGAGGCGATCGCGCTGGTCAACGCCAATCCCTACGGCAACGGGACGGCGGTCTTCACCTCGTCGGGGTCGGCGGCGCGGCGGTTCCAGCGGTCCGTGCACGTCGGGATGATCGGGGTGAACGTGCCGATCCCGGTGCCGATGGCGTTCTACTCGTTCGGCGGCTGGAAGGCGTCGCTCTTCGGCGACACCCACGTCCACGGGCCCGAGGGCGTCCGGTTCTACACCCGCGCGAAGGCCGTTACCTCCCGCTGGCCGGAGCCCGCCACGGCCGCCGAGGCGCCTGGGATGGCCTTCCCCACGGCCCGCTGACCCAGGATGTGCCCCGGGTTTTCCCGGCGAGTCCATGATCGTTCACCGCTTCAAGGCTCCCGCGTCATCCCCTCACCTAATCCTCAGAAGGATGCCCCGGCCTTCAGGCCGGTGAGAAATCCGGACTCCTCCTGCATCGGAAAGTCATCACACGGACACTGAACGTGGGTAAAGTGGTGGTCATGCGGACCGCATACAAGTGCCGGGCCTACCCCAACCCCCAGCAGGCGGCGATCTTCGGCCGCACGTTCGGCTGCGTCCGTGTGGTCTGGAACAAGACCCTCGCCGAACGCCGCCACGCCTGGTATATCGAAGGCACACCCACCACCTACAAGCAGGCCGACGCCGCACTGACCGCCTGGAAGAAGACCGAACATCTGGCGTTCCTGTCCGAGGTCTCCTCGGTTCCGCTGCAGCAGGCGCTGCGCCACCAGCACACCGCGTTCGCCAACTTCTTCGCCGGACGCGCCCGCTACCCCCGCTTCAAAACCCGCACCGGCCGCCAGTCCGCGCACTACACTCGCTCGGCGTTCCGCATGCACGGGGGCGAACTGCGGATGGCCAGGACCACCGCGCCGCTGGCTTTCGTGTGGTCTTTCGATGAGGTGGACCTGGCGACGCTGGACCCGACGATGGTGGTGATCTCGCGAGAGCCGGACGGCCGCTGGTACGTGACCTTCGCCGTCGACACCGGCAACCCCGAGCCCCTGCCCGTCGCCGGGCATGCCATCGGCATCGACCTGGGGGTGAAGGATTTCGCGGTGACGTCGGACGGGGAGCGTATCGCTAACCCGCATCATCTGGAGCGCAAGGCGGCGAACCTGGCCCGGTACCAGCGGCGCATGGCCCGCAAGCAGCCCGGCAGCATCAACCGCCGCAAGGCCAAGGCCAAGGTCGCCCGCACCTGCCGCAAGGTCCGCAACGCCCGCCAAGATTTCCTGCACCGCACCAGCACCAACCTCGTCCGCCAGGCCGACGTGATCGTGATCGAAGACCTCGCGGTCGCCAACATGGTCAAGAACCGCAGCCTGGCCCGCGCGATCTCCGACTGCGGGTGGGGGGAGTTCCGCCGGCAGTTGGAGTACAAGGCCGCGCGTGCGGGACGCGTCCTAGTGATGATCGACCGGTGGTATCCCTCGTCCAAGACCTGCTCGGCCTGCGGACACCTGCTGGAGAAGCTGAGCCTGTCGACCCGGCACTGGACGTGTCCGGGCTGCCGCACCCGGCACGACCGGGACCACAACGCGGCCAAGAACATCCTTGCGGCTGGTCGAGCCGCAGCCGGGGCAAGCCCCGGTGATGTCTGTGGAGCTGATGTCAGACGGCAAGGGCCCTCCCTTCCGCAGTCGGCTGCGAAGCAGAAACCCCTGCGGCGCGAGCCGTAGGAATTCCCTTCCCTTCGGGGAGGGGAGGAAGTCAAGCTAAGGAGTACCCATGTCGTCCGCGCCTCCGGGGCTAGGCGAGGCCCCGCCTGGCGACGGTGGGAGGACGGGTGCCCCGGATGGACGCGACCATGTCGAGCACCTGGCGCATGCCGTCCGCCTGCGATTCCGGCACGCGGAAATACGTCACTCCCAGCCACGCGTAGACGGACGCCGCGGCGAGCAGCCCGGGATCGGGTTCCCGCGCGTCCGTCTCCAGCGTGACGAGCACGGCGTCCCCGGAGGCGGCGAGCCGTTCCACCCGGCTCGCCGGGGGCGCCGTGCCCGCGTCCGCGGCACCGTCCGGAACCGGCGCGTCCGGTGGAAGGACCATCCGCTCTTGCATGCCCATGCCCCCAAGCGTGGCACGATCAGAGTCCGGGGATCGTCCTTCAGAGGGACGCAGGCAGATCGGAGCGTGATGGTGACCGTGGTGCTCGTCCTGGCCGGCGTGGCCGTGCTGGGCGCCGTCGTCGTCCTCGCCATGGGCCGGGGCGGCGAGCTGGCCGAGACCCATCCGGACTACCCGCCGCTCCAGGTGGACGCCGACGGCCGCCCCGTCCTGGGGCCGGAGGGGGCGCGGCTCCGCCTCCCCGCGACGATCTGGGGCTACCAGATGCAGGTGACGGACGAGGCCGTCCAGCGCCTGGCCGCCGCCCTGCGCGAGCGCGACGCCCGCGTGGCCGACCTCGAACGCCAGCTGCGCGACCTCCGCGAGCGCTCGAAGGAACCGGCGATCGGCGCCCTGCACGGCCTGGACGAGCCCAACGGCGTCCCGCTCCGCAAGGAGACCGTCCCGGACGAGGCCGGCCAGAAGGAGGACCACCAGTGAGCCGGGTCGCCGTCCACGCGGAGGCCGTGTCCCGCGCCCCGGCCGAGCGGGTCTTCGCGGTCCTGACCGACTGGCCGCGGCACGCCGAGTGGATGCCGTTCACCAGCGCCGAAGGCGGCGACAAGGTCGGCGACGAGCTCCGCGCCCGCACCGGCATCGGCCCGGTCGGCTTCCTCGACACCATGATCATCACCGACTGGCGGGACGGCCGCCGCGTCGCCGTCCGGCACACCGGCCGCGTGGTGCGCGGCGAGGCGTGGTTCAAGGTCGTCCCCGAGGGAGACGGCAGCCGCGTCATCTGGGCGGAACGCATAGACCTGCCCTTCGGGCCTGTGGGCCGCGCCGGCTGGCTGGTGGCGGGCCCGATCGCGAAGGCGGTCCTGACCCTCGCCCTCCGCCGCCTCGCCGCTTTGTCGGAGGCATGAGGTAGAACGGCCGGGTGACAGCGATTCTCGGCGATGACGGGCTGGCGCGCTGCCCGTGGGGCATGTCGGCGCCCGACTACATCGCCTACCACGACAACGAGTGGGGCCGTCCCGTCCGCGACGACGTGGGGCTTTACGAGAAGCTCTGCCTGGAGGCGTTCCAGTCGGGCCTCTCCTGGCTGACGATCCTCCGCAAGCGCGAGAACTTCCGCGCGGCCTTCCACGGCTTCGACCCCGAGAAGGTCGCCGCGTTCGGCCCGGACGACGTCGAGCGCCTGATGGCCGACGCCTCCATCGTGCGGAACCGGGCGAAGATCGACGCGGCCATCGCCAACGCCCGCGCCGCCCTCGACCTCCCCGGCGGCCTCGCCGCCACCGCCTGGCGCTACGCCGACCCCGACTCCCCGGCCTACACCGACATGGCCGACGTCCCCGCCAACACGGACGCATCCAAGGCCCTCTCCAAGGAACTGAAGAAGCACGGCTTCCGCTTCGTGGGCCCCACCACGGCGTATGCCCTAATGCAGGCCTGCGGCCTGGTAAACGACCACCTAACCGGCTGCGCCTTCCGCTAGTCACTCGGCCTTGGTGGCTTCGAGGATGGGGACGGTGGCGGCACGGCGGGACGGGAAGGCGGACGTCGCGAGGGTGACGACGGCAGCGCCCGCAATGACCGCTGGGAACAGCCACCAGCGTGGGTTCGGAGTTAGGAAAGAGCTGCCTGTGGCCAGGTGCATCAGGTAGACGGTGCCCAGGGCCGTGCCCAGACCCAAGAGGGTGCCCAGGAGGACGACCGCGGCGGCCTCCCAGCGGACTATGGCCTTGATCTGCGTCATTGTTGCTCCGACTGCGCCCAGGAGGCCGAACTCTCGGGTTCGGTCGCTGACGCTCATCGAGACCGTGGTCGCCATGCCGAAGAGGGCCAGGACCAAGGCCATGCCTATGAAGCCGTAGATGACCCGCATGCCCTTCGTCATCGCGTCGGCCGCCGTCTTCACGTAGGCGGATCTGTCGAGCACCTTGACGCCCGGAGTGTCCGCGAAGGCGTGGGTCAGGGCCTGCTCGGAGCCGCCTCGGACCAGGACCACCTGGGTGGACGCGTCCGGGTCCAGGCGGTCCATGGTCGCGGACGAGACGACCGCCATGTCGGCGAAGAGGTGCGACGGGTCGTGGTAGGCGGCGGCGACCGTGAGCGGGATCCTGCCCTGGGCGCCGCGCACGACGATCTTCTGGCCCTTCCTGATGTGCTGCCCCTTCATGATCGTGGACGTGAGGGCGATCTCGCCGTCGCCGAGCCGGGGCAGGTGCCCGCCCAGCTTGAGGACGGACGGCAGGGCGGCCTGGTCCGCGCCCGTCACGGTCAGGTAGACCGGCTCCGGGGCCTCTTCCGGTGACGGCCGCTTCGGCGGGGGATCGACCAGTTTGATGTCCGACACCGTCAGCGCCGTCGCGGCCGACACGCCGGGCACGGCGGCGGCCTTCGCCGCCGCGTCGCGGGGGAGGGGCGCCGGGCCGTTGGAGGTCGTGCCGGTCGCGGCGATCGCGTGGTCGGCGCGCATCACCTGCTTGCCGGCCGTGTCGAAGCGGGCGTCCACCGACAGGACGATCAGCGCGGTCGCGCCGACCAGCGCCACGCCCAGCATGAGCGACGACGCGGCCGACGACACCCGGCGCGAGCTGCGCGTGATGGTGGCGCGGGCCAGCCGCCCGGCTTCGCCGCTGACGGCCGTCCCGACGCGTCCGACCAGGCCGCCGAGCGGGCCGACGAAGAACGGGGCGAGGACGGCGAGCGCCCCCACCGTCGTCATGCAGCCCATCAAGACCAGCACGCACGTGGCGACGGTGCGGTCGGGGCCCGGCGGTTCCTCCAGCCGGACGGCGAAGATCGGGCCGAAGAACATCCAGGCGCACGCGAAGACGGCGAGCGCGCCGAGCAGGCGCGGCCAGCGGCGGCCCGGCGTGTCGGCGCTCGCGACCCGGAGTGCCTGCATGGGGGAGATGCGGGCGGCGCGGCGCGCGGCCCGCCACGCGGCGAACTGGGTGACGAAGATTCCGGTGACGGCGGGTGCGGCGAGCGCGATCCAGCCGTACTGCGCGTCGGCGGCGGTGATGTCGAAGCCGTCCTCGGCGAAGAGGCGGGTGAGCAGGGCCGAGATCGGGTAGCCGAGCAGCACGCCGCCCGCTGAGGCGATGACGCCGAGCGCGAGGGCCTCCCACCGGATCAGGCGTTTGATCTGGCGGGGCGTCGCCCCGATCGCGCTGAGCAGCGCGAGCCGCCGGGTCCGCTGCCGGACGAGCGTGCCGAACGTGTTGGCGACGACGAACAGGCCCACGAACACCGCCACGGACGCGAGCATCCCGATGGCGCCGCCGATCGCCGCACCCGCCCCTTGCAGGTCGGCCGACTGGGCGTGCCGCACGCCCGCGGCGGTGCGGACGGTGACGTCCTGGCCGAGGTCGCGGGCCAGGTCGCCGCGCAGCTTCTTCGGTGGGACGCCCGCCGACTTCACCCAGACGCTCTGCCACGTCCCGGCCGGGAGGCCCGCCGCCTGCTGGACGGTCGAAGGCGCCGCCAGCAGCAGGTCGCCGCTCGCGACGGCGCTGAGGCCCTGCACGGTGACGACCCCAACGATCTTCATCGTGCGGCTCTGCTTCGGCAGCATGACCCTCAGCGGGTCGCCGGCGTCCAGCTTCCCCGCGCGCGCCACATGGCGGGTGACCGCGACCTCGTCGGCGGCTGCCGGGGCGCGGCCCGACTCCAGGTGGTAGGGGTTGAGGCGGGCGTCGGACGTCCACGGGCGCAGCGTGGTGCCCGCACCGGCCGGCGGCAGGATGAGCTTGCCGTCGGAGCCGTTCGCGGTCACCGGGACCATCGCGTCCCCGGCCACGGCCGCCACACCCGGCCGTCCCGCCACCGCGCTCAGCGCGACCCGGCCGTCCGGGGCCGCGTAGGGGTCGTCGGTGTCGACCGAGCCGCCCTGGACGAGCACGTCCGCGCGGGAGTACTCGCTGGCATTGCTGCCCGAGACCGCCTCCTGCGCGCGCAGCGTGAACTGCAGCGAGCCCGCGATCAGCCCGATCGAGAACACCGCCGCCAGCAGCGTGGCGGCCAGCCGCAGCCAGCCCTCGGCGAACGAGCGGCGCGCGATGAGCCACATGGCGCTCAGCCCTCCATCCGGCGCATCACGGCGCGCACCTGGTCGATGGTGGGGGAGCGCAGCTCGTGGACGATCATGCCGTCGGCGAGGAACAGCACCCGGTCGGCGTGCGCGGCGGCGCCCGGGTCGTGCGTGACCATGATCACGGTCTGGCCGTAGGCGTCCACCGCGCGGCGCCGGAAGCCCAGCACCTCGGCGCCCGACCGGGAGTCGAGGTTGCCGGTCGGCAAGTCCGCGAACAGCACCTCCGGCCGGGTCAGCAGCGCCCGCGCCACCGCGACCCGCTGCTGCTGCCCGCCCGACAGCTCGCCCGGACGGTGCGACAGCCGCTCGCGCAGCCCCAGCGCGTCCACGATCGCGGCGAACCACTCCCGGTCGGCGCGCCGGTTCCCGAGCCGGCCGGTCAGCCGGATGTTCTCCTCCGCCGTCAGCATCGGCAGCAGGTTGAACGACTGGAACACGAACCCGAGCCGGTCCCGGCGCAGCTTCGTCAGCCGGGTCCGGGACAGCGTGGTGATGTCGACATCACCGATCAGCACCGAGCCGGACGTGACGGTGTCGAGCCCGGCCATGCAGTGCAGGAACGTCGACTTCCCGGAGCCGGACGGCCCCATGATCGCGGTGAACCGGCCGCGCGGGAACGCCGCCGAGACGCCGCGCAGCGCGGTCACCGCCTGCTCGCCCGTCCCGTACGACTTCACGACGTCGCGGGCGACGGCGACATGGTCGTTGACCTGCCCGGCAGGGGGTGCGGCGGTTGTCTGGGTCATGCCTCAAGCAAACCGCCGCCGCCCCTCGCCCGCATTGACGGAGACTCCCCGGCCGGTACGGGGGAAAGCCCTACCGGCCCTCGAACTCCGGCTGCTGCTTCTTCAGGAACGCCTCGGTCGCGTTCTTGTGGTCGCTGGTCTCCGCGCACTCGTCCTGCAGCTCGGCCTCCCGCTCCAGCGCGGACGCCAGGTCGTGCGTCGCCGCGTGGTCGAGGGACGCCTTCACCGCGCCGTAGGAGACGGTCGGGCCGGCCGCGAGGCGCCGCGCCAGTTCCACCGACGCCGGGGCCAGCTCGTCCGCCGGGACGACCCGGTTCACCAGGCCCAGCTCCAGCGCCTGCTCCGCCTTCACCGGCTCGCCCAGCAGCAGCAGCTCGGTGGCCTTCGCGCGGCCGACGAGGCGCTGCAGCGTCCACGACATGCCGCTGTCGGGCGCGAGGCCGATCCCGGTGAACGCGGTCGCGAACCGGGCCTTGTCGGACGCGACGACCAGGTCGCAGGCGAACGCCAGCGACGCGCCCGCGCCCGCCGCCACGCCGTTCACCGCCGCCACCACCGGCTTGCGCATCCCGGCGAGCGCCAGCACGATCGGGTTGTAGTGCTTGCGGACGGTGCCGTCCAAGCCCTTCCCGGCGGCCAGGTTGTCGGCGTGCTCGCGCAGGTCCTGGCCCGCGCAGAAGGCCCGTCCGGCGCCGGTGAGGATCACCGCGCGGGCGGCCGGATCGGCGGCGGCGCGCACCACCGTCGCCCGCAGCAGCTCCTTCATCTCGGCCGTCAGCGAGTTCATCCCGTCCGGCCGGTTCAGTGTGATCGTCCCCACACCGTCGGTCACGTCGTACAGCACGGTCTCAGACATCGTCGTCCTCTCGTTTCGCCCGCAGATCTTCCCATCTTCCGATCTGGAGGCTGATCGTTACCACTTCGCGCCCGGAAGACGAGATAATGGACCACTACCGAATACGCGGATGCGACACGCGGCCACGCGGCCAACGGTGTGCCAGGCCGCGGCCCTACAGGAAGGGGATGTACGCATGGCGGCGATGAAGCCGCGGACGGGAGACGGTCCGCTAGAGGTGACCAAGGAGGGACGCGGGATCGTCATGCGGGTCCCCCTCGAAGGCGGCGGCCGTCTCGTGGTCGAGCTCTCCGCCGACGAGGCCAAGGAGCTCGGCGAGGCGATCAAGGGCGTCGTGGGCTGACCGCTCCACCGCTCCCGGCCTGTTGGTGACGGTCCCGGCGACGCCGCCGGGGCCCTTGCCATTTCCGAACCCGCAAGCGCGTACCAGGGGGGACCAACGCCATGCCCATCGAGACCCGCGTCCACGGCGCCGGCGGCACCGTATCGCAGACGGCGGCCGACCTCGGCGCCGAGGCGGTGGCGGTCCCCGTCCGCACGGGCCCCGTCGCGCCGGCGGCGGAGGTCGCCGCGCAGCTGCCCTTCACGCTGGACGAGCTGCTGGCGCTGCACAAGGCCAAGGGCGAGCCGGGGGAGATCACCGCGTCCCCGGTCCGCGTCGGCGACCCT
>NZ_JABXFD010000428.1 GCF_013372625.1 Actinomadura sp. BRA 177
GCCTGGAGCGGCTTCAACTTCTCGCTGGACACCCCGCACGCCCTCCCCGCACCCCGACCCGATGATCAAAAAGGCACTTTTTCATGCGACCGGGGCAGGTGTCTGCAGTGCCCCGGCACCGGCGGATCGTTCACCGAGGGTCGGGGCGGCGGCCCGGGACGACGAGGCCGTGCTCGTAGGCCAGCACGACGGCCTGGACGCGGTCGCGGAGGTGGAGCTTGGCGAACACGCTGCCGACGTGGCTCTTGACGGTGGCCTCGGTGACGACGAGCCGCGCCGCGATCTCCTGGTTCGACAGGCCCTGGGCCACGAGCAGGAGCATCTCGCGCTCACGCGGGGTCAGCGCGGCCAGCAGGTCGGGGGACGGCCGGACCGGGTCGGTGCGGCCGGCGTAGTCCTCGATGAGGCGGCGGGTGATCGACGGGGACAGCAGCGCCTCGCCCTGGTGGACGACGTGGATCGCCTCCAGGAGCCGCTCGCGGGGCGCGTCCTTCAGCAGGAACCCCGACGCCCCGGCACGCAGCGCACCGAACACGTATTCGTCGAGGTCGTAGGTGGTGAGGATCAACACGCGAGGCGGGCGGAGCTCGTCCATTGGGTGGCGGTCGGTGGCGGTGAGGTGGGCGGTGGCCTCGACGCCGTCCATCCGCGGCATCCGGACGTCCATCAGGACGACGTCGGGCCGCAGTTCCGCCGCCCGCGCGATGGCCTCGTGGCCGTCCGCTGCCTCGCCGACGACCTCCAGTTCTTCGCGGGTCTGCAGGAACAGCCGGAAACCGATCCGGATGAGTTCCTGGTCGTCGACGATCAGCACCCGGATCGTCACGCGGGCTCCCCGATCGGCAGCCGTGCCGCGACCCGGAAGCCGCCGCCGGGGGCCCGGCCCGTCTCCAGCTCACCGCCGAGCACCGCGACCCGCTCCCGCATCCCCACCAGGCCGTGCCCGCCGTTGCCGGGCTCGCCGGTTCCCGTCCCGTCGTCGTGCACCCGCACCTCCAGGTCCGCTCCGCCGTAGTCCAGCCGCACCGTGACCAGTGTCGCCCCGGCGTGTTTCAGCGCGTTGGTCAACGCCTCCCCGATGATCCGGTAGGCGGACAGCTCCACCCCGCTCGGCAGGTCGAGCGGTTCCCCGGCGGTCTCCAGCCGGACCGGCAGCCCCGCCGCGCGGTATCCCGCGACCAGTTCGTCCAGGTCCGCCAGTGAGGGTTGCGGCCGTGTCTCCGCCGCATGCTCCCCGCGCAGCAGGACGAGGATCCGGCGCAGCTCGGCCAGGCTCTCCTCGGCGCTGGTCTCCACCCGCTCCAGCGTCCGCGCGGCCACCTGCGGTTCGGTCTCCAGGACGTCGCGGGCGCCGCGGACCCCGATCAGCATCACCGTCACCGAATGGGCGACGATGTCGTGCAGTTCGCGGGCGATCGACTCCCGCTCGCGCTGCGCCGCGATCAGGTCGAGCTGCTCCCGTTCCCGTTCGAGGGTGGCGGCCCGTTCCTCCACCGCCCGGACGTAGCGGCGGCGCGTCTGCATGTAGGCGCCCAGCATCCACGCCCCGATCGGCACCGGCGGGCTGCTGATGCTGTCGGCGAGCAGGAACACGACCACCGGTGCCAGCACCGCGAGCGAGACGCGCCGGTCACGTGTCTCGGCGAGCGACCACAGCGCGACGACGACCGGCGCGCCTCCGGGCGAGTACCCGGCCGCCGCCAGGACGGCCGCCGACGCGACCGTCACCGCGATCACCAACACCCCGAACCGGCGGCGTGCCAAGAGCACCGCGCCGGTGAGGACGGTCACCGCGATCGGCAGCGGCACGGCCTGCGTGCCGTCGTTGAACAGCAGCCCCACTTCGACGATGGTCACCGCCACGGCGAGCGCGATGTCGAACAGCACCGGGCGGTGCGCGGCCTGCAGGCCGCGCACCGCCCGGATCTTCCCCACGACGTTCACGCCAGGTCGCGCCGTCGTTCGCACGCGACCGCGACCAGCACCGCGAGCACCGTCCAGACCGCGAACACCGCGCCGGCCTCCGCGACCGTGAGCGTCGTGTTGTGGGTCCCGCCCGTCATGATCCCCGCCGCGCCGAACGGCGACAGGTTCGCCTCCCGTTCCCACGCCCCGCTCACCAGGGGCTGCACCACCAGGGCCAGGATCAGCAGGACCACCGCGCCGACGACCGGGCTGCGGATCAGCGCACCGAGCGCCGCGCCCAGCACCGTCGCCAGCACGAGCGCCCCGACGTTGCCCGCCACGACCCCTGCCACCTGGCCGGACGTCAGGTCCGGGCCGGGCTGGTCCGCCAGCAGCGGCAGCGCCACGCCGACCGCGACCGCGTTGATCAGCACCGCCAGCCCGAGCCCGGTCAACACATACGCCACGATCCGCACCGCGAGGACGGTACCGCGACCGCGCCGGGCGACGAGCGCCGTGGGCGCGGCGGTCCGGTGGCGGTACTCGCCCGCCGCGCCGACCAGCCCCCACAGCAGCAACAGGACCGGGAGCGCCGACAGCGCCTCCTTCTTCTCCGGCACCTCGTCGAGCGTCCCCGACGCCTTGGCGACGAGCACCGCGTTCAGGACGGCGAACGCCATCCCGCCGGCCGCGAACCCCCACACGGCACGGGTCGTCACGGACTTGAGCAGTTCCCCGCGAAGCAGGCCGATCATCGCTCCAACCCTCCGGTGAGCTCGAGGAACACGTCCTCCAGCGACTCCACCTCACTGATCGGTCCCTCGTGCACCAGCCTGCCACGGTCGATGACGACCACGTCGTCGACCGTCTGCGCGGCCTCCGCGAGCAGGTGGCTGGACAGCAGCACGGTGCCGCCCTTCGCCGCCCGGTCCCGCAGCATCGTCCGGAGCCAGCGGATCCCCTGCGGATCCAGGCCGTTGGCCGGCTCGTCCAGCACCAGGATCTCCGGATCGCCGAGCAGCGCGGCGGCGAGCCCGAGCCGCTGCCGCATCCCCAGCGAGAAGGCGCCGACCCGGCGCCCCGCCGCCCCCGTCAACTCGGCGACCTCCAGCACCTCCTCGACGCGCCGCCGCGGCAGCCCCGCCGCCAGCGCCAGCGCCCGCAGATGCGCACGAGCCGACCTCCCGGGGTGCGCACCGCACGGCTCAATGTGGACGCCGATCCGGCGCGCGTCCAGCACCATCGAGCCCACCGGCGCCCCCAGCACCGCCACCGCCCCCGCCGACGGCCGCGCCAGCCCCACGACCGCCTTCAACGCCGTCGTCTTCCCCGCACCGTTCGGACCGAAAAAGCCCGTCACCGCCCCCGGCCTGACCGTGAACGTCAGATCATCGACCACCGTGCGACGCCCATACCGTTTCGTCAGCCCTTCGACCCTGATCGCCGGGCTGACCTCCATCTGTGAAGTCATGCCGCCAAGCCTCGGCCGCCCGGTTCTCCCAGGCATCCACCCACAGTCGAAACCCGATCTCCGACCGCAGCATGACTCCCGCGACCTACCGGTAACCGCGCTTCAGCAAGTACTTGGCGCCCGCGTCGAACCCTTCAGGGCTCAGCAGTTCGAACCCGAAAGCGTCTGCGAGCCGGTCGGTGACGTTGAAGGCAGCACAAACCGCCAACGCGTCCCGAACCTGCCGATCCGAGACCCCGGCGGCCAACACGTCCCGCATATCGCTGGCGCCGACCGTCCCGTCCCGGGTCAGCTTGCCGAGCATCCGCAGCGTCGCCCGCAGTGGCTCCTCAATGGGCGCCGATTCCAGATCGTCCAACACCGCCGCAACACGCGACCCGTCCTGATAAGCCCTGCTCGCAGTCGCGGTATGCGCGCCGATACAGAACGCGGACTCATTCACCTTGGACACGTAGGCCGCCATCAACTCCCGGTCCGCCACCGACCAGTCGGACGCCCCACGCATCGCCTCGTGAGTGAACTCCTTGGCCCGTGCACCGTAGAAATCGGGCCGGTAGAAGACCAGCCTGGCGGCGTCCGGCACCGGATGCCCGGAGAACAGCCTGATGACCGCGAACAGCACCTTGCTCTTCCGGTCGTAACCGCGGTTGAGGATGTCAAGACGCATGATCCGTCCCCTCCTTCGCCTCCGCCAGAGCCGCCAGCCCAGCCGCATACAACCGGTCGGACTGCCCCACAGCAGCACACACCACCAGCTCGAAGACTTGGTCCTCGCTGTACCCGGCAGCCTTCACCGCCGCCAGATCCGTCTCAGTAACCTGCGCCGCCCCGCCGACCACCTTGCCGATCAGCACGTCCAACGGCGAGGAGAGCCCCTCATTACCAAAGGCCCGCGCCCGCTGCTCCACAGACGCCCGCCCCTCCCCCTGGAGCACCCGATCCACCAACTCCCGGTGCGCCACACGCTTCCTGTCCACGTCCGACACGGCACCCTCGCCCCCTCTACGGCCGACAATCGCCCTCACCGACAAGACGATTGCCACACCCCCAAACACGACACACCCCCGAAGAACCCCAGCCACCCCGACGTACCCACAGGTCAGGCGGATACCTTCGTGAGAGTCACGCCCACAAACCGCTCGACCGAACCAGTCGGCCGTCGCCTACGTCACCGCCCACAACCCAGAGTGGCAGAAACACCACACTCCGCTACTTGATACGGCACAATCATCACTCGTGCGGGACCAGGACCAGAACACACTGCAAGGCGACTTCGGCGAAGCCTGGCTAGAGGCGGTCGCCGCCGGGTGTGGTCTCCTCCACGGCCGGCCGACCACGGTGGATCTCCAGAAGGCGGACGTGCAGCTGGTGTATCCAGGAACCGAGCTGGGGACCTACTACCCCACGGTGAACGTCCAGGTCAAAACAACCATCGAGCTGCGGCAGCTGACGTCTGGCGACTTCCGTTATGACCTGGACCTTGAGACATACGATGCGCTCCGGCGCATCGACCACGCCGTTGGTAGGGTTCTTGCCGTAATCGGCGTTTTCGGGGAAGGTGAGAACGTGCGCCTTCATAGCGAGGGAACGCTGCTCTGTGGCCGCGGGTCATGGATCTCTCTTGAGGGCATGGAGCCTTCAAGGAATGGGACAAGCCAGGCAATACACCTTCCCCTTGCAAATACCCTGGATCGGCCAGGGCTGCACAGAATGCTCAAAACACACGGAGTTCGGCGATCGACGCCCGTTCCCCCCATCGATGCCTGGGGGCGGCCATGAGCCACGAAAGTTCTGCCAGCGTCCCGGATCTCACAGAACTGACGCATTACCTCACCGATTCCGGCTGGACGCTAGAGGACGCCGACGGGCAGACCACCATGTGGCGTCCACGACGCACCGGTTCACATGACCTAATCCGTGTTGTACTGCCGGCGACTCAGCGTGTCCGCGACTACACCGAACGGGTAGATGAGGCTCTTAAGGCACTCTCCTTCGTTGAGCAACGCCTGCCAGAAGAGATAGTGGACGACATCAACTTCGGCGGAGCCGATAATGTCGCCGTCCGCCTGACTCCGGACGCCCCGTCGGGCGAAGCGCCACTCCTTCTGGCATACTCCGCAATTTCTGCGCTGAAGAATTTCGTTGTGGCTTCTGCGGCTGCACTGGACTACAGTTCACTGGTCCTCCCTCCGCGGCGACCACAGCGCGCGGAGGCATACGCAGCGCAAGCAAGGCTGTCCACTCAACCGGGAAGCTTCATACTTTCACTGGCCCTGCCATTGGCAGACATATACTCGGACGAATTGGATGACCTGACTCCACCGGGCCAGGACGCTCTGGTCGAGGTACCGCCCCAGCCCTTCGGGCGGAAGGTGACGAACCGGATGCTGGCGACCGCCCGGAAGGCCCAGCAGTTGGCGATGGAGGTCAGCGAGGGAACTCGGCCGATATCCACATTCGGAGAGTTCACCCCCGATACCCCTAACGCCACGGAGTTGGCGGCACTGAGCTCCCTGGGCGGGCCGGAGCACGGCATCTACCAAATACGGTTCGCGAAGTCACCGGTGACCGGCGGGACCGCAGAGCCCGCACTCCTCCGAATCACCCCGGGGCAGCAACGAATCCTTGGTGAAGGCGCCGATTACCTACGGACCAAGCAGCCCAGAGCCGGAGTAACCGTCACCGGGCTGATCGTCCGGCTGTTCCGTGAGGGCAGCTTTGGACGCGGAGAAGCGGTGATCCAGGGAGTAGCCGACGATTCCGGCGAAGCCCGCAGGTACCGAGTCGACTTGAGCGAACCCGATTACAATGAGGCGCTCAGAGCGCACGGCAACGGACTGCAGGTTACCGCCACCGGCGATTTGGACATCAGGGGTACCAGACGCTCTCTTCGGAGGCTGACTTCTTTCGCCGTCATACCGGGCCTGGACGACGAACCCTAAAGCCCGCATTACACCCATGCCAGGACGACAGCCGATGCGGAACTCTGGTCGTGCGGCTGGACGCTAACCATCCGGCGCAGCATCTCGCTGCGTCGCCATAGGTCAGCGTCGTAACCGCCGGGGCGGGCCGACCGTGTCCGTCCCTCGACACAGTGCGGAGCGTCCAGCAAGCTAGAGACGTTGATCGCGTGGTGCCGGTCGGCCGGTGATCGTAGCCGTGGCGCAATTTCGGATGGGAGGCCGACTGTGAGCGTGGACGAGAGCGAAGCCGCTGAAGAGGAATCCGGTTCTGCGCGGGGATTCATGGCATTGCCATCAAGAACCGAGGACGGACGGGCGTCGTTCCTTCGGTGTGTGGCCGACGTTGTCCGGGTGCTCGACCTCGCGGTCGCACCCGAGCCGGATCCAGGTGACGAGCGACGCTGGGCACAACTGGCGCGGTCGGCGCTCCGCGGTGCCTGCCGAGAGGGCCTGACCTTGCCCGACGCCTCCTTCGACGTCCTCGTCAAGGCGGCCGTCCACGACCCCGACCCGAGTTTCAACCGGCAGTTCGTCGAGCCGACTCTGAACGCTTTCGGCCGCCGGCGCGTCCGCGCCGCACTCCTGGACTATCTGCAAACGGGCACCGACTTGGAGCGAGCCGGCGCTGCGCGGGCATGGTATTGGTCGGCATTGCCGCTTCGGCTGGATAGCGTGCAGGCAAACAGCGAGGTAGAACCAGATGACGTGCGGGTTTTGGCGCAGGAATGGTACGAGGCCACGCTTCGAGAATTCGTGAACAACGAGCACCTGGACGTCCGACGTTGTATCCTCCCCGGACTACCGCTGTGGCGGTCCGCATACCCGCCGGAACTCCACAACCGTGTGGAACACCAGGTCCGCCACTGACCGTCCCCTCAAGCCTGAGGAAGGGACGGATCAGGCGTCCAGGGAATCGGCGCGGTGATGGCCCAGCGTTCGTGATCCTGCCAGCACCCATCGATGTAGAGATAAGCGGGCGAAAGCCCTTCGTAACGGAAACCCAGCCGCTGCACCAGCGCCAGAGATGCTTTGTTCGCCGGCTGAATGTTGGCTTCCAGCCGGTGCAGCCGCAGTTCGGTGAAGGCGTACTGCAGGGCGACGGCAAGCCCTTCGGTCATGTACCCGCGTCCAGCGAACGGGGCGAAGGCCGCATAACCGAGGGACGCGCCCTGGTAGCGGCCCCGGATGATCGAGTTGATGTTGACCATACCGGCGGCTGCACCAGTCTCCCGGACACGGACCAGAAAGCCCAGGTTGGTGCCATCGTCAAAGCGTCGCATCCAAACCCGGAACTCCTCCGCAGTCGCGGGCAGCCGCATCCATGGACGGTGGAGTTCGGTGCTCGCCTGCACAAGCGAACAAAACTCGTCCTCGTCGGAGAGCGCGAGCGGGCATAGTTCGACCCGTGATGACGTCTTGGGCATACACCAACGTTAAGGACAAGGAGGCCGGACAATGAGCGTTGGACGCAGCTGGCAGGACATAAAGACCGAAGCACACCGCCACAACCCCGAACTCGCCGACTCTGAGCGTCAGGCCCGGGCCCGTGCCGAACTCGACGCCTACGTCGCCGCCCACCACCTCGAAGAACTCCGGAAGACGCAGGTCGACGTCGCTCAGCCCTAGGTCACCACTCTCCGCAGCCAGGGCGGTGGGGGTACTCCGTCACCTTGTTCGGTGAGTGATCCAAGCTCGGCCCGCTTGCGCCGCCCCGGCCCGGAAGCCGCGTGTGTCCGCTAGCCCGTGCATGGCCTTGTACTCGCGGAACATCGTCCACAAGGCGCCGAGGCCGGTGACCGCGTCGGCCGGAGCCGTGTTCCAACCGGGGTGTGCTGCGACGAGCGCTTCGGCTTGCGCGGGGCTGTGGCCAGCTTCGACCAGGCGAGGGACGAGCAACGCAGCATCGATCCACGCTTGCCCCCGGCACGCGAAGGACCAGTCGATGACGTAAACGTCCTGGCCGGCGGCGAGGAGGTTTCCGCTGTGCAGGTCATAGTGCAGCAGCGTCTCCCCCTTCAGCGATTCCACCGACAGCCCTTCGAACGCCTCGGCGTACATCCCCCACCACGGCTCCCGTGGCTTCATGCCCAACAGCTCAGCGGCCGCCCTCTGAAGCAAGTCGAGGTTGACCGTCACACATGGCAGCGCGCCGTCCGCCCCTCCAAGTCGTGCGAGGGTGTCGATCACGCCGGGCAGATCTGGAGACCCGGGTGACAGGTCGGCACTCCGCGCGCCATCGATGTACTCGAACACCAGCAGGTGCCAACCGCCGATGTCAGCGCACCACAGCATCCGAGGGGCCGGGACGGACGGGGCGAGCGCAAGGTTCGCCGCTCGCTCACGCAGATAGAGGCGGGCGGCGGGATCGTCGGCCGGAACGCCCTTGAGAAACACGCTGCCACCCGCCGTGTGAAGCCTCGCAGCCACCCCTGGCATGATGCCCCGCTCCGCAGCCACAACCTTGAGCACCGTCCCACACCGGTCCTCCACGGCTGCCAGCACCTCACTCGGAAGGTCCTCCCACCGCCGTTTCCGCACGCTCATATCGCCTTGCCCGCAGCTACTTCAATGGCGCTCGCTGGGTGACCGACGGCATTCATCGCGAGTTTGGCGACGCCGTCCCACTCGACGCCGGAGTGCAATCGCCGCATGTCAAGCCCCCGTGTGCTGGCCACGTGGGGAGAGTAGTCCCGCCGGCCGGTGGCGTTAGGGCATAGCGGGAGACCTTGGTGTGGCACCTGATGATCAGCCATGGCGGTGGGCGGCCCATCTCCGCGCGACCGCAAGATAGGCGGGCACGTGCGAGGTGGGATGGGCGTCGCTGTACCGACCCCACCGCTCGGCCGACAGCCGCGCGTGAAGGTCGATCGCCGCCGGGTCGGCGTCCGCCCATGACGGGAACTGCTCCGCCCACCACTCGGCCTCCGCAGGGCTGTGCCCCGCGCGGATCAGCCACGGGACAACCTGACCGATCTCCACCCAGGCGGCTCCCCGCGACGCGAACGCCCAGTCCACCACACGAACTTGGCCATCTGCGGTAATGAGCAGGTTGTGCGGGTTGAGGTCAGTATGTAGAAGGGCCTCCCCCGCCATGGGAGACACATCCTTTGCAAGAGCTTCCCAACGCCGCTCAACGCGCATCACGACGACCTCCGGGCACGGGACGGCTTGGAGCCGGTGAACGGTCTCCGCCAGCGCCAGCAGGTCGGGGTTGCCTGGCGAGTAGTCGGCGTGACGGCCCCGAATGTGCTCGAAGCCCACCGCGAGCCACCCCCCGGCTTCGGCTGTCCACAGAAGCCGGGGGGCGAACTCGGGAACACACGGATTGATCGCGGCTTCCCTGCGCAATGCACGAACCCGCGGGCTGTCCTCATCCGGCGACACCTTCGGAGCAGCCTTGACGAACGTCCGCCCGGCCGGGCCCGTCACAGTGACAGCCAGATCGGTGTTGCTGCCGCCGAACGCTGCCCGGACGGTACAGACTTGGCCGGTCCGCTCGGTGATGGCGTCCAGGATCTCGTCCGGCAGCCGCGCCCATGTGTCGTGCATCGGTGTCTCTCGTCAGTTGCCGATGGTGCTGCACTCCGGCGGACAGCAGCCCGCGCCAGCGCCGGCCTCCCAGAATTCCATGTCCACGTTGTAGCCCGTGGCACGCAGAATCGGGACGGTCCGCTCGAGTGCGGCCCCGGACAGGATGTCGGCGTCCACCACCGGCACGTGGTGAAGGTAGGCACCCGCATGCGTCATCCCGAACTCGAAGTACGGCTTGGTCCGCTTGAGGAAGGCGTGCCAGCCCGGTCGCCAGACGACAGCCTCACACCGGCATGGCGACCCACGCTTACCACCTGTCAGCCGCGACCGCGTCCGCTCCGGATGTTGGTGGGTCGCCTCTACCTGTGGCTTTGGCGCCCGAGTTAACATCGTCCCGATGCGTCATCGTTCCCGGTCCTGGGTTCGGCGGCGGCTGCGGTCGTTGGCTTGGCTGGAGTTGTTCAACGTCCCATTGCAGGCCGCGGTCTGGTTCGGCGTCGTCGGTTTGCCGATGACGGCGGCGAACATGGTGGGCTTCACGATGTTCGCGGTCCTGCTTGTGGTGGGGGCTGGGTACTGGCTGGCCAAGCTCCGGCAGATTTCGGGCCCTGGCGTGTCTCTGCCCGGGGCCGGGGTCTTCGCGGTCACCCGTGTCACCGTCGCCCCGCTTCTCGCGGTCGGGGTGTTGGCCCTCGTCGGGTGGGTGGTCGCCGTTCCGGGGGCGGGCAGCTGGCCGGGGTTGGGCTTCGGGCTGTTCGCGGTGCTGGAGTATGTGAACTACTTCCACGTCCAGCTCATGTACGACACGGGCGAGGACGTCCGCTACCTGCGCTCGCACGGTCTGCGACGTGCGCACCTGGCCCGCGACCTCGCCGTCCACCGCAAGTCACGTCAGCGCGGGCCTGAGACGGCGTTCGACCCCGCATCGATCCATCGCTGACAGACGGACACTCGACTCATGGCGATAGCCAGTCGTCGGTGCGGCGGTGACGGCCGAGGCCAACGGCGTCGAACTCGTCGACGTGATCGCCCTTGACGGCCCCGAGCCGCCGGAGTGCTTGGGAGATCGGGCTGCCGCCGGCCGCGGACGATTCCCGCTCGCCCTTGTGCAGGGGGCCGAGGACCACCTTCCCCCCGTCCCACACCTGCGCGGACTGCGTCCCCGTCCCGCCGAAGTAGTCAGCCTCGATGTAGGCCGCCGGTCCTATCGCCGAGCATGCGGCCAGCAGGCGACCGAGACCTGCGGGCGCCTTCCAGAACCCATCGAGTTCGGGTGCTCCGGCGACCGTGACCGCGTCGAACAGAGCGTCGGTCATCGGCAGGAGCGAGAGATGTTGGCCGAGGAGAACGACACGCGCCTCGGGAACACCGGCGGCCAGTTCGCGGAGCACGGGTCCGGTGGCCACGACCGCCTCAAGGCAATACATGCCCCCATCCTCGCGCGGCTTTCGAAGGCGACGGAACGCAGGCACCCCGAGGTCGATAGGACGCGGCCACCCTCCAACCGGATTCTGCGGCGAGCGCCTTCACTCGCGCGGGGCTGGCCGGATCACCTGCCGTAGCGTCCAGCCCTCGTCCTGGCGATGAACCCGGCCCTGGCTTCGGCAGCATAGGTGAAATGCCCGGCTTCGGGCGCTTTGCTATCGCGCACCGATGGCGACTACGAGAGCGGCGACCTCGACACACTGACCGTTGCCACTGCTCCGGCTGCTCTTCCGCCACACATCGCGAAGCGTGCTTGCTCTGCCATGGTTCATGACCACCTACATCCTGAGCTGTTACCGGTCGTAGTAGCCGGACTTCGCGTGAGCCAGGAAGGCGGCCCAGATTGGGGATGTGAATGTGAGGTGTCCGGTGGCCGGAGCCCTGCTGTCCCGTACGCCGATGCTCGGTGTTAGGTCGGCGACCTCGACGCACTCACCGTTGCCACTGCTGTGACTACTCTTGCGCCAGGCGGCGTGAGGGGTGTTCGCCTTGTCTTGGTTTATGACCGTCCACGTTCTGAGTCGCTACGTGTCGTGGCGCCCAGCCTTCACGTCGGTCATGAAGGCGGACCAGGCGCCCGGGACGAAAGTCAGGTGTCCAGTGTGCGGAGCCTTGCTATCCCGCACACCGATGCTTGCGTCCAGGACGGCCACCTCGACGCAGTTGCCGCCGGCACCGTTGCTTCGCGGGCTCTTGCGCCACTTGCCGGCAGAGACGTTCCCCTTGTCCTTGCTCATGACCACCACGTCCTGATCCGTTACCAGTCGTAGTACCCAGCCTTCGCCTGAGTCATGAAGGCGGCCCAAACTTGAGGGGTGAACGTGAGGTGCCCGGCGTCTGGAGCCTTGCTGTCGCGCACGCCGATCTCCGCTGCAAGGTCGGCTACCTCAACACATTGGCCGTTGGCGCTACTTCGGCCACTCTTCCGCCACCGTGCACGTGATTGATCATGCGGGGTGGTCATCATCATGCTCCCCTACCGTGAATCCAGGTCCTTCGTCGCCGCAGCGATCAGCGAGGCAGATGCGCTCGGACTGAGCGCTCCAGCGCGAAGATGCGTGAATGTCAGGTTATACCGTGCAATGTCGGCTTCCTCTTCCAAGAAGAGATCCCCTGCCTGACTGTCGATGTACACGATGTCCGGCCCCACCACCTCAGCGAAGCCCATGACGACGAATGAACCGGTCATCCCGGGGTGGGCGCCTGCGTCGAACGGGAGAACCTGAAACTGAACGGTCGGGAGTTCAGTGACGGTTAGCAGGTAGTCCAGTTGCTCTCGCATAACCTCAGGGCCGCCCACGACGCGGCGGACGGCGGCTTCGTCCACGATGCCCCACAGCTTCAGCGGCTCCTCCTTCGTGAGAGCCCCTTGCCGCTGCATCCTTGCATCGACTCGGCTCTCGACCTCCTCGCGGGTGAGTTCGGGGTCGCCGCCGCTGATGGCGGCTCTTGCGTAGCGCTCGGTCTGGAGGAGGCCGGGGATGAACAGGCACTCATAGTTCAACACCTCGCGCGCTTCGGACTCGAACTCGATGTAGGAGGCGTAGCGCTCGGGGAGGTCTGAGGCGAAGGTGTGCAGCCAGCCGCGAGTCGCCGACTGCTTGAGCAACGTCCTCAGTTCGGTGCGCTTGGGCTCGGCCACTCGGTACACGTCCAAGAGGCTGGTCAGAGTCCGCGCTTGGGGACGGACGCGGGCGGTCTCGATGCGGTAGAGCGTGACCACGTTGATACCGGTCTGCTCGTTCACCTGCTCGCGAGTGAGTTCAGCGAACTTACGCAACTGGCGAAGCTCAGCCGCGAGGCGCCGAAGACGCACCGTCGGTGCTCCCACTGTGGCTCCCTTCCAACGACGACAGGGTGTGGACGCGAGTCCAACTCGCTCCATCCACACCCCGAATGATCACGAATGCAGCGGTGCCAATGCAACCCTTGCATAGACACCCTGGGTGATGCATTATTTGCAGAGCGTTCCACAAGAAGCTGGCCGATCGCAGGCAATCAGCAAGGAAACGGAGCGGCCCCGGGGGCAGTGCTTGCACCACCGCCCCCGGGGCCTTGACCCGACTGCAAAGGAGTCGGACCCATGGTGAACCTACCCAACTGCTCGCCTTCCGGAGGGCGTGGGGAGTGGATGTCAGTGCCGCTGGAGACAGTTCAGCGGCTGGAGCTGCTGGTCAGGCTGATGGTGAGCCTGCGCGGCCTCGGGCGGGGCTCGGTGTTGTACCTCGATGGGCGGTCCGAGCCGGTCTTGTCGGTGCCGGTGGTTTCGCGGCGGCGGTCGATGGCGGTGCTCGTCGTCCAGGACGGGGGCGGGTGGTCGTACCTGTGGGACGCCGCTCACCGGACGCCGGCCGGGTCGGTGCGGGTGGCGGCCGAGCTGATCGCCGGGGTAACGCGGTGATCGTCTGGGACGAGGTGCACACCGAGCGGGTGTGCTCGGGTGGTGTGCTGGACGTTCGGGAGGTTCGGGCTCGGGTGCGGCAGGTGCTCGTCCGGTACGGCCAGACGTTCGAGCTGGGCGATGTGGATCTGCTGGTCTGCGAGATCGCGACCAACGCCGTCCGGCACAGCGCCAGCGGTCGGCCCGGCGGCGGGGTGTGGGTGACCTTGCTCTTGTCTGCCGCGCGGCTGCGGGTGGAGATCCAGGACGATGGCGGCTCCGACGGGCGTCCCATGATCCCCGTGCAGGGTTCTGCGTGGGACGAGGCCGGGCGCGGGCTCCTCATGGTGCGGGAGCTGGCTGACTGCTGGGGCACCCTGCGCGGGAAGGACGGGCGCCACACCGTGTGCTTCGAGGTCGTCCGATGAGCGGCGTGCGCATGCTGCGCGGTGTCTGGGCGGCCTGGCGGAGCGTCCGGGACGACGCCGAGACCGTCCAGCCAATCCTCTCGGAGCCGCACCCGGAGGTGGTCTTCCTCTTCGCTGGTGGCGGGCCGGACGTGCGTGAGGTGGTCGGGGTGTTGCCCAGTGAGGCGCGGGCCTGGCGGGCGCTCGCGGAGATGGAGTCCGCGCGCTCGCGCATCTGGTCGCGGCAGGGGCGGGTGTGGGACGCGGGCATGTGCGCCGGACGCGCTCAGGCGTTCCAGGCGGCGGCCGAACAACTCGAGGACGTGGTGATCGACTCGTTCGGCCTCTGGGACGAGTACGAGCGCCAGGCCGACGGGACCGCTTCCGGCTGATTCGACGCGTTGAGGCGTGTCGCTCCCACTGGGTGCGGAGCGACAAGCCTCAGCGACGTCCATCGCCCCAACGGTCTACCGGAGTTCGTAGGTGGCGTTGCGGTGCTCGTAGATCGGGTCTGTGGTGTTGCAGGCCGCTTCGCGTAGGGGGCGCTTGATGACCTTGTTCGTCGGGGTGCGAGGCAGGACGTCCACTACGCGGATGTAGCGGGGCGTCCACTTCGTCCCGAGGTCGGGCTGGGCCTTCAGGAAGGCTGTGAAGGACGCCGGGTCGAAGGGGCGGCCCTCGGCGAGGGCTACGGCCGCCATTACCTGGTCGCCTACGGCATCGTCTGGGACGGCGTAGACCGCTACTTCTGTGAAGCCGTCGTAGCGGGATAGGAGGCGTTCTACGGGGGCGGCGGCGAAGTTCTCGCCGTCCACGCGCAGCCAGTCGTCGTTGCGGCCTGCGAAGTACCAGTAGCCGTCGGCGTCGCGGTAGGCGAGGTCGCCTGACCACGTCCAGCCGTTGCGGACGCGTTTCGCCGTGGCTTCGGGGTTGTTGTAGTAGCCCTCGAACTTGCCCGCCCCGTTGGTGTCGACGATCTCGCCGATCGCTTCCTCTGCATTGAGGAGCGTGCCGTGGGCGTCGAACTTGGCGGGCGGGCATTCCTGGAGGGTGTCCGGGTTGATGACCAGGGTGCCCGGCTCCGCTACGCCCAGGGAGCCCGGCGGTGTGCCTGGGACGCGGTTCAGGCGGATTTCGCCTTCGCTGGAGCCGTACGAGTCGATGACCGTGCAGCCGAAGCGGCGTGAGAACTCGGCGATGTCGCGCTCGTTCGCCTCGTTGCCGAATGCTATGCAGAGGGTGTTGTCAGCGTCGTCCGACTTCTCCGGGGTGGCCAGGATGTAGTTCAGCGGCTTGCCGACGTAGTTGAAGAACGTCACGCCGTGACGGCGGACGTCCGGGAGGAAGCCGGACGCCGAGAACTTGCGGCGGAGGACTATGCGACCGCCTGTCGCCACGGCCGGAGCGATGCCCGCCATCAACGCGTTCGAGTGGAACATTGGCATGACCACGTAGAACACATCGTCGCCAGTCAATCCCCGGCGGTCGCGTTGCTGGATGGCGATGCGCCCGAGTCTGCCCTGCGTGCAGACCACCGCCTTGGGGGCCGATGTCGTCCCCGAGGTGAAGACCAGCGAGAAGATCGTCTTCGGGGACACAGGCTGGACGTCTGCCAAAGGCGTCGTAGCCAGACGTTCGCTGTAGGCGGCAGTGTCGATCGTCAGCGTCGGGACGTCCACCAGGCCGTCCAGCAGCGGGGTCCGGCTCGTCTCGGTGACCAGCAGCGTGCAGTCGGTGTGGGCGATGTCGCGCGCCAGTTCAGCGCCCCGGCGGGTCGGATTCAGTTCGACGACCGGCACACCGGCCAGCGCCAGACCCAGCAGCCAGAACAGGTGCTCCGAGCCGTTCTCCAGGAAGAGACCGACATGGCCATCGGCCGAACGAGCCAGGGCTGCGCGACGGCGGGCCTCCGCAACGACCTCGCGCCACGTCCACGACGCGTCCTCGAAGTTCAGGGCCGGACGGTCGTCGTCCGCACGGGCCGCGACCAGTTCGGCGAACGTGACGTCGTGGTCCGGGCGGTCGTCCTGCAGCGCGGGCATCGGCACTCCCTAGGCGCGATGGGGTCGGTTCGTCCAGCCCTGGTCGTCGGCGCGGACGAACCAGCCGGACGCGGCCAGGGTCCCGCCGTCCACCGGAATCGTGTGGCCGGTGACGAAACGGGCGTCGTCCGAGGCCAGGAACCCAACGACCGCCGCGTAGTCGTCCGGCTCACCGAAGCGGGCCAACGGAACCCAGGTGTGTTCCAGGCCCTCGTCGTAGCCGCGCCGCATCCACTCGACCGGCGTTTGCTCGGTGTTGGCCAGGTCTGGGGCGATAGCGTTCACGCGCACCCCATGCCGTCCGACCGCCACGGCAAGGCTCCGGGTAAAAGCCGATACGCCAGCGTTGAACGCCGAGTACACCGGATGTCCCGGAATACCCCGGAACGCCTCGACCGTCGAGTTGTTGACGATGCTCCCCGACCGCTGCTCGATCATCATGGGCAGCAGCGCGTGGGTCAGCTTGAAGACGTGCAGCAGGTTCAGCTCGTAGAGCCGCTGCCACTGGTCGGGCGTGCTGTCCTGAAAGGACGGCGCCGCCGGGCGGAAGTCGCCCACGTTGTTCACCAGCACGTCCACCCGGCCGGGAACCGCCGCCACGACCCGCTCGACCGTCTCGTCCTCGACGATGTCGCCGATGACAGTGACGCACCGGCCGCCGGCCGCCTCGATGCCAGCCGACGTTCGGGCGGCGGCGTCCGCGTCGATGTCGTTCAGGATCACCAGGTCGCCGCCGGCGGCCAGGCGGCGGGAGATCGCCCCGCCGATGCCGAGCGCGCCGCCCGTGACGACACTGACCCGAGCGTTCTCACTCACCGCGCCACCTCCGGACGGGACGGGTCTCGATCGAGTCGATGCGCTGCTCGCGCCGGGCGATCCGCCACGTCTGGCCGTCCAGCCGGTAGGTGTCGGTGTACCGGCAGTGCCAGACGAGGTCGGACACCTTGCCGTCATCGCGAGAGGTCATGTGGTGGGCGACGCAGGCGATCTCCCCGGTGGCCGTGCCGGGCTCCGGCCCCACACCGAACACCTGCCCCGCGAGCGCGTGGAACGTCACCGGGATCTGGTCCAGCACCGACAGCGTGGCGGCGATCTCCGAGCGCCCCGTGAAGACGCGCACCGGGTCGAGTTCCTCGGGAGCGTCCGGCAGGACAAGGACGGCGTCCTCGGTGAACAGGTCCGACATCGCGTCGATTTCGCGCCGGTCAGCGTGCAGCGCGTACCGGGCGACCAGATCGCCGAGGGCGATCTGGTCCACGACTCCCAGCGTCATGAGAGGCCCAGGCGCTCGGCGCAGGCCGACAGCTCGTCCTTCGCCTCGTTCAGGTCCTTGGTCGGCGCACCGCGCAGGACGAGGCGGCCCGCCCCCAATCCGGCGAGCTTCTCCGCCTTCTCCGGCGTGACGACCGACAGCGAATGGCCGAGCGTCAGCTCCAGCGCGTCCGGGTCGCGGTCGTTCTTCTCGGCTTCCTCCCGCATCAGCGCGACCAGCGAACGAAGCTCGTCCCCCGCCACACCCAGCGGCTGCAGCCCGTCCCCGTACCGGCCGGCGCGCCGAGCGGCGGCCTTCGTGTGCCCGCCCACATGGATGGGCACGCCGCCCTTCTGGACGGGCTTCGGGTAGCTCATCGCACCCTTGAAAGAGAAGAACTCCCCGTCGTGCGAAGCCCCCGAAGGCGCCGTGTCAGCCCACAGCTTCCGAAGCACCTCCAGCTGCTCGTTCCCGCGACGCCCACGCGAGTCGAAGTCGACGCCGCACGCCTCGACCTCCTCGCGCATCCAGCCCATGCCGACGACCAGCCGCAGCCGTCCGCCCGACAGGGCATCGATCGTCGCCAGCCGCTTGGCCAGCACCACCGGGTGATGATTAGGCAGGACGAGCACGCCAGTGGCGAGCCCGATCCGCGACGTCTGCCCCGCCAGAAACGCGAGCAAATCCAGCGGATCAGGAATGTCCAGGTCGTCGGCCAGTTCCATGCGGCCCGACGCGTCGTACGGATACACGCTGGAGTAGGAACTCGCCACCACCGCGTGCTCGACCGCGCCGACCGACTCGAAGCCGCAGGCTTCGGCGTGCTGGACGTACTCGCCGATCCACGAAGGATCAGCCGTCACGCCCGCAGCCACGGGGAGCAGGACGGCGTACTTCATTCAGAAACCTTCCTAGAAGCGGCGGACCGCCCAGCGCGACGGCCGAAGAACGTGCCGTCGCCCAGGGACGTCCCGCTGATGTAGCCCTCGCCATGAATGCCGGACGCCGTGCGCCCCGCCGCATACAGGCCAGGCACCGGCTCACCGGAGTGATTGAGGACCTCGCCGTCCACGGTCGTGTCCAGACCACCGAGCGTGAATCCGCCCGCGCCCGTCCCGGCACCGTGCTTGCCCGCGCCGAAGAACCCCTCGCGCGGGTCGATCGCCGCGAACGGCCCCTTCAGCGGACGCAGCCACTTGGCGTCCTTGTGGAAGTAGGGGTCCTCGCCCCGCTCCGCGTACCGGTTGTAGGTCTCGACGGTCGCCTCCAGCGAACCGGACGGCAGCCCGAGCGACTCCTCCAACTCCGCAATCGTCTCTGCTGCATGCGCAGGCCGGACGCCCCACATGTCGGCTTCGGCGATCTCGTCGTGCCCGGTCTCGTCGATGATCGCCCAGTAAGGACCGGGCTGGTGCTGGACGGCCTGGTGGCTGAACAGCCCCGGGTAGACGTCCTCGTTGATGAAGCGGCGGCCAAGACCGTCCACGAGCATGCCCCGGCAGATGACGGCCGGGTTGGCGGTGAGCGCGATCTCTACCGTCGCCATCCGGCGGGTCGCGGCACCGGCCGCGGTCGCCATCCGAATACCGGACCCGTCGCTCGTACCGTCGCTGACCTTGTCATGCCCGAGCAGCACCGGGGCATGGTCAGCGAGCATCTCCTCGTTGTCGACAAAGCCGCCAGCAGTGAGGATGACGCCCTTTCGCGCCCGGTAAGTCACCGTCTCGGCGAACTTCCGCGCGACGACGCCCACGACACGGCCGCCGTCCACGACAAGATTCGTGGCATAGGTGTCCTGGTGGGAGACGGCACCCGCCTCAGCGACGGCCGCGATCAGCTTCTCCATCAGGATCCCGCCGGCGAACATCGGCGTCTCCGGACGGTGCCCGCGCGGCGCAGGACGGGCGATCTCGTTATACGGCCAGGCGTTCTCGCCCAGCCACATCAGCCCGTCCTCGGTGTACGGCATCCAGCCCGGCGCCTCGAACAGGGTCTCCTTGAACGGAACGCCGCGCGCGCGGAACCACTCGAAGTGCTCCACGCTCCCGTCGCAGTACAGCCGCAGCTTCTCCTCATTGGCGTGCGGCCCGAGCGCCGCCTTGAGGAAGGCGAACATGTCGTCCGGCGTGTCCTCGAAGCCGCACGCCTTCTGCACCTGCGTGCCGCCGCCGAGGTAAAGCTCCCCGCCCGACTGCGCGGACGTCCCACCGGGGCCGCTCGACCGTTCCAGGACGAGCACGTCCGCGCCCGCCGCCGCGGCCTCGTACGCCGCTGCGGCGCCGGCGGCTCCGAAGCCGACCACGAGCACGTCGCACTCGTGGTCGAACTCCACATCCGCGGCGGCGACCGGCTCCACCGAAGCCGAAGCCGAAGCCATCGGCGTCAGCCCTTCGCCGGCGGGGTGAACGCCGCCAGCGGCTCGGACCCCGACCAGTCGTGGCCCCAGTAGCTGTCCTTGGTGATCTCTTCGGCGGTGTAGTGGGTCTCGTCCACGAGCATGCCCTCGCAGCCGTACTCGATGTCCCAGCCGCCGGGCGCCCGGACGTAGAACGACACCATCTTGTCGTTGGTGTGCCGGCCCAGCGTGGACGAGATCGAGAAGCCCTTCTCCTTCACCGCGTCCAGCGCGATGCCGACCGCGTCGAGGGTGTCGACCTCCACCATCAGGTGGACGAGGCCCGGGGCGCCGTCGTGCGGGGCCGGGCAGATCGCGGCGCTGTGGTGGCGCTGGTTCACGCCCATGAACCGGATCCGGACCGCGCCGCCGCCGACCTTCATCGCGCCGCGCGGCAGGAACCCGAGCACCTCGTTGTAGAACGTGACGGTCTCGGCGAAGTTCGGGGTGGGCAGCACGACGTGGCCCATGCCCATCGCGCCGGTCACGAACTTCTGCGCGAAGCCGGTGCGGAGCGGGCTGTGGTCGAGCACCGGGCCGAAGAACACCTCGACGGGCGTGCCGCCCGGGTCGGTGAACGCGATGACCTCCTCGGCGTCGCGCTCGGCGGCCTCCTTGGCGGTCAGCGCCGTGACGGCCGTCCCGGACTTCTCGACGGCCTCGCGGACGGCGGCCAGCGCGTACTGGTCGCGCACCTCCCAGCCCACGGCCAGCACCTTGTCGGAGTCGCCGGGCAGCAGCTGGAGGCGTGACCGGCGCTCGTCCATGCGCAGGTACAGGCCGTCGGGGTTCGGGCCGCTGCCCTCGGCGAATCCGAGCCCTTCGAGGGCGAACTCCCGCCAGCGGTCGATGTGCTGGGTCTGGACCTTGAGATAACCCAGCCCTCGGATCTGCGTCACTGTCCTGGATCCCTTCGATATCGCGGCCCGCGCAGCGGCGGTCCATGCTCAACCTGCCAAACCGCGTGGTCGGCCGCCCGGAGCTTCCCGCTCAGTGAGAGTCGCGCGGCGGCCCCGGCCGGACGACCGGTGAGGATTGCGGCATGACAGCAACGAGGCCGGTCGCGCTGGTGACCGGGGCGAGCCGGGGAATCGGCCGGCGGACGGCGCTCGCGCTCGCCGCCGCCGGGCACGACGTCGCGTTCACCGCGCGGACAGTCGAGGAGGGCGAGGGCCGGATCCCGCCACGGCACGGCACGGCGGCGGCGATCCCCGTCCCCGGGAGCCTGGCGCGGACGACGGCGGAGATCGAGGCGCTCGGCGTCCGCGCCCTGCCCGTCCAGATGGATCTGCTCGACCGGACGAGCGTGCAGGCCGCCGCGCAAACCGTGCTGGACGCCTGGGGACGCGTGGACGTCCTGGTCAACAACGCGGTCGCGCACATCGCGGGCACCCACGAGCGGTTCCTCGACCTGGACGTCGACGTCGCGCAGCAGCTGGCCACCGGCAACTACCTCAACCAGATCGTCCTGCTCCAGGCCGTCCTCCCGGCGATGCTCGACCAGGGCGGCGGGACGATCGTGAACCTGTGCTCGGGGTCGGCCACCAGCGATCCGCCCGGACCGCCCGGCGAAGGCGGCTGGGGCGTCGCGTACTCGGCGTCCAAGGCCGCGTTCGGACGGCTCGCCGGCGCGATCAACGCCGAATACCTCAGGAACGGGATCCGGGCGTTCAACCTCGATCCCGGCTTCGTCGTCACGGACGCGGGCGCGGCCCGCGGCGGCCTCGACTCCCTCAAGGAGAAGGGCTTCGAGGCGACCCCCGAGCAGGCCCCGGCGGCAGCGGTGGTCTGGCTAGCCACGAGCCCAGACGCGCAGCACTGGCTAGGCCGCGTCATCTGGACGCCCAAACTAGTCGCAGACCTCGCCCTCCTCCGTTGAGTTGCGGCGTGTTGTTGTTATGGATGCGCCCATAACAACAACACGCCGCAAGTCAACGGAAGGGGGTGGGGGTTAGATCATGGAGCGCATCGGGCCCTGCGGGGGCTCGATGTCCAGGTCCGTCAGGGCCGACACGTGGTAGACCGAGCCCGGCACGTGGATCGCGTGCGCCAGCCCCACGTGGGCGTCGCGCCAGAAGCGCTGGATCGGGTTGTCGTTGCGCATCGCGTTGCCGCCCGACCGGACGACGATCTCGTTCATCGCCTGTGCCGCCCGCCACGCGGCGCGCACCTGGGTGCGGCGGCCGGCGGCGCGCTCGGCGAACGTCGGGACGTGCCCGGACGCGACCATGTCGTACATGCGCGAGCAGTTGTCGAGCAGCGCCGTCCGGGACGCCTTGATCTCCTCGGCGGCCTCGCTGATCGCGTACAGCACGTACGGGTCGTCCTTGATCTTGGTGCCGGTGATCTGGACGCGGTTCCGCTGGTAGGCGAGGTGGTGGTACAGCGCGCCCTCGGCGATGCCGATCACCGCGGAGGTGATGCCGAGCGGGAACACGCAGGAGAACGGCATCAGGTAGGACGGGTTGGTCAGCCCGGCCTCGCGGGGCGCGGTGCCGTCCACGACCTTGGAGTACTCCAGCGTCCGGTACGTCGGGACGAAGGCGTCCTTGACGATGATGTCCTTGCTGCCGGTGCCCTTGAGCCCGGCGACGTCCCACGAGTCCTGGACGATCTCGTAGTCGGAGCGGGGCAGGATGAGGTGCAGCGACTGCGGCGGCATCACCATCTTGCCGTCGTCGTCGCCGAGCATCCCGCCGAGGAAGATCCAGTCGCAGTGGTCGGTGCCGGAGGAGAACTGCCAGCGGCCGTTGAAGATGTAGCCGCCGTCGACCGGGCGGGCGATGCCCATCGGCGCGTACGGGGAGGCGATCCAGGTGTCGGGGTCCTCGCCCCAGACCTCCTCGCGGACCTTCGGGTCGGCGTAGGCCATCTCCCACGGGTGGACGCCGACGATGCCGGCGATCCAGCCGGTGGAGCCGTCCAGGGAGGCGATCCCCATCACCGTCTCGGCGAACTCGCGGGGGTGGACCTCCAGGCCGCCGTGCTCCTTCGGCTGCAGCAGCCGGATCGCGCCGGTCTCCCGCAGGATGGACGCGGCCTTGTCGTCCAGCCGGCCGAGGGCCTCGTTGGACGGCCCGAGCTCGCGGATCTGCTCCGCCCTCTCCATGATCGTGTCAAGCACGCGGTTCGCCATCGCCTGTCTCCCGTGATGTGTTTCAGCCGTCGTAGGTGATCTTCAGCCGGTCGGTGACCGGCCTCGCCTGACAGGCGAGGATGAGGCCGTCGGCGAGATCCTGCTCGTCGAGGACCGTGTTGGCGTCCAGGGTGACCTCGCCCTCCAGCGCGATGCAGGCGCAGGCCGAGCAGTTGCCCTCCCGGCAGGAGAACGGGGCGTCGACGCCGGCGCGCAGCAGCGCGTCGAGGAGCTTCTCCGACTTCGGCCACGGGACGGTCCGCGTCTCGCCGTCCATCTCGACCTCGACCTCGCCGGCGTCGCCGGTGTCCTCGGCGGCCTCCGCCGGCTCCTCGAACGGGTCGCCCTCCAGCGAGAAGAAGCGCTCGACGTGGACGCGCATGCCGAGGCCGGTGAAGGTGTCCGTGGCGAGGTCCATGAAGACCTCCGGCCCGCACACGAACGCCTCCCGCCCGGTGTAGGGGGCGGCCAGGGACCGCAGGACGGCGGGCGTCGGCAGCCCCTGCACCGACTCCAGGACGTGGACGACCGTGAGCCGGTCGGGGTGCTCTTCGGTGAGCGCCCGCAGCTCCGCCGCGAAGATCACCGACTTCTCGTCCCGGTTCGCGTAGAGCAGCGCCACTTTGCCGCTCCCGCCCGCCAGGCACGACTTGAGGATCGACATCACCGGGGTGATGCCGCTGCCGCCGGCGACGAGCAGCAGGTCGTCGTCCAGCGAGGACGGCGTGAACGTGCCCGCCGGGCGCAGCACCTCCAGCACGTCGCCGGCCGTGACGTTGTCGCAGATCCAGTTGGATCCGAGGCCGTCCGCGACCCGCTTGACCGTGACCTTCAGCCGGTCGTCGGTGAGCGGCGAGCTGCACAGCGAGTAGCAGCGGGCCGCCCAGCCGTCCCCGGCCGGCACCCGCACGGTGAGGAACTGCCCGGGCCGGTAGGTGAACCGGTCGCGGTCGCCCTCGGCGGGTTCGAGGACGAGGGAGTGCGCGTCGGCCGTCTCGTGGACGACCTCCACCACCCGCGCCTTCAATGCCGTCATGACCGTTCCGGGGCCTTTCCAGCGGCGTGCCGCGCCGCGATGTATCCGAACACCATGGAGGGGCCGATCGTCGCGCCCGGCCCGGCGTACTCGTTGCCCATCACCGAGGACGAGGAGTTGCCCGTCACGTACAGGCCGTCGATGACCGTGCCGTCCTCGCGGAGGACGCGGGCGTGCTCGTCCGACACGAGGCCGCCCTTGGTGCCGAGGTCGCCGACCTCCAGCCGGAACGCGTAGTACGGCGCCGTCTCCAGCGGGTCGAGGTTCGGGTTCTTCAGGTTCGGGTCGCCGTAGTAGCGGTCGTAGGCGGAGTCGCCGCGGCCGAACTCGGGGTCCTTGCCCGCGCGGGCGTACCCGTTGAACGTCCGGACGGTCTCGGCCAGCGCCGCCGCCGGGACGTCGATCTTCCCGGCCAGCTCCTCCAGCGAGTCGGCCTTGAACACGATGCCCGCGTCGTAGAACGCCTTCGGGATCGGCGCGCCGGGCAGGATCTGCGCGAACGGGTAGCGGGCGCGGGACTTGGCGTCCATCACGAACCAGGCCGGGACGTGGCCGCCTTCGAGCTGGTCGTGGACGAAGTTGACGTAGGGCGCGGCCTCGTTGGTGAACCGCTTCCCGTCCTGGGAGACGATGACCTGGCGCGGGATGGCGCGCTCGGACACCAGCGGGATCACCGCCCCGGCCGGGTGCCGGACGGAGGGCATCCACCAGGCGTCGTCCATCAGGTCCAGCGCGGCGCCGAGGCCCTCGCCGGCGCGGATGCCGTCGCCGGTGTTCTCGCGGGCGCCCATCGCGAAGTCCTCCTGCCCTCCCTTGGGCAGGTACTTGTCGCGCATCTCCTGGTTGTGGTCGAAACCGCCCGTCGCGAGCAGGACGCCCTTGCGGGCGCGGATCCGCAGCGTGCCGCCGTCGCGCTGGGCGGCGACGACGCCGACGACGCGGCCGTCCTCATCGGTGACCAGCTCGGTCATCGCGGTCTTCAGCCAGAGCGGGATCCCGGCGTCCTTCAGCGCCATCCGCAGCCGGGCGACGAGGGCCCGGCCGCCGGTCGACATGTGCCGGCGGCGGATCATGTTGGACGAGACGCGCCACGCCGCGACCAGCGACGCGCGCCGTCCGGCCCAGGTGCGCTTGGCCATCGCGAGGTCGTGGTAGTCCTTCGCGGTGATCCACAGGCCCAGCGGGCCCTTCATGTTGTTCGGCCGCTGGTACTGCTCGTCGTCGCCGAGCTTGCGGGTGTCGAACGGGACGGCCTCGATGGAGCGGCCGAGCGGCCGGCCGCCCTCAAGCTCGGGGTGGTAGTCGGCGTAGCCCTTCGTCCAGAAGAACTTCACCCACTTGCTCCTGCCGATCAGCTCCATCGTCGCGGGGCCGTTGTCGACGTAGGCGTCGAGCCGCGCGGCGGGGACGCGTCCCTCGGTGAGCAGGTCCAGGTAGCGGCGGATGGACTCGCGGCTGTCGTCGTGGCCGCGCGCCTTCAGCGTCGGGTTGTTCGGGATCCAGATGCCGCCGCCGGACAGCGCGGTGGAGCCGCCGAACTTCTTGCCCTTCTCCACGATCAGCGCGGACAGGCCGGCGTCGTGCGCGGCCAGCGCCGCGGTCATCCCGCCGCCGCCGCTGCCGACGATGACGAGGTCGTACTCGTGGTCCCACTCCTGGGCGGCGCTCATGCCTGCTCCTTGGTGGTCAGGAAGGCGAGAACCGCGCTCTCCCAGGCGGCCTTCTGCTCGATCATCACCCAGTGCCCGCAGTTCGGGAAGATGTTGACCTGGACGTCGGGGATCGTCCGCATCGGGATCAGCGCCATGTCGACGGGGCTGACCCGGTCGTCGCGTCCCCACGTGATGAGGGTCTTGGCCTTGAGCTTGTGCAGCATCGCCCAGTAGGGCGGCTCGTCGGACGCGGCCATCGCCTTGGCGCGGGCGGCCATCGCCTTCGTCCCGTACATGCGGCGGGCGGCGGCGAGCGTGTCGGGGTCGACGGCCTGCTGCCAGCGCCCCTCGATCAGCTCCTCCGTCACGACCTTCGGGTTGTAGACCATGGAGTTCAGCCACCGGACCAGGCGCTCGCGGGTCGGGTCGTCGGTGAACTCGGCCAGCAGCTTGATGCCCTCGCCGGGCGCCGGGCTGAACACGTTCCGGCCGATGCCGCCGATCGTGACCAGGCGGCCGATGCGGTCGGGGTGCTTCAGCGCGACCTGGGTGGCGATGATGCCGCCCATCGAGTTGCCGATGACGTCGACCTGGCTCAGGCCGAGGCCGTCCAGGAAGCGGATGACGGCGCCGCCGGCGGCCATCATCGGGTGCTCCTCGGTCGGGTCGCTGACCCCGAACCCGGGGAACTCCAGGACCAGGCACCGGAAGTGCTCGGCGAACCGGGCGAGGTTGCCGCGGTAGTTGCGCCAGCCCGTCACACCGGGACCGGACCCGTGCAGCAGCAGCAGCGGCGGGCCCTCGCCGGCCTCGTGGTAGCGCAGGACGCCCTGGTCGGTGGCGAGCTCCCGCAGCGTCGACTCGTAAGTCAGCTCGGCAGGCATGATCTCCCAGTCCTTCGACGGTGGCTTGACGTGAACGTAATTCTGGTCGGGGCAAGGTCACCCGGTGGATCCCGATCAGCGGGACGCCCGTCCCGGCCGGGCTTTCCGGGGCCCGTTCGCCGCGCGCTTCCACTCAACGGGATCGGTGCGCGCCGCCCGTCCGGGCCATGCCTACGTTTCAGGCACATCGGCCACTTGACCGGCAGCGCGTCCACCCCGCTCATTGGACAGTGCCGCTTATTGGGCATTGTTGGTGGACATGTTGTTGTTGAACTACTCGTTGTCGAACAGGGACCGCGTCCCGCACCGAGCCCCGAGGTGAACAGATGCCAGCCGAGCCAGCGCTCACCGCAGACACCGGCAGCCCGCCGTCCGACGCCGCCGCCCCCGATCCGGCGGAGTTCCGGAAGGCGATGGCGGAGTTCGCCACCGGGGTCACCGTGATCACCGCCCTCAACGGCGGGGAGCCGGTCGGCTTCGCCTGCCAGTCGTTCGCGTCGGTGTCGCTGGACCCGCCGCTGATCCTGTTCTGCGCGGACAAGCGCGGCCGGTCGTGGCCGCGGATCCGCGCGGCCGGGCATTTCTGCGTCAACGTGCTCGGCGAGGAGCAGCGCGAGCTGTGCGAGCGCTTCGGCTCCAGCCGGGGCACGAAGTTCGAGGAGCTGGACTGGGCGGTCTCCCCCTGGGGGGCGCCCGTGCTGCCGGACGTCCTGCTCGCCGTGCACGCCGTCGTCCACGACGTGCACGAGGCCGGCGACCACGAGGTGGTGATCGGGCGGGTCCTGGACGTGGAGCGGCACGACAACCGGAACGGCGTCTGGCGGCGTCCGATGGTGTTCTTCCGCAGCCGGTTCGGCGTCGGCGAGCCCGACGCGCCGATCGCCCCGGACCCGTGGGGGCTCGGGGACCGGTGGGGCTGGGGCTGACGCCCCGCCCCCGGCCGGGGGCGGCGTCACATCCAGTCGCCGCGTCCGTCCACGGCGAGCAGCCGGTTCATCGTCTCGGGCGACCACGTCGACTCCTCGCCGCTCCGGCGCACGCCGCGCCGGCCGCGCGGGCCGCCGGTGCCCGGCGCCGAGCCGGGGAACAGGATCTGCGCGGTCTCGCGGGCGGCGGTGACCACCAGCGGCGCGACGTTCTCCAGCGGCGTCCGGATGTCGCCGACCAGCGAGATGCCGGCGACCGGCCCCTCGGCGCTGCGAATCGCGGCGGCCACGCAGGCGATGCCGGGGTAGGACTCGCCGCGCTCGAACGCCAGGCCGCGGCGCTGCCGGATGCGGTGCAGCTCCTGGTGCAGCGTCCCCAGCTCGCCGATGGTGCGGCTGGTGAACCGGCTGATGTTCTCCCCGCACAGCGCGTCCACCTGCTCCGGCTCCAGCCACGCCAGCATCGCCTTGCCGAGCGCGGTGCAGTGCGCCGGGGCGCGCCCGCCGACCCGCGACGGCACGGACGCGGCGAGCCGCCCGCCGAGCTTGTCCAGGTAGAAGACCTCGGCGCCGTCCAGCACGGCGAGGTGCGCGACGAGCCCGGTGGTGACCTGCAGCTCGTGCAGCAGCGGCGCCGCCGCCTCGCGGATCTTGCCGTGCCCGCCGTCCTGCCCGCCGAGGCCGAGGGCGCGCTGGCCGAGGCCGTAGCCGAACGAGTGGTGCGCGAGCCAGCGCTGCTTCACCAGCTGGTCGAGGATCCGGTGCGCGGTCGAGCGCGGCAGCCGGGTGCGGCGCGCCACGTCCTCCAGCGTCAGCCGGGCGGTGGGCCCGTTGAACGCGTCCAGGATCAGCGTCATCCGCTCGATCATCGACGGCGGCGACTCCCGCCGCGCGGCCGTCCCCGCGAACTCCGGCGTCGCTGCCCCGTGCATCATCGCCTCGGTCATCGCACCTCCCAGGACCCAACTGAAATGAATTCTTGTTACCTGGAATCTAGCAACCGCTTGGTCTCCTGTGAAGAGGGGCCGTATGTCCAGGTCAGCGAAGTCTAGGATGCGTGAACCGGTGCCCGGGACGCGCCGGGCAGCGTGATAGAACGTTTTCCTGCCAACGAGGGGAGCAACGATGCGTGTCGGTATCGTCACGCCGGTGGTGGCGCAGCCGCCGCCGGGCAACGCCGCCTGGGAGCGGGACGCGGGGATCGAGGAGGTCGCGGCGATCGCCGAGACGGCCGACCGGCTCGGCTACCACCACGTCACCTGCAGCGAGCACGTCGCCGTCCCCGCCGCGGCGGCCGAGCAGCGCGGCGGCGTCTACTGGGACCCGCTCGCCACCTTCGGCTACCTCGCCGCCCGGACGTCCCGCATCCGGCTCGCCACGCAGGTCCTCGTGCTCGGCTACCACCACCCGCTCGCCATCGCCAAGCGGTACGGGACGCTCGACCGGATCAGCGGCGGCCGCCTGACGCTCGGCCTCGGCGTCGGCAGCCTGGAGGAGGAGTTCGACCTGCTCGGCGCCCCCTTCGCGGGCCGCGGCGCCCGCGCGGACGACGCCCTCGCGGCCCTCCGCGCCGCCCTGGGCCGCCGCCTGCCCGAGCACCACGGCCCGCACTACGACTTCTCGGGCCTGGTCGTGGAGCCGCACGCCGTCCAAGAGCAGGTCCCGCTGTGGATCGGCGGCCGCTCGGGCCGCTCCCTGCGCCGCGCCCTGACCGCCGACGGCTGGGTCCCGTTCGGCCTCCCGCTGAAGACCCTGGCGGAGATGCTGCGGGAAGCCGACGTCCCGCCCGCCTTCGACGTGGTGCTGGCCCCGTCCCGCCCCCTGGACCCTCTGAAGGACCCCGAAGCCGCGGGCACGGCCCTCACCAAGCTCCGCGACGCAGGAGCCACGATCGCCGGCGTGAAGTTCGCCTCCACGTCCCCGACGCACTACTGCGAACAGCTGGCGGCCCTGCGCGACCTGGCCGGCACCTACGGCCTGACCTTCGAGGAGAAGCAGTGACCGTCGAATCCCGCCTCGCCGCCCTCGAAGAGCGCCTCCGCGCCCTGGAGGACGAACGCGAGATCACTCGGCTGATCCTCTCCTACGGCCCCCTCGTCGACAGCGGCTGCGCCGCCGACGTCGCCGCCCTGTGGGAGCCGGACGGCGTCTACGACGTGGACGAGATCCTGATGACCGGCGAGGCCGAGATCGACGCCATGGTCCGCTCGGCCAACCACCAGCGCTGGATCGCCGGCGGCTGCGCCCACTTCGTCGGCCCTCCGCACGTCACCGTCACCGGCGACGAGGCCACCGCCGTCGGCTACACCCTCATGATCGTCAACAGGGACGGCTTCACGCTGCGCCGCGCCACCGCCAACCACTGGCGCCTGCGCCGCACCGAGAACGGCTGGCGCGCGGTGAACCGCACCAACCGGGTCCTGGACGGCCGCGAAGAATCTCCCGACCTCCTGGCCTCCCACTTCCCCACCGCCACCCGCCACGCCTGACCGCGCCGGGCGTTCCGGGCGGTCAGCGGGCCGGGCCGCCGCCGAACCATTCGCCGGCGGCCGGGTTCGAGGTGGGGGCCGCCGGGGCGCGGGGCGGGGGCTGGTTGCGGCGGGCTTCCAGGCGTTCCTGGAGTTGGGCCTCGATGCGCATCTCCTCCTCGTTCGGGGCCATCGCGATGATGATGAGGAGGATGGTCGCCACGGCGCCGACACCGCCGACCAGGGGCAGGATGAAGTCGACGGCCTTGGCGCCCGTGGGGACCGCGTCGTGGGTGTGCAGGTGGACGCGCATGGCGGCCATGCCGGTGTAGTGCATGCCGGTCACCGCGACGCCCATGATCAGGGCCGCGCCGGCCGTGGCCCACATGCCGCGGACCTTGAGCGCGAACCAGAGCGCGGCGGTGGCCGCCACCAGGGCGATCGCCACCGACAGCACCACGAGGCCGGACTGGTAGCGCAGGTCGGCGGCCATGTTCATGGCGGCCATGCCCATGTAGTGCATGCTGGCCACGCCCGCGCCGGTGATCAGGCCGCCGATGACGATCGTCGGGGTGCCGGTGCCGGCGAAGCCGACCAGGAAGAGTCCCACGGCGACCACGGCGATCGCGATGAGGCAGCTCAGCAGGGTGAGCGGGACGTCGTAGCGGATCTCGGCGTGCGGGACGCTGAAGCCGAGCATCGCGATGAAGTGCATCACCCAGATGCCGGTGCCGCCGATGGCCAGCGCCGCGAGCCCCAGCCAGGACGCCCGCGACCGGCCGGTGACGGCGCGCGCCCGGGCCGTGCACATCAGCCCGAGCAGCGAGCCGACGAAGGACATGATGTACGCGGCCGCCGGCGTCAGCAGCCCGTAGGAGAAGTGGTGGACTTCCGCCATGAAGTTCCCCCCGGAACGGTCCAAAGTATGACCGCCGAATCATAGTCATGCTGATCAGCACGTTTCGACCGCGGTTCCGGTAAGCGGGGAAGCAGATCGGAAGTTCGTCAGGGTGTGACGGCCATGGCGGTGAGGGTCCGGGCGGCCAGGGCGCGGTCGCCGGTGACGCGGACGGTGGCCGCTTCGGGGGTGCAGCGGCCGGCGGTCAGGCGGACGTAGGTCTCCCAGTCCATGGTGAGTTCGGCGGTCGGTTCTCCCGGGGCCGACAGGGCGCCGCGGCCGTTCTCGTCGACCGTGACGGCCGCTTGGAAGTCGGGCGGGCCGGTGATGGTGAGGGCGACCGATTCGCCTGGGGCGGCCTTCGCTCGGCGGGCCACTATCAGGGGGAGGGCTCCGCTGAACAGGTTCCAGAAGCAGTGCGCCGCCGGGGCGTCCAGGTTGCCCGGACGGCCCACGGCGCGGCGGACGTCCTGCTCGTGCGTCCAGCAGTCCATGGCGCGGACCATCATCAGGCGGGAGTAGGGGCCGTCCCGGCCGTCCGGCATCGTGACGACGCGGTCGGGGTCCAGGGTCGGGAGCTGGACGAGGCGGCGCTCCAGGGCGTCCGCGAGTTCCGCGGCCACGGCCGGGCCCGGGACGGCGCGGCGCATGTGCACCGCCGCCTCCAGGGTCCGGCCGAAGTCGTTGCGGATGTGGTCGAATTCGGGGACGTCGATGTCGGGTGAGGGGTCGCCGAGGAGATCGCGCTCGATGCCGACCAGGTGGGACAGCTGGTCCTTGACCGTCCAGCCGGGGCATTCGGTGGGACGGTCCCAGTCGTCGTCGGTGAGCGTCGCCGCGAGCGCGAGGGTCGAACGGACCGTCTGCTCGTAGGCGGCGGTGTTGGCGCGCATCTCCTCGTTCATCCCCGGAGCCTACGCTCCGAGCACGTTGCCGATGATGTCGGCGTAGGCGGCCTCGCCGCGGGCGTTCGGGTGCAGGGGGGCGGCCGGGTTGACGGGGACGTAGCCCTCGACCCAGCGCCTGGACGACGACTGGCAGGCGTCGTGGCCGGCGGACGGGGTGACGAGGTCGATGTAGGTGGCGCCGTGGGCGGCGGCCTGGTCGCGGATGACGCCGTTCATCGCGTTGACGGCGCCCTGGAGGAAGTTGGCGTCGGTCGGCAGGACGGGCTGGAAGGGCCAGCAGCCGTTCTTCTTGATGTAGAGGCCGTATCCGGTCACGACGATGTGCGCCTTCGGGGAGCGGGCGCGGATGCCGTCCAAAACGGCGCTCAGGCTCGGGCCGAGGTCGCGGGTCTTCTGGGCCACTTCGGCCTCGAACTCGCCCTTGCAGGGGGTGGCGGTGGGGTCGAGGTTGATGCAGTCTTCGGCGATGCCGACGAGGCCGACGTCGTTGCCGCCGATCGTGAGGGTGACCAGGGTGGTGGACGCGCTGAGGGCGTTGAACTGGGGCGGGACGGTGCCGGTGTCGACGCCGGCGACGCTGGTGCTCTGCGGCTGCGTCATGTGCTTGGTGCGGGCGCCGCTGCAGGTGACGTCGGTCAGGTCGGCGTTCAGCTCGTCGGCGAGCTCGTGCGCGTAGTTGTGGGTGGAGCGTCCGCATCCGATCGGGCCGGTGATGTTGGGGATGAGGGGTCCGGAGGCCATCGAGTCGCCCAGGGCCACGTATTCGACCGTCGCCGCGTGGGCGGGGGTCGCGGCGAGGGCCGTTCCCGCGAGGACGAGTGCGCCGACCATGCCGTGCAACAGACGCTTCATGCCAACTCCCGGCGTCATGGACGATGTCGCCGTGATCGTCCAGAATCTGGACAGACCGTTCAATTGGCGTGAAAACAGACTCTTGCGGGAGCGGTTGTGACGCACGACAACACGGGCAGCGTGCGGGGGCTGTGCATGGGCGGGCGGCCGATGGCGCCGCGGCTGCGAGCCGGCGCCCCGCGCCTCACCCGGTGCGTCGTCGCGCGGCTGCTCGCCGAGCTGCCCGTCTACGCGGAGCTGCCGCAGGAGGAGGTCGCCGGGGACATCGCCGGCATCGTCCAGCACAGCCTCCGGCAGTTCGCGGACGTCCTGGAGCGGCGCCGCCCCGCCCGCCCGGACGAGTTCGCCAGGCAGCGCGACTCGGCGGCGCTGCGGGCCGAGGAGGGCGTGCCGCTGGACGCGATCCTGGCCGCCTACCAGATCGGCGCGGCGATGGCGTGGGAGGAGCTGACCGCCGGCGCGGAGCCGGCCGACCTGCCCGCCGTCCAGGAGGCGCTCGGCTACTTCCTGGACTTCCAGCGGCTGCTGATCTCGGCGGTCAGCGCGGCCTACCTGGAGGTGCGGCAGATCCTGGACAGCCAGGAGCACGGCGGCCGGCACGCGCTGATGACGGCGCTGCTGGCCGGGGAGACGACCGGGCACCGCCCGGCGCCCCGGTACGCGGTGCTGACGCTGGCGTTCGCCCCGCATCCGGACGAGGCGGGCACGGGCCAGCGCGCCCGGATCGCGGCCCGGCGCAAGATCAGGCGGGTCCGGACGGTGCTGGACGAGGTGGCCGACGAGCCCGCCCTCACCGTGCTGGACGCCTCCGGCGGCACGGCCCTGCTGCCCTTCTCCGCCGGCTGGGAGGTCCTGCACGACCTGGTGGCGCGGGCCGCGAAGGCCGCCGACACGCAGATCACGGCGGCGGCGGAGATCACCGGACCCGCCGGGATCCCCGCCGCCGCCATGCAGACCGCCGAGATCATGGACCTGGTCCGCCGGGCGGGCCGCCCGCCCGGCCTGTACCGGCTCGCGGACGTCCTGCTGGACTACCAGCTCAGCCGGCCGAGCGGCGCGCTCGCCGGGCTCGCGGCCCTGCTCGCGCCGCTCGACCGCAAGCCCGAGCTGCTCCGCACGCTGGAGCGCTACATGGCCTGTGACCTGGATCGGCGGATGACGGGCGCGGCACTGCACGTCCACCCGAACACGGTGGCGTACCGCGTCCGCCGCATCAGCGCGCTGACCGGGCTCGATCCGGCCCGGCCGAGCGACCTTCAGCTACTCAACGCGGCGCTGGTCGCGCGCCGCGCCCTGCCCTGACGTCACCTCCCCGGCCAGCGCGTGTCGAGGATGTCGAACTGGTGCGGCAGCCGCAGCGCGTAGCGGAGCTTGTCGTTGGCCGTCAGCTTCTCGGCCCTGAAGGGGGCGAGCTTGCAGCTCTTGGCCGCCACTGGATGTGGTGGGTCAGGCCGCGTCGTCGGCAGCGTGACTCACTGCCCAGCCGGCTGCGCCGCGTGCGGCGATGTTGCGGGCTGCGTTGACGTCGGCGTGCTCAGCGAAGCCGCACGACGTGCATTTAAAGGTGGCCTGGTCGGGCCGGTTCTTCTTGTCGATGTGGCCGCACGCCGAGCACTCCTGCGAGGTGTGGCGCGGGTCCACGAAGACCACCGGGACACCGGCGCGTTCGGCCTTGTAGGCGATGAAGGCGCCGAGCTGGGCGAAACTCCAGGTGTGCAGTGTGACCCGCTGGGGCTTGCGTAGCCGGACCCGCGCGCGGATGCCGCCCAGGTCTTCCAGGGCGATGCCGTGCGTGGTGCGTTGAGCCTCGGTCACGATGCTCTTGGAGATGCGGTGGTTGGTGTCCGCCGCGAAACGCCTCTCACGGCCGGACAGGTGGCGCAGTAGCCGTTTGGCGGACTTAGTCCCCTTGGCCTGGAGACGTTTGCGGAGGCGGCGGTTGCGGTGGCGGACCTGGTTGATGTGCTTGCCGGAGTGGACGGTGCCGTCGCAGGTAGTGGCGATGTTGACGATGCCCAGGTCCACCCCCATGAACCCGTCCGGGACGTATTCGGGGGCTGGGGGGAGGTCGCAGGTGGCGTAGAGGTAGAAGCAGCCGCCGCGCCACACCAGGTCCGACTCGCCCTGCCGGTGCGTGGCCAGCAGCTTCGCCTGCTCGGCGGAACAGGCAAAAGGGATGCTCTTGAGCCTGCCGTGGACCGTCCAGATGCTCACGGTGCGCTCCTGGATCTGCCAGGACAGCGACCGGTCGTCGAACGGCTGCGCGGCGTCCTTGCGGAACCGGACCGGTGCACCCTCCACCCTGGCGCGGCGACGCGAGCCGACCGGCCCGTAGTTGCCCGCCCTCAGGTTCTCGGCAAGGGCGGCGTAGGCGCCAGCGGCTTTGCGGATGCAGTGGATCGCTGGCTGGGCTGATAGGCCCATCGCCTTCAACTCGTCATAGACCAGCCGTTGCAGCGCGGTCTTGCCCTTCGTACCGGTGGCGAAGGCACGGCGGGAGGCGTGCCCGGCGGCCTGGTTGCACAGCTTCAGCGTCTCCCACAACGCGACCTGTGCGGCGGCGTCGGGGAGCAGCTTCACCTGCACCACCAGCTTCACCCCGACACAATAACATTCCGTGTCCTGAACGTAACGGTGAGTTTAACTCGTGCTCGCCCGGCAGGTCGAGCCTGCCGCCCGTCCCGGTGCCCGGCGGGAAGATGCTGCGGGCCTTGCCGCCGAGGGCGGTGCGCTCGTAGACCTCGACCTCGAAGCCACGCTCGATCAGCTCGTGCGCGGCGGTGAGGCCGGCCACGCCGGCGCCGAGGACGGCGACCCGCCCGCCGCTCGCCGCCCGCGCGGGCAGCGAGCCCATGGCCATCGCCCCGGCGGTGGCGGCGCCCACCACTCCCGCGTCTCGTAGGAACCTTCTGCGTGTCGTCACGGCGACCCTCCAGGTGCCAGGCCCCCGACCCAATAAGTGGTGAGTTACTTGTAACACGCTATTAGCACACTGCCAATAAGCCGGGACGCGCCGGCTCCGGCCACGGTGGCATTGGTGCGAACCGAAACAGCAGTAGACACCGGACGCGCACGTCCGGTGTCACTCCGCACTGGCTCCCGGTAGGGCGGCCGGCTCAGCCGGCGGTCGCGCCGGGGTGCTCGGTGCGGAGGTGGTGGTGGAGCGCGGACAGCTCAAGGTGCGGCTGGTGGCAGCGCACGCACGCCCAGATCCCGTCCGGAATGCTCACGCCGTGCTTCGCGCCGTCGTCCCGCGCGCAGAGCACGGTGTAGGTCTGGACGAGGCGCCGCCACGTCTTCCGGGCCGTCCCCCGAACCGCCAATGACATTCCCGCTCCCCTCCTGGCCGATCCCTGTGGACCGGCCCAGGATAAGGCAACGGGAATGTCAAGGCGAAACGCCGGAGATCACTGGCCGATCTTCACCCCCGGCTGGCCCTGCGGGTACTCCAGCGGCCGGGCGGCCCGGCGGCCCGGGACGTTCCCGCCGCGGCGGGTCTTGAAGAGGGGCAGGATGGTCCGTCCGAAGCTGTTCTCCATCATCATCGCGCCGGCCACGTAGAGGGCGAGCACCGCGGACGCGACGAACAGCCAGCCGCCGACGTCCAGCGGCCAGGTGGACCCGGCCCAGAAGCCGGCGGAGGTGAACCCCGCGCCGACGGCCAGGCACCCCAGCAGCAGCGCCAGCATCAGGCTCTCGCCGAGCGCGGCGAGGGCGCCCATCCCGGTGATCACCGCCAGCGCCACGAACCAGAACGCGAAGCCCTGCCGTACGCTGCCGAGGACCGGTGCCGACGCGAGCGGCACCGCCCCAACGCTGATCAGCATGAAGAACAGGCCCCAGGCGAGCCAGAACGCGCCCCAGATGCCGTGCATGGCGGTGGCGAGGCCATCCCGGGCGCGGTAGGCCCACATGCCCGCCAGGAACTGCGCGAGGCCGCCCGCGAACAGCGCGAAGGGCCAGATGATCATCGGCGTGGTGGCGTCGCCGTACCAGCCGGCCTGCCAGGCGCCGACCATCATGGTCGCGGCCGCGAATCCGAACAGCCCGAGGATGGACGGTGCCGCGATGGGCTGCAGGAAGACGCGCGTCCGGTCCTCCCATATCGCGTGCTCGCCGGGCTCATTGGCGCCGCGGCCCGGCGCCGCGGTGGCGGCGCCCTCGGCGGGCGTCACGGGTGCGGCGCGCTCGCCGGACATCGGCGATTCCGCACGCTCTCTTCGCCTTGCCATGAGATCCCCCTCTGGAATCGGAGAGCTGTAAATCCCTCCTAACCGTGGTTTGGGGGGTCAAACAGGTCATGACCGGGATCCTGCGGGAACAGCCGGTTCCGGAGGGATCGTTTGCCCCGCCGGGGCGCGCACGTGGTGCTCCGATGACGGTGGAAGGCCAGGTCAGCGCTGGGGTCGGCAGTGGATCGCCAGCCCGGGGGTGGTGTGCCAGCCGATCAGCCGGAAGAGCCGGTCGATGTGCGGCGAGACCGTGTGCAGCACGATCAGGCGGCCGTGCTCGTGCATCTCGCGGGCCGCGACGCAGAAGGCGCGCAGCCCGGCGACGTCCATGAAGGCGAGCGCGGCCAGGTCGACGTGGACGTCCCCGGCGAGGCGGGCCTGCGCGGCGTGCAGCGCTGCGGCGACGGCCGGCGCGTTGGACACGTCGATCTCGCCGGACATGCGGAGCCACGGCGAGGCCGCCGCGGCGGCGATGTGCAGCAGCGCGGTGTCGAGCTCGACGATGTCGTAGCGGGGAGCCGCGCGCTCCCCGGAACCGGGAGCGCCCTCTCCACCGCTGATCCGCCAGATCGTCATGTCATGCGCACCTTCGCCGTCGGCCGGGGCGCCGCCGTCCAGGACGGACCCGTATGTGCCAGGCTCTCACCTGACGACATCCTATGGACCCCACCGGACGGATTTCATGGACGAGAAGGCGATTCTGGCCCGAATCAACGAGTTCATCGAGGAGGAGCACACCCTCCGGCAGGCGCACGAGCGCGCCGAGACGAGCGACGCCGAGGCGCAGGACCGGCTGCGCCGGCTGGAGGTGGCGCTCGACCAGTGCTGGGACCTGCTGCGCCAGCGCCGGGCGCGGCTGGCGGCGGGGCAGAACCCGGACGAGGCCGCGGTCCGCCCCGCCGCCGAGGTGGAGAACTACCGGCAGTAGGTGCTCACGGCACCATCCACCCGAGGATTCCGGTGGACTGCAGCCCGGACAGCAGGCACATGCCGGCGAGGAACAGCAGGCTCCACAGGACGACCCGGCGGAAGATGTCGCCCTCCTTGCCGTCCAGGCCGACTGCGGCGGCCGCGATGGCGAGGTTCTGCGGCGACACCATCTTGCCGAGGACGCCGCCGGAGCTGTTCGTGGCGGCCATCAGCACGGTGTCGAGGTCGGCCTTGTTCGCGGCGGTGACCTGCAGCGCGCCGAAGAGCGAGTTGGACGAGGTGTCCGACCCGGTCACGGCGGTGCCGAGCCAGCCGAGGATCGGCGACAGCACGGCGAACGCGCCGCCGGCCCCGGCCATCCAGGTGCCGAGCGTGACCGTCTGCCCGGACGCGTTCATCACGAACGCCAGGGCGAGGACGGCCATGACCGTGACGATCGCCCACTTGAGCTGGACGAGGGTCGTCCAGTAGGCGCGCAGGGGTGGTCAGGTAGGTCGGCTACCCAGCAGAAGGCGGGTTTGCGGCTCGCGACTGCCCCTGACCAGGGGACGGTGACACGGCCGCATGAGGCGTACCGACGAACGCCCACGCCGTGCGTGCACGCCTCGCGACGTTCACGGCGGCGACATGGTCGGCCGGGCCAGCGAGCCCGCAGACCATACAACGGAAGTCGTCCCGGGTGGGACGGTTCTTGCGAGAGACATGCCCACAGCGCGGACATGTCTGGGAGGTGTAGGCCGCATCCACCTCCAGGACAAGCACGCCGGCACGGTGTGCCTTGTAGGTGATGAGCTCACCGAGTTGGTGGAACGGCCATGACGACAGTGTGGCCCGCTGGTGCCGCCTGAGCCGGACCCGGTCGCGGATGCCCTGGAGCTCCTCCAAGGCGATGCCGCGTCCAGTGCGTTGGGCATCGGCCACCACTGTCTTGGCGATCTTATGGTTGATGTGCGCGGCATGCCGACGCTCGCGTCGAGCTCGCCGCTTGAGCTTGCGCTTAGCGGATTTGGTGCCCTTGGTTTGCAATTCGGCGCGGACCCGCGCCATGCGCCGCCGGTACCGCAGCAGGCCCCGTCCCTGGTGGTTATCCCCATCAGAGGTACTGGCCAGGTTCGTGAGGCCGCGGTCTACCCCGATCCAGTCGCGCGGGCGCGTGTTGAGCGGCTGCGCGAGCACTTCGCAGGTCGCGACCAGAAACCATTTGCCGTTCCGGCGCACTAAGTCGCTCTCGCCCTTGCGGTGTTCGGCCAACATTTTGAGCTGGGACGGCTCGCCTGTGAAGGCGAGGCTCTTCATACGCCCCTGGGTGGTCCAGATCGACACGGTGCGCGCGTCCGTCTGCCATGAAAGCGATCGATCATCAAACGGCTGTGCGGCGTCGGGGCGAAAGCTGATCGGTTTACTCTCGGCCTTCGCGCGGAGGGCCGATCCCGCCCGCCCCGATCGCCCGGCCTCGATCTGCGCCCGCAGCGCGGTGTAGGCGTCCGCCGCCTTGCGGATCACATGCAGCGCTGGCTGCGCCGACAGCCCTTGCGCCTTCACCTGCGTGTACAGAAGCCGCTGGAGGCCTGCGCGAGAGAACACCTTCCGCTCGTACGCCACCTGCGATACCCATGCGGCCACACGGTTGCAGGCGTGCAGGGTTTCGGTCAGCACCGCCGCCTGCTCGGGCCTCGGCAGCAGCTTCACCTGCACCACCAGCTTCACAATCCGTGACCATATCATTACTCGCCACTCAGTGCGGGTCAAGATCACAAGTGCGGGAGGAGCTTGGCCGGGGTGATGGGCAGGTCGCGGACGCGCACCCCGCACGCGTGCGCGACGGCGTTGCCGACGGCCGCGGCGGCGCCGACGATGCCGATCTCGCCGATCCCCTTGGAGCCCATCGGGTTCAGGTGCGGGTCGGACTCCTCCACCCACATCGCGTCGATGTCGCGCACGTCGGCGCAGGACGGGACGTGGTACTGGGCGAGGTCGCGGTTGAGGTAGTCGCCGAACTCGGCGTCCATGATGCTCTCCTCCATCAGCGCCATGCCGATGCCCATCGTCATGCCGCCGATGAACTGGGAGCGGGCCGTGACCGGGTTGATGATCCGCCCGACGGCGAACACGCCGAGCATGCGCGGGACGCGGATCTCGCCGGTGTCCATGTCGACCTCGACCTCGGCGAAGTGGGCGCCGAACCCGTGCCTGGCGTACTCCTCCGCGGCCTTGAGCTCGTCGGTGGTGTCGGCCGACGCCTCGATCCCCTCGGGCGGGACGGCGCCGTTCAGCCGGCCCAGCAGCGTCTCGCAGGCCCGCACGACAGCGGTGCCCCAGCTGGCCGTCCCGCTGGAGCCGCCCGCGACAGACGCGGTCGGGAAGGAGCTGTCGCCGACCTCCATCCGCACCCGGCCGAGATCGGCCTTGAGCGTCTCGGCGGCGATCAGCGCGAGCGCGGTGCGGGCACCGGTGCCGATGTCGGACGCGGCGATCCGCACCGTGAACGTGCCGTCCTGCTCCGCCCGCGCCGTCGCCTGGCCGGGATTGCGGCGGGCCGGGTAGGTCGCGGCGGCGACTCCCGTCCCGAGCAGCTTGCGGCCGACGCGCCGCACGCCCGGCGTCGGGTCGCGGCCCTCCCAGCCGAACCGGTCGGCGCCCTCCTCCAGGCACGCGACGAGGTTGCGGGAGCTGAACGGCAGCCCGCTCTCGGGCTCCCGGTCGGCGTCGTTGCGGACGCGCAGCTCGACGGGGTCGACGCCGGCGGCGACGGCCACCTCGTCCATGGCCGATTCGAGCGCGTACATGCCGGGCGTCTCGCCGGGCGCCCGCATCCACGACGGCGTCGGGACGTCCAGCCGGACGACCCGGTGCGTCGTGCGGCGGTTCACGGCCTGGTACATCACCCGGGTCGGCGCGGCGGTCTGCTCGGCGAACTCCTGGACGGTGGAGGTCTGCTCGACCACGTCGTGCATGATCGCGGTGAGCCGCCCGTCGGGGTCGGCGCCGAGCCGCATCCGCTGGATGGTGGGCGTCCGGTAGCCGGTGGTCGCGAACATCTGCCGGCGCGGCACGGCGAACTTGACCGGCCGGCCCACCTCCCGCGCGGCCATCGCCGCCAGGACGGCGTTCGGCCGGGGCGTGCCCTTGGACCCGAACCCGCCGCCCACGTGCGTCGACACGACTCGCACCTGCTCCCGGTCCAGCCCGAAGATCTGGGCGAGCACCTGCTGGTGGGGGGACGGCCCCTGGGTGGATTCGTAGAGCGTGAGGGTTCCGTCCTCGTTCCAGTGGGCTGTGGTGGTGTGCGGCTCCATGGGGTTGTTGTGCTCCGCCGGGGTCGTGTAGGTGACGTCCACCCGCACGGCCGCGCCGTCGAACGCGCGGTCGGGGTCCCCCAGCTCGGTGTCCGGGGCGAGCCCGGCGTTGACCTGTTCGGGCTTGTAGAGGCCGGGATGGTCGCGGCGGAGCAGGACGTCCGGGTCTTCGGGCGCGTACTCGACGTGGACGAGCCGCGCCGCCTCCCGCGCCGTCTCCAGCGTCTCGGCGACGACGGCCGCGATGACCTGGCCCCGGTAGGAGACCGTCCGGGACTGGAAGACGGCCAGCTCCCCATTGGACTGCTCTTCGAGCCGGGGCGCGTTCTCGCACGACAGGACGGCGAGCACCCCCGGCAGCCGGCGCGCCGATTCGGTGTCGACGGACACGATCTCGCCGCGTCCGGTGTGCGCCTGGACGGCCGACAGGTAGGCGGCGTCCTGCAGCGGGTACTCGAAGGCGTACCGGGCCGCGCCGGTGACCTTTTCGCGGCTCTCCAGCCGGTTCGTCATGACCTCTCCCCCAGCTCGGTCAGCGTCTGCACGATGAGGTTGCGCGCGAGCGGCACCTTGTAGCCGTTGTCGCGCAGCGGCTCGGCGGCCGCGAGTTCGGCGTCGGCGGCACGGGCGAACGCATCCCCGGTCATTGCGGCGCCGCGCAGGACGTCTTCGGCGTTCCGGGCCCGCCACGGCTTGGGGGCGACGCCGCCGAGCGCCAGCCGGACGTCCTGGATCGTGCTGCCGCGCACGTCCAGCGCGGCCGCCACCGAGACGAGCGCGAACGCGAACGACGCCCGCTCGCGCACCTTGCGGTAGGTGGCCGGCATGCGCAGCGGCGGCACCACGACGCCGGTAATCAGGTCGCCGTGGTCGAGCGTGGTGTCGCGCTGCGGCTCGTCGCCGGGCAGCCGGTAGAAGTCGTCGAGCGGGATGGTGCGTTCCCCGTCCGCGCCGAGCACGCGGACCGAGGCGCCGAGCGCCATGAGCGCCACCGCCATGTCGGACGGGTGGGTCGCCACGCACGCGTCCGAATGCCCGAGGATCGCGAGGTTGGTGTGCTCGCCGTCGCGCGCCGGGCAGCCGGTTCCCGGGCTCCGCTTGTTGCAGGGCTTGGACGCGTCCTGGAAGTAGGGGCAGCGGGTGCGCTGCAGCAGGTTGCCGCCGGTCGTCGCGAGGTTGCGGAGCTGGCCGGACGCGGCCGAGAGGACGGCCTTGGCCAGCATCGGGAACTCCTCGCGGACCGTCCGGTCGGCGGCGAGGTCGCTGTTGGTGACGGCGGCGCCGATGAGGAGCGTCCCGTCCGGGTTTCGCTCTATGTGGTCGTAGGGCAGGCGGGTGACGTCGACGAGCTTCGAGGGCTCTTCCACCCCGAGCCGCATCAGATCCACGAGGTTCGTGCCGCCGCCGAGGTAGTAGGCGCCGTCCTGATGCTCGGCCATCGCGTCCTCGGCCGTCGTCGCACGCGCGTACGCGAAGGGCCTCATGCCCGCGCTCCTTCCTGGATCCGCCGCGCCGCCGCGCGCGGGTCCGCCGCCGCCTCGTTGGGCTCGCCGGCCGCCTCGCGCAGCGCGGCGACGATGCCGACGTAGGCGCCGCAGCGGCACAGGTTGCCGCTCATCCGCTCGCGGATCTCGGTGTCGTCCAGGGCGGGTTCGGACGCCATGTCGGCGGTGACCGCACTCGGCCAGCCGCGTGCGGCCTCGTCCAGGACGGCGGTGGCGGAGCAGAGCTGGCCGGGCGTGCAGTACCCGCACTGGAAGGCGTCGTTGTCGATGAATGCCTGCTGGACGGGGCTGAGCTGCCCGTCGTCCGCGAGCCCTTCGACCGTGACGACGGTGGCGCCGTCATGGGCGACGGCCAGCGCGAGGCACGCGTTCGCGCGGCGCCCATTGAGCACGACCGTGCAGGCACCGCACTGACCGTGGTCGCAGCCCTTCTTCGATCCGGTGAGGCCGAGATCCTCGCGCAGGACGTCCAGCAGGGACGCCCGCGTGTCGACGTTCAGCCGGTGCTCTTCGCCGTTCACGTGCAGGGTGATGTCGGCGTGGATAGGCATGTCCATGCCGCGCCACCTACCCCGGATCGCCGGGGTGAGTCAGCGGCGGCGCGGACGCAACCGGTAAAGGCGGTACCAGGCGGCGGCCACGAAGACGGCCAGCAGCACGGCCGCGATCACCATGTCGAATCCCCAGGTCGCCGCGGTCGGCTTCCACAGCGGGTCGGGGTCGCCGGCCGGCGGCGTGATCCGGCCGAGGTCGATGGTCGCGCCCGCCGCGCCCATTCCCCACCGGGACGGCGACAGCCACGCGAGCTGTTCCAGCCCGGGCTTGCCGTTCAGCCGCACCAGCGCGCCGGACAGCACCAGCTGCGCCATGGAGAGGACGATCAGCAGCGGCAACGTCTTCTCCGACGTCCCGACCAGCGCCGACACCAGCAGGCCCAGCGCCATCGACGCGACGCCGAGCAACGCCATCGCGAGCATCAGCTCCGGCAGGACGGCGGTGAACGTGCCGTGCGGCGGCAGCTTCACACCGACCGTGCCGATCAGCACGAGGACGACCGCCTGCATCGCCGTGATCACGCCCAGGACCAGCAGCTTCGACATCAGGTAGACACCCGCCGACAGTCCCGCTGCCCGCTCCCGGCTGTAGATCGTCCGCTCTTTGACCAGCTCGCGGACGGCGTTGCCCGTCCCGGCGAAGCACGCGGCGAACGCCATCACCATCAGCTTGGACGCGGCGTCCGGGTTGGTGCCGGGCGCTCCGGTGAAACCCTTCGCGGCGGGGATCGCGGCGGTCAGCCCGCCGAGGATCAGCGGCATCACGCCGAGCAGCACCAGGTAGCTGCGGTCGGACGCGATCACCGCGAGGTAGCGCCGGCACAGCGTACGGAGCTGCGCCAGCCGGGACTGCCTTGGGGGCGGCGGCTCGGGCGCCTTGGCGGCGGCGGGGCGGGGCGTCCCGTTCGAGACGCCCGCGACATAGCGCGCGTGGCGCGGCGAGTCGCGGAACTCGGCCGCCCAGTCGCGGCCCGGTTCGCGGTCGAACGCCTGGAACACCTCGGCCCACGTCTTCTTGCCGAAGTGGGCGAAGCCCTCGTCCGGCGGGCCGTAGTAGGCGAGCCGCCCGCCGGGGACGAGGACGAGCAGCCGGTCGCAGGTGTCGAGGTTCGCGACGCTGTGCGTGACGACGATGACCGTCCGGCCGTCGTGGGCCAGCTCGCCGAGCATCTCCATGACCGTTTTGTCCAGGCCGGGGTCGAGGCCCGATGTCGGCTCGTCCAGGAACAGGAGGGACGGTTTCGTCAGCAGTTCCAGCGCGACGCTGACCCGCTTGCGCTGCCCGCCGGAGAGGCGGTCGATGCGGGTGCGGGCGTGCGGGGTGAGGCCCAGCTCGTCCAGGACCTCGTCGACGCGCGCCTCGCGCTCGCTCTTCCGCGTGTCGCCGGGGAAGCGCAGCTCCGCCGCGAACAGCAGCGCCTGCCGCGTCGCGAGCTGCGTGTGCAGGATGTCCTCCTGCGGGACGAGCCCGATCCGGTGCCGCAACTCGTCGTAGTCGGCGTACAGGTCGCGGCCGTCGTAGCGGACGGTCCCCTCGGTCGCCGGGCGGGTTCCGGTGACGGCGCCGAGCAGCGTCGATTTCCCGGCGCCGGACGGGCCGATGACGCCGACGAGCGACCGTTCCGGGATGGGGAAGCCGACCTCGTCCAGGATGACCTTGCCCGAACTGGACGGCGCGCTCGACTTCACCGTCCCGGTGAAGGGGCTGCCGCTGGGGCTGGCGTTCCGCAGCCTGACGGTGTCGTCCGGCGGCGTCTCGCTGCACGTGAGCGGGCGGAACGTCCGGTTCGGCTAGAGGAGATCGACTGCCGCGTCCACGGCGGCGCCCACGTCGCCGTCCGGTGGATACAGGAGTGCGCGGCCAGCGACGAGACCCTGCACACCCGGGATGCGCAGCGCGCGCCGCCAGCCGTCCAGCACCGCGTCCGTCTCGCCCGCGACCTCGCCGCCGAGCAGCAGCGCAGGCAGCGTGGTCGCCGCCATGACCCGCTCCATCTCCGGCACGACGGGCAGCTTCAGCCACGTGTACGCCGACGTGGCGCCCAGCCCGGACGCGACCGACACCGCGCGGATCATCGCCTCCGGCGTCAGCAGGTTCCGGACGCGGCCCTCGATGCGGTGCGCGACGAACGGCTCGACCATCGCCATCAGCTCATGCCGGGCGAGGCCTGTCACCGCTTGCGCGCAGGCTTGGAGGGTGCTTGCGGTGGCCGGGTCCGCGTCGTCGATGCGGAGCAGCATCTTGCCGCCGTCCAGCCGTGCCGCCGCGATCGCGCCGGCGTCGTAGGCGGTGAACCGGTCGTCGATCTCGAACGACGTCCCGGCGAGGCCGCCGCGGTTCATCGACCCGATCGCGAGCCGGTCGTCCAGCACGCCGAGCAGCAGCAGGTCTTCGAGGACGTCGGGGGTGCCGAGCACGCCGTCCACGCCGGGGCGTCCGAGCGCGGCGCAGAGCCGGTCGAGCAGCCCGGCGCGATCGGCCATCGCGACCGGATCGCCGCCCACCCCGAGCGCACCGCGCGCCGGATGGTCCGCCGCGATGATCATCAGCCGGCCGCCCCCGCCGGGCGGGCCGTCGCGGCGGGTGCGCGCCGGGGCCAGTCTCTTATAAACCTCTACGAGTC
>NZ_JABXFD010000301.1 GCF_013372625.1 Actinomadura sp. BRA 177
GGCCACCGCCGCACGCTACTGCCAGGTCCGCTCCTACCTCATCAGCGCCCGCAACCACGGCGTCCGCCCCATCGACGCCATCCACCAAGCCCTCACCGGAACCCCCTGGACACCACCGGCAAAGGCCCGATCACGGCTTCACCCCGTGAATGGACACACTCAGCGGCCTGGAATTCCGATCCGACCACGAACTTCGCGATCTCGATCCGAGGCTCAATTTCCCGGTGCCTTACTGGACTGATAAGTCCTGAAGCGATCAGTCGACTGCTCCAGGGTGCGCGTTCGCGCGAAACCGAACGAGCACTCTGGAGCGTCGTGCGTCTGTGCAGGTGAGTGCCCGGTCAGGACTGTCGATCTCCCGGGCGGCATGGGTGGCGCGTAGGCGGGTGGTGGGCGTCGTCGTCGCGGATGAAGGCCGGGTCGGCGTCACCACGGTGTCGGTACTCGGCGGCGGATCAGTGCGTCGTGGCCGGCGCCGGGGCGGCCGGTTCGTGGCAGAGTGGCGGGATGCCTGGCGCTCGGTACGGGATGGATGCGCCCTATGGGTTCGGTTTCGTGGGCCTGGTCGTGCTGGGGTTCTGGGTGACCGGGCTGGTGATGGCGGTCACCGCCGATCTGGCCGCCGCGCTGCCCGCGCTGGTCTCCGGCACCCTGCTGGCGGGATGCCTGGCCCTGAGCCTGCACGCCACGCTACGCGGCAAGTTCCTGGTCTGGCGGGACGTGCTCGACGAGTTGGACCTGCGTGGCGACGAACGGCTGCTCGACCTCGGCTGCGGACGCGGCGCCGTCCTGCTGGCCGCCGCCCGGCACCTCCCGCAGGGCCGGGCGGTCGGCGTGGACCTGTGGCGCGGACGGGACCAGTCCGGCAACACCCCGGCGGCGACCCTGCACAACGCCCGCGCCGAGGGCGTCGCCGACCGCGTCCACGTGCAAGGGGGTGACCTGCGCCGACTCCCGTACGCGGAGGCGAGCTTCGACCTGGTCGTGTCCAGCCTGACGGTGCACACCATCTTCGGCGCGGACGCCCGCGCCCAAGCGATCGCCGAGGCGTACCGGGTGCTGCGGCCGGGCGGCCGCCTGCTGATCGCAGACCTGGCGCGGACGCCCCGCGAGTACGCCGCGGTACTGGCCCGGCTGAACGCCCAGGACATCCGCGTGCGCGGCCTCGGCTGGCGCGCGTGGTGGGGCAGCCCGTGGGTCCCGACCCGCCTGCTCACCGCCCGCAAACCAGCCACCCCGTAGCCTGCACGTGTGCAGAAACTGGTGTCTGGGAGTGACCAGGATGGCTGACGCCGATGACGTTCGCCGGTTGGCTCTTGCGCTACCTCACGTGGTCGAGATCGACAGCGACGGCTTCGATTTCCGGGTCGGCGGCAAAGGGTTCGTCTGGTCCTATCCCGAGCGCAGACCGGGTAAGTCGCGCGTCATCCGGACCGACATCGCCGTCCTGTACGTCGGCGACCTAGACGCCACAACCGATTAGCCAACACAGATCCACCCGGTCGCCTGGACGGCCCCGAAGGCGACCCCTGTCGTGGACGGAGGAGCGGCCGGTCGCACGCGACGACCGTGCTTGTACGACGCCTCATCGGCGCGAGTGACCACGCCAGCACGACCGGACGCTGTCATGGGTGGGGCTGGACGATCCCGGGCAGGGCATCGTGATCGACTTCAGCGGCGAGGCCCCCATGGTCACGGACGGGCCGTACGGCGAGACCAAGGAACTGTTCGGGGGTTTCTTCCTGCTCGACGTCGCCTCGCAGCAGGAGGCGGTCGAGTGGGCCAAGCGGGTCCCGGCGGCCCCCGGGTCCAAGATCGAGGTTCGGCGGGTGCCCGCGAGCAACGAGGTTCCGCAGGGCGACGGGTGATCATCGAGGACTGGGCCGGGTGGGAGAGCAGCGGCCAGATCTGACGGGTACCTACGATGTCGAGGCCGTCTAGCGAATCGTCTCCGCGCTGACCCGGTTCACCGGCTGTGGAACGGAGTCCGGGACCCGTTGTCCGGACGGTCGCGGTGATCCGGGCAAGATGCCTGACCCGGTTATGGCGACAACGTGACCGATCGAAAAGATGCCACGCCTTTTCGTAATGATTTGACGGCAACACCGACTTGATTGAGGAAACCCGGCGCACTGGCCGTGATCTCGTGTTCAGATGAATTCGACAGGAGGAAACTTTTCAAACTTGCGGAGAAGGTCGACGACATGGCCCATGGGGTGATTCGCGCCATCGCGGCGATCGGAATGGTCGCGGCGACCGCGGCGACCGGACGTTCTCCGGTGGCAGACCGGCGTCCTGAAGCGGTACTGGTCGGCGAGTCGTTCATCGCGGCCACTGCGGACACCCGCTTCGTGGGATACGGGGCCGCATGCCTGACGGGTGCTCCGCGCGGTGGGAAGGTCGCCGAAGCCACGAACCATCCGCTCAGCGGCTGCCACCCGGATCCGGCCGGCCCGGCCCCACCGGCGGATGCGGCGCCGCACGGCTATCTCCAGCTCACCGACGCCCATGTCGAAGAGACCGGCGCCGTGCTCTTCGACTCGCCGGTCCCGGTCCAGGACGGCCTGGAGGTGACCTTCGAGCAGTGGCAGTACGGCGGCACCACGCGGACACCCGCGGACGGGATCTCCTTCTTCCTCACCGACGGCGCCGAACGGCTCACCACGCCGGGCGCGTTCGGTGGAAGCCTCGGTTACGCCCAAAAACTGCCGGACGACAGGCCGGGCGCCCATTTTGTTCCCGGCGTCGCCGGCGGCTACCTCGGCATCGGGCTCGACGTGCTGGGCGACTACTTCGGCGACGGAGAAAAGCGCGGAAATGGCTGCCAGCGGCGTTCCCCGGCCGGGACCTCGTTTCAGCCGCCTCCTCCCGGACCCAACATCGTGACCGCCCGCGGTCCAGGGAACGGCGTCGACGGATACTGCGTCCTCGCCGCCACGACGAGCAAGAAGACCTCCCTCGGCACCTGGCGATCGACACTGCCCGGCCGACTCCACGGCGAGTTGGAGACCATGCCCGCCGACGTCACGCCGACGCAGGCCGAAACCCTGCTGGAACCGGTCAAACGGATCGTCCGTGTCGCGATCTCACGCGAGCCGAACCCGGTAATAGCGGTCGACGTCGATTTTCAGGACGGAGACGGCTTCCGTCAGGTCCTGCGCTTCCCCGCCCCCGAGCCCATCCCGAACACCGTCAGATTCGGATTCGCCGCCTCCACAGGACCACTCACCGACGTGCACCTTATCCGCCACGTCACCGTGCGTTCCTGACACCTCCCGTCACCTGACCCTGAAAACGGCCCGTGAGTCGGGGAGCGTCGGTTCGCGCGGCTACCCAAAGGTGCGTGTGCGTGCTCCCGGAGCGAAGTAGTCGGAGGACTGCTCCCAGTTCTGAGGGCTGCCGATGAACTGAGCATGACTCGGTTTCGAGGCGCGCGGCCAAATCTGGCCCAACCTGGCCAACGTCGAGTTCGCCACACCAAAAGAGTCGGTTTGTTCGACAATCAACCACTCTGCGCCGCGTTCGACAGCGTCGCCACAGCGCTCTCGCGGCGACATGATCGATACTGCCGCCCTGGGGCGAGAGACCATCCCCAACTGATCACCGATCCACGCTCACGAGGTCATCTTCACCCGGGGTTACATCTTTCACCGGATGCTGGTCCACGACCGCTTCGCCGACTATCGTTTGAACTCCCGGCAGTAATGCCGAACGTTGGTATCGAAGCGGCTCGTGAGGGGATGACCACGGGGCGAGAAAAGGAGTCGCCCCAAATGGGAGCGCCGGAGATGGCCCGCAGCCCGGCCATCAGGCGGTTTCTCATCGCACTCGTCATTATCGCACTGGGGGTGGCCGCCGGCCGGGTCGCCGGAGCCGGACAAGTCGGAGACCTGGTTAACGGACAACCGTATTTCTATGCCATCACGGTGCTGCTTGCAATCGGGCTTTACAGCAGCACGCACGGCATCGAGCACGCGCGGATGCGCGCGGATCTGCGTGTCGTGGTGCTCGCCGTCACCGTGGGGGTGCTGGTCAAGGCCACCATCATCACGCTGGTCATGGTGGCGTTGTTCCCCGGACCCGATGCGCTCGTGCTCGGTGTGGCGGTCGCGCAGATAGATCCGCTGTCGGTCGCCGCACTGCAGCATTCCTCGCGGCTGTCCCCACGCGGCAGGACGCTGTTGTTGGCGTGGGCCTCATTCGACGATCCGGTGACAACCCTGCTCACCGTCTATGCCGCGACGCTTTCGGCGGCGGCATACGATCTCGACCGGACCGGCGAACTTGCCGCGCTGCAGAGCGGTGGTCTGGGCGCCTTCCTGCTCGGGGTAGCCGTCAACGTGGTTTTCGCGGCGGTGGTCTGCGGCGTGTGGTGGGCGCTGCGGAAATGGCGCCCGGACACGGTCGCCGGCTTCGCGGTGGGCTGCGGGCTGCTGCTGCTCGCGACCGTCGCGGCGGTCGCCCAGTTCTGGATGCTCGGTGTGGCGCTCATCGGCCTGTTCGTCCGCCCGGCACTGGCCAGGGCCCCCGAGGCGTTCGAACGTTCGCTTGCGATGCTGACCCAGATCGCCCTGCTGCTGGCAGTGCTCGGTGTCGGCTTCCTGCTGTCGGTGCGGGTGCTGTTCACTGCCGGGATCGTGTTGGGCGTGACCGCGTTCGTAGTGCACGCGCTCGTCAGCCTTCCCTTGACCAGGAAACAGGCCGCCGACGATCGCGTCCAACTGGCGATCGCGCAACAGAACGGCATCACGGCGATCGTCCTCTCGCTCCTGCTCACCCCAATGTTCCCCAGTGTGGTGGCGACCGTCGCACCCGCGATCGTCGTCATCAACGCGCTGCACGCACTCACCAACGCTGGCTACAGCCGTGCCCGTTCCTGGGCGGCTATCCGGGACGGACGCACCCGGCTGCTCACGTCCCGGTCGGTCAGCTACACCGATGCGCGGAAGGTGAGGGCGGCAGAGGCTTCACCTCGGCCGTGCGACGAGCAGACCACCCGCTCCGCAGGGCCGAATCTCGACCTATGACGTTCCACGGGGGGCGAAGATATGCCCGGTGAGATGTCCGATATCCAGCAGGTCTGGGACCGTCAGAGCGTCTGGTCGCAGGGCGCCGACCGGCTCAACCGCCTGATCGGACGGACCCGGCTGGCGAGCCTGCTACTCGGCGCGGCCAGCGCGGTGATGGGCGCCGCAGCCGCCCAGACGATGCAACTGGGGTTGCTCGGCAAACTCCTAGCCTTCGGTGCCGCCGTCGCCGCCGCACTGGTCCCGCTCACCGCGAGATCCGCGGGGCCGGACGCCACCCGGGACTGGACGCGGCTCCGCTCGATCGCCGAGGCGCTGAAATCGGAGGTGTACACCTACCAGGCGGGGGCGGGCCGGTACCGCGGCGCACCCGGGCCCGGTCCACTGCTGGACGAGGCCGAACGCATCGAGGCCGACGGCACCGACCTGCTTCCCCGCCTCACCGGCATCGAGCCGGGCACCCGGGCACTCCCCGCGGTCTCCGACATCGACTCTTACGTGAGCGAGCGGGTCCAGTGGCAACTGGACGGCTATTACCGGCCCAAGGCGCTGCTGATGGGCCGCAGCGTCCGGGTGGTCCGCCGGATCGAGTTCGCGCTGGGCGCCGCCGGAGCGGTCTTCGGCGCGGTGGCGGGAGCTTTTCAAGTGGGAGAGATCGCCGCCTGGGTCGCCGTGTCCGCCATGCTCGCCACCGCGGTGGGCACGCATGCGGCCGCCGCCAAGTACGAGTACCGGGAACTGGAGTACACGAGGACCGCCGATCAGCTGACCAGGCTGCTGGCCCGGCGCGACCGGACCGCCGCGTCCGCCGATCCGGCCAGGGACAACGACGCCTTCGTCGCCGAGTGCGAACTCGTCATATCCGCGCAGAACGAGGCGTGGATGGCCAGGATCTCCGGTGCCGACGCCCCTGTCCTGCCCTGAGCCGCCGTCCGGCGTCCCGCGTCCCGCGTCCCGCGTCACCGGTCGGCGATCGCCTGCGCGAGCGTGTTGAGCGACGCCTCCGCCACAGCGACCTTGGCCTGGTCGAGGGTCACGCCGATGAGGGCGTCGTCCTCGCCGAGCCGCCGGAAGTACAGCGCGCCCGCCTCGACGTCGAGGACCACGCGGCGCAGCACCCCGCCGAGCAGTGGGAGAAGCGTGCGGTCCATCCGGTGGCTGGTGATGTAGGTCAGCTTGCCGATGCGCTCGTAATGCTTCCTGCGCGCGTCGTGGTCGGTGCCGACCGTGAGCGGCTCCAGCCTGGGATGCCGGAGCAGGTCCGCCGACCGGATCGGCTCGGCCCCCTCCAGGTACATCACGTAGTGCAGCGCTTCGGCACTGAGCGCGGACCGGAAGTGGCCGCTGAGTTCCGGCCGGGATCCGTTGAGCCCGAACTCGTCGATGTACGGCTCATCTTCGGCCAGGTCGGCCTCGTCGACGTCCACGTCGTACTCGGTGTCCGCGCCGGCCAGGTTCAGATGGCCCCCGTAGCCGCGGATGAGCCGCACCCGGTCGCACAACTGCCCCATCGTGGCGTCGGCCACGTCCACCGGCGTGTCCGCCAGTACCGCGCCCACCAGGTACTCCCCGAAGAAGGGCGAATGGTAGAAGACCGCCCCGTCCCCGACGTCGAACACGCACCGGATCAGGCGGCCGCTCTGCACCGGCGAGAACGCCTTGTCGAGGCGGGCCACGACGTAGTTCAGCCGCTGGCCGGTGGCGTGCACCCATTCGCGCTTGCGCTTGGCGTCGTCCGGGGACTCGATCCCGGGCTCGTCGTCGGAGTCGAAGGTGTCCTGCCAGAACAGCTGGTTGCCTCGGACGTAGTACGCGAAGTACTGCACCGTGCGTCCGCGCAGGGCCTCGCGGCCGAGGCTCTTGAGCTTCTCCGAGCCGGTCGCCGACCGGCTCGGCTGCCCCTCGGTGATCTTCAGCCCCGGCCCGTTGCCGCTCTCGGGGACCTGCTGCGTCATCACATACCCCCTTGCGCGCCGGCGCGCTCTCTTGTCATGTCGGCGGAATCTCAAGGTCGATGTCCCTGCGCAGGCTGCCGTCCAAGCCGTTGTCGGCCTCGGTCTTCATGTCCTCGGTCACCTGCAGGTTCGTGTAGGCGATCCGGCTGAGCGGATGGCCGGGCCCGAGCCGTTCCCGGTAGCTGGTGTAGGCGTGGCGTTCGCGTTCGGACGCCGGGTCCGTCTCCCCGACCGCGGCCAGCGCGTTGGCGTAGCCGATCTCCGCGCCGAGCGTGAACGGGTGTTCCGGCCCGACATTCGGGTCGTCGTGCAGCGCTCGCCACGCCTCTTCGGCGTTTCCCTGGGCTTCGACGAGCCGTCCGGCGCGGCGCGCGTACACGGCGAGGTTGGCCCGGCAGGCGTGGGTGAACGGATGCGACCTGCCGAAAACCTTCCGGTAGAGCCCCAGGTTGAGCCGTCCCCGCTCGAGCGCCTCCGTGTTCCTGGCGAGTGCCGCCTGGGTCGCCGCGACGCTGACGGCGCAGGAGAGCGTGGCCGGGTGGTGGGGGCCGTAGAAGCGCCGGCTGCCGTGCCAGGTGTCGGTGATGGATTGGAGCGCCTTTTCCACCTCCCCGTCGTATCGGAGGGTGACGGCAAGGGCCTGCGCCGCTCTCAGCGCGGCGGGAGTGCTGTTCCCGCCGTTGGAGCGGAGCATGGCGAGCACCGTCTCAAGGTGACTCCGGGCGTTGCCGTACTCGCCCATCTCCCTGTAGTCGATGCTGAGCATGACCAGCGTGTGCAGGGTGCCCCGTGCCTGCTCGCCCAGTACCCGGCACCGTGTCTCGTAGATCGAGCGGTCCAGCTCCATCGCCGCCTTCGTGGCGCCGGTCAGCCTGAGTGACACCGCGACGTTGTTGGCCTCCCGGAGCGTGTCGGGATGCTCCTCGCCGAGCCGCTCGCGGAACGCCTCCAGCGTCTGCTGGTCGAGCAGGGCCGCCTGCTCGAACAGCCCCTGGGTACGGAGGTCGGCCGCGGTGCTGCGCTGGATCTTCAGGCCGAGCAGGTGGTTGGACGGCAGCGCCTCCGCGCGCAGCCGACCGGCCTCCTCGTCCCAGCGGGCGGCTTCGGCGTACTCGCCCAGCTCGCGCAGCGCGTTGGCGAACTGGACGAGGAGCTCCAGCCGGTAGCGGTCGCCTTGCTCGAAGTCGGTCGTCCATCGGGCGTACAACTCCTCGCCCAGCTCACGGGCCACCTGCCAGTCGTTGCTCTGGTACAGGTACCTGACCTGCCGGACGGCCCAGGCCCGCACCGGGTCGGCGGCGTGCGCCGTGTCGCCGAGCTCGCATGCCGCCACATGGCGCTGCAGCTCCCGGTGGCACCGTTCCTGGACGGGGCCGGGCGCCTCCTCGTCGGGCACGAACGCCGCCAGCACGGACTGCGCCGAGGCGCGGGCCTCCTGGAGTTCCGCCTCCGTCATCCGGTCGCGGACGCTCCGCAGCGTCCGCGGGTGCACGTACAGCCGGCCGAGCTGCTGGTCGACTCGGATCAGCGAGTAGCGCTTGAGCGTCTGGACCACCTCGTCGATGGTCACATCGACACCCACGTCCGGGTCGTGCTCGCCGACCTGCTCGCGCATCCCGGCGGAGCGGACCAGTTCCATGGCGACACCGTCCGGGCTCAGGTACACGCAGACGCGCAGCAGCCAGAGCGCCGCCGCCCGCTCGCCGGCGAGGCGTTCCAGCGACAGCTCCGCGGGCCGCTGCTCCTCGTCCGGGACGGTGATCTCGCCGGTGTCGCCGAGCATGTCGAGGAGCTGGTCGACGAGTTCCCGGGGCGTGCGCTCGGCGGGCGAGTCCTGGTTCTGGGCCGCGAACCAGCTCGTGGCGACCCAGCCCGCCGCCTGGTCGATGGCGAGCGGATGGTCGTTGAGCCGCTCGGCCACGCGCTGGGCCATCGCCCGGGTGACGTCCAGCTGCCCGATGCGCGTCCGGAAGAGCCGGACGCTCTCGGCGCGTTCGAAGCGCCCGACGGGGAGGACGGTGGCCTCGGACGCCGCCCAGTCCGGGTGCCGGGAGGTCACCAGGATGTTCCCCGGCCCGCGGGACGGCATCAGGGGGCGGAGCCCGGCCGGGTCGCCAGCGCCGTCGTAGATCAGCAGCCACCTGTCCCGGGTGCCGGGCGCGCGCAGTTCCCGGGTGCCGGGCGCGCGCAGTTCCCGGGTGCCGGGCGCGCGCAGTTCCCGGGTGCCGGGCGCGCGCAGTTCCCGGGTGCCGGGCGCGCGCAGTTCCTCCAGGACCTGCTCCACCGCGTCGTGGGCGTCGGTGGAGGCATCCGTGCGCACCTGCGGGAGCAGTTCCGCCAGCTTGGTCCGCACCTGGTGCTCGTCGTCGGCGGGGATCCACCAGATCACGTCGTAGTCGTAGGCGAACAGCCAGGCGTACTGTGCCGCGAGGCTGCTCTTCCCGATCGCCGTCGGGCCGGCGAGCACCGTGGGACGCCCGGTGGTGCGGTTCTTCCGCAGGCTTTCCCGGAGGTCGCGCAGCAGGCCGTCCCGTCCGACGAAGTCCTTCGCGGGCGCGCTGGCCTCCCGGACCCTCGGGACGCACCTGGGGAACCGGGGGGCTTCCGGGGCGTTCTCGATGTGCGGCACGAGCCTGTTGGAGAAGGTGAAGGAACCGAGCAGTTTCCGCTGCGCGGCATCGGCATCCTCCCCGTAGGGCACCAGGTCGACATCGGAGATCAAGGACAGGACCTCGCCGAGCGTGCCCTCGCGGACCCGGACGCCGACCAGCCGCTGGTCCTCGCGTGCACGGCTGCCGGACCTCAGGTCCACGATCAGGCCACTGGCCTCATCGAATTCGGGAGCCTCCAGGAGGTCCGGCGACAGCAGCACGATGGTGGTCTCGACGGGCGCGCCCGTGGCGCCGTGCGGCCTGACCCGCAGGTTCGCGCACTGCAGGACCCATGTCATCCACTCCGCCCAGGGGCCGTCCGCCGCGCAGAACAGCATCGCCACGTCGTACCCGGTCGCCGCCGGCGGGGAGGTCAGGCTGCGTTTCAGCGCGACCCGGCTCTGCTCGGGCAACGGCCGCACCATGGTTTCGGGGTCCCCGGTGATGGCCTGGGCCAGCGCCGCATAGGCCTGGAACGCCGTTCCCGGCTGGTCGGGATCCTCGGCGATGGCCGCGATGACCGGGTGCCGCTTGAGGTAGGGCGACTCCGGGACGGTGATGCCACCCCAGTACCGGGCCCGCCTGACCTCGTCGGGTTCCTGGAGCAGCGGGCCGAACCGGCTGCGGGCGAAGCGCTTGATGTCCTCGGCGGGGTCCCGATCGTCCCGCATCGGCACCGGCAGCACTCGCACGGGCCCCTCGGGGCGATGCTCGGTGAGATCGCGCAGGCGCCGCGTCCGCTCGGCGGCGTAGTCGATCTCCTCGCCGTGTCCCAGCTTGAAGCAGGCCACTAGTACGTCGGCGAACTGGACGCCGAGCTCCGCCAGGGTGAACCGACCCGAGAGGTTGTCGAGCAGAACGTAGTCGTACCCGCTTTCCGCCAGTTCGGTTCGCAGCGCGGCGAGGAAGTGACGGCCGGGCGTGCTCTCCACGAACAGCGGCCAGTTGAAGCTCTCCGTCTCCGTCCAGTAGGTCTGGTCGGCGCGCCGGCCGGGGCCGAGGTAGGCCAGCTTCCCCGTGAGGCCGGTATCGAGCCCGGCATCGGGCCAGCCGAGGGTGAGGATGTGGTCGCCGACCCGGCCATGCTCCTCCCACAGCGTGCCGAGGTCGAGGCCCGTGTCGCGCCGGGAGACGTCCCGGTAGTCGCGCACGACGTCGAAGATGCCCGGCTGCTCGGCGGCGATATCCTCGCTCGGGAAGAACTTGGCGAGGTACTGGTCGACCAGAGGTTTCTGGGAACCGATGGCCCAGTCGGCGATGAGCACGTTGTGGCCGGCGCTGGACAGGATCCACGCCGTGTTCGCCAGCGCCATGGAACAGCCTATTCCGGCTTGGCTGCCATAGAACGCGACGATCTTTCCTGTGGGTGCCGCGGCGGGCACCTTGCCTTGCTGTGAAGTCACCCTCGCCCCCGCCCTGGGACACAAGTGCGCAACCGATGAGAATGCTTATGGATAGACCATCTTATATGCACTCCGATCCCCCGTTCACCTCGGAAGCAACATCCCATGAAACGATCACGTGAGAGCAGTTTAGGACGTCCAAAAATGGCGGACACGTGGCCACATCAGGCCATTTGGCGGTTGTTTGGATCCCTGATGTGCGGAGATGGCCAGAATTTTATGGCGCGAGCATGAGTCCGTCCGACCTTCTACCTGATCATCGGCGTCTGATCCCCTACGATGAGTGCGATAAGTCAACGGCCGTCCCGACCCGCCGTCCCGGACCCCGCAGGCCAGCGCCCCGGGGCAGAGTGTTCCGCGCATGCGAGGTGACGTGAAGACCTACTTCTTCACAAGCTACGCCAGGGGCAAGGACCAGGCATGGGTCGGTCGATTCCACACCGATCTCGAACGCGAGGTGCGCGTCCGCCGCGGCCCGTTCGCCGAAGGGCGGCTGGGCGAGCCGGGAGCCGCGAGCGTTCCGGCCGCCACCGAGGCCTTGGCGATGGTCGCGCTGATCTCCGGTCGCTATGCCCGCGACCCGCACTGCGGCCGCGAATGGGCGATCTTCGAAGAGCGGCTCGCACCACGGCGGGATGTGCGCGACCAGTGCCTCATACCCGTCCTGTGGCGGCCGCTGGAGACCCCCGCCGCGTTACCCATGATCATGCGTCCGATGCCGGACTTCTGGAAGTCCGCCCGCATGGAGCCCTACTGGCACTCCGGGCTGCTGGAACTCATGCGCACCCATCAGCTCGACGGGGCCGGCGGCTACTACGCCGTGGTGCGCGCGGTCGCGGCACAGGTCCTTGCGGCGGAGGACGCCGAGCTCGAACCGCTCCCCCCGGCGCAGGCGGCGGCCACCGGCCCCGCGTTCGGCGACCGCGCCGAGCAGCGGACCACCGGGCCGGTACCGGCGCGGGCCGAGGCCGAAGAGGCACCGCGAACCGTGGCGATCAGTTACGTCGGGGCGGACCAGCCCTGGGCCGAATACCTCGGCAACCTGCTGCGCACGAACAACTACGACGTCGAGCTGGTCCGCTGGAACGCCGGTCGGCGCGAACGGCTGTACGACTCCGTCGCGCGGGCCCGCGGCAGCGGCGAACGGGTCATCGCCGTCCTGTCCCAGAACTTCGTCGCCCCGCACATGGAAGCCCTGGTTCGCGAGGACGACCTCGGATGGGAGGAGGCGCTGAGCGCACCCCCGGGAGGCAGCAGCCCCGTAATCCCCGTCCAGGTCGACAGCGGCCCGCTGCCCGGCGGCCTCAGCAAGCGCGCCATCCACATCCACGGCCTCGATGAAGGGGTGATCAAAACCTTCCTCGACGCGGTCAGAAGACGTCCTGCTTGACCGGCCGGAGCTCATGCCCCCCTACTCCCCGAAC
>NZ_JABXFD010000241.1 GCF_013372625.1 Actinomadura sp. BRA 177
TTTTGTTGATTGTGCTGGTGACCTGGTGCTCTCCCTCTACCCTCTTCGCCGGCAGCGTCAGATGGGTAAAAGAGACGGGCACCCGCCTGCACGACCTCGGCCCGATGCGCGCCGCCCGCCGCGCCGACCTGCTCGCCCTCGGCCTGCGCGACCGCCGGTTCGGCTACCCCCTGGAGATGGTGCTGCGCGCCGCCCGCGCCGGCTGGGCGGTCGGCGAGATCGACGTCGCCTACCGGCCCCGCACCGGCGCGTCGAAGGTCACCGGGACCCTCGGCGGGACGGTCCGCGCCGTCCGCGACATGCGCCGCGTCCTCGCCGAGGTCGCGCCATGACCGCCGCCGACTTCATCGTGATCGCCAAGGAGCCCGTGCCGGGGCGGGTCAAGACCCGCCTCACCCCCGCCTACACCCCGGCCGAGGCCGCCGCGCTCGCCGAGGCGGCCCTGCGCGACACCCTCACCGCCGTCGCCGCCGCCCCGGCCGGCCGCCGGACCCTCGCCCTCGACGGCGCGCCCGGCCCGTGGCTGCCCGCCGGGTTCACCGTTCTGGCCCAGCGCGGCGGCGGCCTGGACGAGCGGCTGGCCGCCGCGTTCGCCGACGCGTGGGCCGGCCGCCCCCTCGTCCTTCTCGGCATGGACACCCCGCAGGTCACCCCCGGCCTCCTCACCCGCGCCGCCCGGGACCTGGAACACCGCGACGCGGTGCTCGGGCCCGCCGCCGACGGCGGATTCTGGCTGCTCGGGCTGCGGCGCCCCGACGCGCGGCTGCTGCGCGGCGTCCCCATGTCGCGGCCCGACACCGGGACCGCCCAGCTCGCGCGGCGGCGACGGCGCGCACGGGAGCCGGTTCGCCGCCGCCCTGCGCGGCCTGGGCGCCAGGCCGGTCCCGGCATGATCGGCGAACTGTACGAGGAGGCGCTGCGGGGCCGCGGCCCGGTCGAGATCGAGCACGCCGACGGCCGCCGCCGCCCGCTGCCCGTCCAGGACTGGCTCGCGCCCCGCCCCGGCGACGCCGGCCTCCTGGACCGCTGCCGGGGCGG
>NZ_JABXFD010000628.1 GCF_013372625.1 Actinomadura sp. BRA 177
TCGGCCGCCCCATCACCGGCGCCCGGGTCGGGGGCGCCGGTGATGGGGCGGCCGATGACCAGCAGGTCGGCGCCGGCGGCGAGGGCGTCCTCGGGGGTGGCCACGCGGGCCTGGTCCTGGTTGGCGGCGCCGGCCGGGCGGACACCCGGTGTGATCAGCGTGATGTCCGGGCCGACCTCGGCGCGGACGGCGGCGGCCTCCTGCGGGGAGCAGACGAGGGCCTGCGCGCCCGCCTCGACCGACAGCAGGGCCAGGCGCCGGACGGCGTCCGGGGCCGGGCCGGCGAGGCCGAGGGCGGTGAGGTCGGCGTCGCCCAGGGAGGTCAGGACGGTCACCGCGGCGATCCTGGTGGTGGGGGCGGCCTCGACGGCCGCGCGGATCATCGCGGGGCCGCCGGCCGCGTGCACGGTCAGGTAGGACGGCTTGAGGCGCGCCACGGCGCGGGCGGCGCCGCGGACGGTCGCCGGGATGTCGTGCAGCTTGAGGTCCAGGAAGACCTGGACGCGGCTGGCCCCGCGGACGCTGGCGACGACGTCCGGGCCGTACCGCAGGTAGAGCTCCAGGCCCACCTTGACGGTGGAGACGTGCGGCGTGACCAGGGTGGCCCAGCGCGCGGCCGTCTCCAGGTCGGGCGCGTCCAGCGCGACGGCGATGGGGGCGGCGGTCACAGTTTCTCCTTCTCGGGCTCTTGCGGGCGCACCTGGGGCGGGACGTACCCGGCGGGCTTGTGCGCGAGGCCGACCGCGTCGGCGAGGCGGCCGATGCGGCGGGCGGCGAGGGCCTCCTCCAGCTCGCGCAGGACGCGGGGGCCGGCCGCGGGGTCGTGGAAGACGGCGGTGCCGACGGCGACGGCGGACGCGCCGGCGAGGATGAACTCCAGCGCGTCCAGGCCGGTGGCGATGCCGCCGACGCCGATGATCGGGGTGCGGGGCAGCGCGGCGTGCACCTGGTAGACGCAGCGGACCGCGATGGGCCGGATCGCGGGCCCGGACAGGCCGCCCGACACGCCGCTGAGGGCGGGCCGGAGCGTCGCCGGGTCGATCGCCATGCCCTCCATGGTGTTGATCAGGGTGAGGCCGTCGGCGCCGGCGTCGACGCAGGCGAGCGCGACCGTGGCGATGTCGGTCACGTCCGGGGCGAGCTTGGCGAGGATCGGCACGCCGGGCCGGGCGTGGGCGCGGACGGCCCGGACGACGGACGCGGCGGCGGCGGGGTGCCAGCCGAACACGCGGCCGCGGTCCTCGACGTTGGGGCAGGCGACGTTGACCTCGATGCCGGCGATGCCGGGGACGCCCCGGAGGCGGCGCGCCAGTTCGCCGTACTCCTCGACGCTGTTGCCGGCGATGGAGACGATCGTCCGGACGCCCTGCTCGATGAGCCAGGGAAGGTCGCGTTCCAGGAACGTCTCGACGCCGGGCCCGGGAAGCCCCATGGCGGTGAGGAGGCCGCTCGGCGTTTCGGTCACCCGCGGTGTGGGACGTCCCGCGCGCGCTTGGGGCATCACGGACGAGGTGACGAACGCCCCCAGGCGGGTGAGGTCGAAGAACTGGGCGAGCTCGCGTCCCGTCCCGCCGCACCCGGAGGCCGTCATGACGGGGTTGGGCAGGTCGAGGGGCCCGAGTGAGGTGGCGACCCGGTCGCTCATTGGGAGCCCCCTTCGGTGACGCTCAGGACGCGCGGCGCGCCGAGCGCGTCGAACGGGATGGTGCCGAGGTCGCCCCAGCGGACGCGGTCGCCGCGCAGGACGGGCCCGTCCGCGCAGGCGCGCACCATGCGGGTCACGCCGTCCTCGCCGTGGACGGGGAGCATGCACGTCATGCACACGCCGATGCCGCACGCGCCGGTCCGCTGCAGGAACTCCTCGACCGACACCTGCGACGGCAGGCCGAAGTCGCCGGCGACCTGGGTGACCGAGCGGAGCAGGTCCGTGGGGCCGCAGCCGTAGACGACGTCGGCGCCGGTCTCCTCGATGACGCGGGGCAGGACGTCGCGGACGGTGCCGCGCTCCCCCATCGAGCCGTCCTCGGTGGCGACGGTCGAGCTGTCGCCGATGCGCTGCGCCATCCGGGAGCCGAACACCTGCCGGGCGGACGGCCCGCCGAGCACGAAGTGCACCTGGCAGCCGCGCCGCAGCAGCGTGTCGGCGAGCGCGAACACGGCGGCGCCGCCGGGCCCGCCGGCGGCGAGCAGGCAGGTCACCGGGTCGCGGGGCAGCCGGAACGGGCGGCCGAGCGGCCCGACGAGGTCGATCTGGTCGCGGGAGCGGCGGCCGGCGAGCCACGCCGTGCCGGGCTCGGTGTCGGCGAACACCAGCTCGACGGTGCCGCCGTAGTCGGACTTGACCTCGTGCACGCCGAAGCAGCGGCGGACCAGGCGGGACGTGTGCTCGCCGCCGACGGCGAGCGCCACGAACTGGCCGGGCCGGAACCGCTCGGCGATGGCCGGGGCCACCAGCGTCATCGCGTGGTAGTCCTGCACCTGGCGGACCGTCAGCACCGTCGCCGACGTCTGCACCGGCGTGTCGGACACCCGTCTCCCTCTCCTCGTCGTGCGCCGGGCGGGCCGGGCGGACGCGCCGCCCGGCCCGCCCGGCCTGTGCTCACCCGGGCGTCACAGCGCCGTCCCCGGCCGGCCGGTGCGCCCGTGCGCGCCGCTGAGCCGCTCGGCGTGCTCCTGCAGGGAGCGGACGCCGACCTGGCCGCCGGCGACGGCCTCGATGCCCTGCACGGCCGCCGCGAGGCCCTGCACGGTCGTCACGCACGGTACGCCCCGCAGCACCGCCGCGGTGCGGATCTCGTAACCGTCGAGCCGCGGCCCGGACTGGCCGGGGCTGCCGAAGGGCGTGTTGACGATGAGGTCGACCTCGCCGTCCAGGACGCGCCGCACGATCGTGGGCTCGCCGGCCGGTCCCGGACCCTCGCTGTGCTTGCGCACGATCTTGGCACGCACGCCGTTGCGGTGCAGGACCTCCGCGGTCCCTTCCGTGGCAAGAATCTCAAAGCCCAGGTCAGCGAGGCGCTTCAGCGGGAACACCATGTGCCGTTTGTCGCGGTTGGCCACCGACACGAAGACGCGTCCCTTGGTCGGCATGGACCCGCCGTAGGCGGCCTGCTGCGACTTGGCGAACGCGGTCCCGAAGACCTCGTCGATGCCCATGACCTCGCCGGTCGACCGCATCTCGGGGCCGAGGACGATGTCGACGCCCTGCCCGCTCTCGTTGCGGAACCGGTCGAAGGGGAGCACGGCCTCCTTGACCGCGATGGGCGCGTCCAGCGGCAGGGACCCGCCGTCGCCCGCCTCCGGGAGCATGCCCTCGGCGCGCAGCTCGGCGACGGTGGCGCCCATCATGACGCGCGCCGCCGCCTTGGCGAGGGGGACGGCCGTCGCCTTGGAGACGAACGGGACGGTGCGGGACGCCCGCGGGTTGGCCTCCAGGACGTACAGGACGCCCGCGGAGAGCGCGTACTGGACGTTCATGAGCCCGAGCACGCCGACGCCGCGCGCGAGCGCCTCCGTCGATTCCCGGATGCGGCGGATGTCGTCGTGCCCCAGCGTGATGGGCGGCAGCGCGCACGCCGAGTCGCCGGAGTGGATGCCGGCCTCCTCGATGTGCTCCATGACGCCGCCGAGGTAGAGCTCCTCGCCGTCGAACAGGGCGTCCACGTCGATCTCGATGGCCTCGTCCAGGAAGCGGTCGACCAGGACGGGGTGTTCGGGGCTCGCCTCTGTGGCGCGGGCCATGTACGACTCCAGCGTGGCGTCGTCGTACACGATCTCCATGCCGCGCCCGCCGAGCACGTACGAGGGGCGGACGAGAACCGGGTAACCGATCTCGGCGGCGATCTCACGTGCGTCCTCGTAGGACGTGGCGGTGCCGTGCTTGGGCGCGAGCAGCCCGGCCCTGTGCAGGACGCGTCCGAACGCGCCGCGCTCTTCGGCGAGGTGGATGCTCTCCGGGGAGGTGCCCACGATCGGCACTCCGGCGTTCTTCAGCTTCTGGGCCAGCCCCAGGGGGGTCTGGCCGCCGAGCTGGACGATGACGCCCGCGACCTCACCGGACTGCTGCTCCGCGTAGACGACCTCCAGGACGTCCTCCAGCGTGAGCGGCTCGAAGTAGAGCCGGTCGGAGGTGTCGTAGTCGGTGGAGACCGTCTCGGGGTTGCAGTTGACCATCACGGTCTCGTAGCCCGCCTCGGCCAGCGTGAACGACGCGTGGACGCACGAGTAGTCGAACTCGACGCCCTGGCCGATGCGGTTGGGTCCGCTGCCCAGGATGATGACCTTGGGCTTGGTGCCCGGCGGGACCTCGGTCTCCTCGTCGTAGGCCGAGTACAGGTACGGCGTCTGCGCCTCGAACTCGGCGGCGCACGTGTCGACGGTCAGGTAGACGGGACGGACGCCGAGCGCGTGCCGCACCTCCCGGACGACCTCCTCGGAGAGGCCGCGCAGCTCGCCGATCTGCGCGTCGGAGAAGCCGTGCCGCTTGGCGCGCAGCAGCTTGTCCCTGGTGAGCGCGTCGTCGGCGGTGCGGATCTCTTCGGCGACCTCGTTGATGGCGGCGATCTGGTCGAGGAACCAGGGGTCGATGCCGGTCGCCTCGTACAGGTCCTGGACGCTCGCCCCGGCCCAGAGCGCGCGCTGGACGTCCCTGAGCCGCCCGTCGTGCGGGCGCTTGGACGACTCGACCAGCGCCTCGGCGTCGATTTCACCGGCCCAGCTGAACGAGGAGTCCTTCTTCTCCAGGGACCGCAGGGCCTTCTGGAGGGCTTCGGTGAAGCAGCGTCCGATGGCCATGGCCTCGCCCACGGACTTCATGTGCGTGGTCAGCGTGCCGTCGGCGCCGGGGAACTTCTCGAACGCGAACCGGGGCACCTTCACCACGACGTAGTCGAGCGTGGGCTCGAACGACGCGGGCGTCTCGCGGGTGATGTCGTTCGGGATCTCGTCGAGGGTGTAGCCGATCGCCAGCTTCGCCGCGATCTTGGCGATCGGGAAGCCGGTGGCCTTGGAGGCGAGGGCCGACGACCGCGACACGCGCGGGTTCATCTCGATGACGATCATCCGGCCGGTGCCGGGGTGCACGGCGAACTGGATGTTGCAGCCGCCGGTGTCGACGCCGACCTCGCGGATCACCGCGATCGCGACGTCCCGCATGTTCTGGTACTCGCGGTCGGTGAGCGTCAGCGCGGGCGCGACCGTGATCGAGTCGCCGGTGTGCACGCCCATCGGGTCGAGGTTCTCGATGGAGCACACGATGACCACGTTGTCGGCGCGGTCGCGCATGACCTCCAGCTCGTACTCCTTCCAGCCGAGGATCGACTCCTCCAGGAGCACCTCGCTGGTCGGGGACGCGTCGAGCCCGGCGCCGGCGATGCGGCGCAGGCCGGCCTCGTCGTGGGCGAAGCCGGAGCCACGGCCGCCCATCGTGAACGACGGCCGGACGACGAGGGGGTAGCCGAGCTCGCCGGCGGCCGCGAGGCAGTCGTCCATCGTGTGGCAGATGACCGACTTGGCGGACTCGGCGTTCAGGCCCTGCTCGCGCGCGACCTTGGCGACGACCTCCTTGAACCGCTCGCGGTTCTCGCCGGCCTGGATCGCGTCCACGTCGGCGCCGATCAGCTCGACCCCGTACTTCTCCAGGACACCGCCCTCGAACAGCGCGATGGCGGTGTTCAGCGCCGTCTGGCCGCCGAGGGTGGGCAGCAGCGCGTCCGGCCGCTCCTTGGCGATGATCTTCTCGACGACCTCGGGGGTGATCGGCTCGACGTAGGTGGCGTCGGCGAACTCGGGGTCGGTCATGATCGTGGCCGGGTTGCTGTTGACCAGCGTCACCCGCAGGCCCTCGGCCTTCAGCACCCGGCACGCCTGGGTGCCGGAGTAGTCGAACTCGCACGCCTGGCCGATGACGATCGGCCCGGAGCCGATGACCAGGACGGACTTCAGGTCTTCCCTGCGCGGCATTACTTCGACGCCTCCATCAGCTCGCAGAAACGGTCGAAGAGCCCGGACGCGTCGTGCGGGCCTGCGGCGGCCTCCGGGTGGTACTGGACACTGAACGCGGGACGCTCCAGGAGCCGCAGCCCCTCGACGCAGCCGTCGTTGAGGTTGACGTGGCTGACCTCACCGGGGCCGTAGGGCGTGTCGAACGGGCCGTCGGCGGGGGCGTCCACGGCGAACCCGTGGTTGTGGGCCGAGATGTGGACCTTCCCGGTGTCCCGGTCCTGGACGGGCTGGTTGACGCCCCGGTGGCCGAACCTCAGCTTGTAGGTGCCGAGGCCCAGCGCGCGGCCGAAGATCTGGTTGCCGAAGCAGATGCCGAAGAACGGCGTGCCCGCGTCGAGGACGCCCTTCAGCGCGTCCACGGCGTAGTCGGCGGCGGCCGGGTCGCCGGGGCCGTTGGAGAAGAACACGCCGTCGGGGTTGAGGGCGAGGATCTCTTCGGTGGTGCTGGTCGCGGGCAGGACGTGCACCTCGCAGCCCCGGAGCGCCAGCCGGTTCGGCGTCATCGCCTTGATCCCGAGGTCGACCGCTGCGACGGTGTAGCGCTTCTCACCCTGCGCGGGGATGACGTAGGGCTCCTTGGTGGAGACGTCGCGCGCGAGGTCGGCGCCCTCCATCGAAGGGCTCTGCAGTACACGCGCCAGCAGTGCGTCCTCGCCGGGCGCCATGGCGTCCGTCCCGCTGAAGATGGCGGCGCGCATCGCGCCCTTGTCGCGCAGGTGCCGCGTCAGTGCGCGTGTGCCGGGGATGGCGATGCCCACGATTCCCTGCTCGCGCAGCGCCGAACCCAGCGAACCGGTGGCGCGCCAGTTGGACGCCACACGGGCGGGCTCACGCACCACGTAGCCGGCCACCTGGATGCGGCGTGATTCGGGGTCCTCGCCGTTGATGCCGGTGTTGCCGATGTGGGGGGACGTCATGGCCACGATCTGGCGCGCGTACGAGGGGTCGGTGAGGGTCTCCTGGTAGCCGGTCATGCCGGTGTTGAAGACCATCTCGCCGAAGGTCTCGCCTTCGGCCCCGTACGCGGTCCCGTGGAACACCCTGCCGTCTTCCAGAACGAGCAGAGCAGGGTTTGAACATTTTTCATCCGGCCTGTCCGCCGGGGCCTGCACTGTGCGGCTCCCCCGAGGATGAAAATTGTTCATTGGAGCTTTCCTTCCAGGACGGTCGGCTTGCCGCGCAGGAGTGTCGTGATGACCCGGCCGGGCAGTTCCAGGCCCGCGAACGGGGTGTTGCGGCTCTTGGAGGTCATCGCGGAGGGGTCCACGGCGCGGCGCGGCGACGGGTCGTACAGCGTGATGTTGGCGGGCGAACCTGCCTCCAGCGGACGACCCTGTCCGGAAAGGCGGCCGATGCGGGCGGGGCGGGCGGACATGCGGTCGGCGACTCCGGCCCAGTCGAGCAGGCCGGTCTCGACCATCGCCTCCTGGACGACCGGCAGCGCGGTCTCCAGGCCGATCATCCCCATCGCGGCCACGGCCCACTCGGTCTCCTTGGCCTCGACCGGGTGCGGGGCGTGGTCGGTGGCGACGCAGTCGATCGTGCCGTCGGCGAGGGCGTGCCGGAGCGCGGTGACGTCGTCGGCGGTGCGCAGCGGCGGGTTGACCTTGAAGATCGGGTCGTAGGTGCCGGCCCGGGCGTCGTTCAGCAGCAGGTGGTGCGGGGTGACCTCGGCGGTCACCGGGCAGCCCTTGCTCTTCGCCCAGCGGATGATCTCCACCGAGCCGGCCGTGGACACGTGGCAGACGTGCAGCCGCGACCCGACGTGCTGGGCGAGCAGCACGTCCCGGGCGATGATCGCCTCCTCGGCGACGGCGGGCCAGCCGCGCAGCCCGAGCGCGGCGGACATCTCGCCCTCGTTCATCTGCGCGCCCTCGGTGAGGCGCGGCTCCTGCGCGTGCTGGGCGACGACGCCGTCGAACGCCTTCACGTACTCCAGGGCGCGGCGCATGATGACCGCGTCCGACACGCAGTGGCCGTCGTCGGAGAAGACCCGTACACGCGCGGCGGAGTCGGCCATGGCGCCGAGTTCGGCGAGCTTCTCGCCGGCGATGCCGCGCGTGACGGCCCCGACGGGCTGGACGTCGCAGTACCCGGCCTCGCGCCCGAGGCGCCACACCTGCTCGACCACGCCGGCCGTGTCGGCGACGGGGTCGGTGTTGGCCATCGCGTGGACGGCGGTGTACCCACCCATCGCGGCGGCCTTCGTGCCGGACTCGACGGTCTCGGCGTCCTCGCGGCCCGGCTCGCGCAGGTGGGTGTGGAGGTCGACCAGGCCGGGCAGGGCCACGAGCCCGTCGGCGTCGATGGTCTGCGCACCCGCGTCGTCCAGCTTGGGGCCCACCTCGGCGATGGCGCCCTCGCGGACGAGGATGTCGGCCGGGTCGCCGCCGAGGATCCGCGCGCCCTTGATGATGTACGTCGTCACTGGGAGACCTCCTGGCCGATGGCGGAATTCAGCACAGCCGCCGAGCAGCAGAAAGGACCGGTCACTGCGCGACCCCCTTGCCGATCGCCGCCTCGGAGCCGCCGAGCAGCAGATAGAGGACCGCCATGCGGGCGCTGACGCCGTTGGCGACCTGCTCGACGATCGTGGAGCGGACCGAGTCGGCGACCTCGGCGGCGATCTCGACGCCGCGGTTCATCGGGCCGGGGTGCATGACGATGGCGTGCTCGGGGAGCTGCGCCATGCGGTCGCCGTCCAGGCCGTAGCGGCGGCTGTACTCGCGGACGGTCGGGAAGTAGGCGGCGTTCATCCGCTCCTGCTGGACGCGCAGCATCATGATGACGTCGCTCTTGGGGATGACGCCGTCGAGGTCGTAGGAGACCGAGCACGGCCACGTGTCGATGGCGACGGGCAGCAGCGTCGGGGGCGCGACCACGGTGACGTCCGCGCCGAGCGTGTTCAGCAGCAGGACGTTGGATCGTGCCACGCGGCTGTGGAGGACGTCCCCCACGATCGTGACGCGGCGGCCGTCCAGCTCACCGAGGCGCTTGCGCATCGTGAACGCGTCCAGGAGCGCCTGGGTGGGGTGCTCGTGCGTGCCGTCGCCGGCGTTGACCACGCTGCCCTGCACCCAGCCGGCGAGCCGGTGCGGGGCGCCCGAGGCGCCGTGCCGGATGACGACGCCGTCGGCGCCCATCGCCTCCAGGGTGAGCGCCGTGTCCTTCAGGCTCTCGCCCTTGGACACGCTCGACCCCTTCGCCGAGAAGTTGATCACATCGGCGGACAGCCGCTTCGCCGCCGCCTCGAACGAGATCCGGGTGCGGGTCGAGTCCTCGAAGAACAGGTTGACGACCGTCCGGCCGCGCAGCGTCGGCAGCTTCTTGATGGAGCGGCCGGCGATCTGCGCCAGTTCCTCGGCCGTGTCGAGGACGAGCAGCGCGTCGTCCTTCGTCAGGTCCGCGGCGGAGATCAGATGGCGGTTCATTCGGCACCCCCCGTCGGGCCCAGCAGCACGGGCCCCAGCAGGACCGCGTCGCGCCCGTCGTTCTCGTCCAGCAGCACCTTCACCGTCTCGCGCATCGAGGTGGGCAGGTTCTTGCCCACGTAGTCGGCGCGGATCGGCAGCTCCCGGTGCCCGCGGTCGACCAGCACGGCCAGCTGGACGGCGCGGGGCCGGCCGAGGTCGTTCAGCGAGTCCAGCGCGGCGCGCACCGTCCGGCCGGAGAACAGCACGTCGTCGACCAGCACGACCACTTTGTCGTCGATGCCGCCGGGCGGCAGCTCGGTGCGGCCGAGGGCGCGGGCGGGCCGCATCCGCAGGTCGTCCCGGTACATGGTCACGTCGAGCGAGCCCCAGGGCACCGGGCGGCCCTCGACCTCGCGCAGCGCGCCCGCCAGCCGCTCGGCCAGCGTCACGCCGCGGGTCTGGATGCCGAGCAGCAGGACGTCGTGGCCGCCCTTGGTCCGCTCGAGGATCTCGTGTGCGATGCGGGTCAGCGCGCGTCTGATGTCGGGACCTTCCAGAACGGCCTTGGGCCGGGGGTCACCGTCCGCCACGCGCTGCTCCTGTCCGGAGGCAGCATTCACCGCCGAAACCTCCTTCCCCGCCTCTCTGGACGGGCCTTAAAGGACGTCGTGTCTCCCCCACGTTAGCAGCCGGCCGGCACCGCTCCCCACTCGGACCGGTCCACGTCTTCGCAGGTGAGAGGGGTCACATTCGGCCGGCCGCGGGGCGCCGTGCGGGCAGCGTGACAGGCTCGCCACCGCGCGTCCACACGGCTTGTGGACGATCCGGACGGCCCGGATCGAGTCCTGCGGATTCGACCGCTTTTTTCCAATCAGCTTGACCTGGGGCCGTACCCGTTTTACCGTCACTGTCCGTAACCATCCCTGGAGACAGAGTCCTGAGGCCCCCTGGCTTCGCGAATCTGTCTCCCCCCGGTGACGCCACCGGGGTCCGACGACGCTGAAAGTGAGCCTGGGGGCCGAGAATGCCGTCTGAATACGCTAAGGCTCTCGGCGCGCGCCTGCGCGCCATCCGCACCCAGCAGGGCCTGTCCCTGCACGGTGTGGAAGAGAAGTCACGTGGCCGCTGGAAGGCCGTCGTCGTGGGTTCGTACGAGCGGGGCGACCGCGCCGTCACCGTTCAGAAGCTGGCCGAGCTCGCCGATTTCTACGGCGTGCCGGTATCCGAGTTGCTGCCCGGCGGAGCCGCGCCGAGCCCGCTCGGGCCTACACCCAAGCTCGTGATCGATCTAGAGCGGTTGCAGCAGCTTCCGAAAGACAAGGCCGGTCCTCTCGCCCGCTACGCCGCGACGATCCAGAGCCAGCGGGGCGACTACAACGGAAAGGTCCTGTCCATCCGCCAGGAAGACCTGCGTTCACTCGCGGTCATCTACGACAAGTCCCCGACCGAGCTGACCGAAGAGCTGATCGGCTGGGGCGTCCTGGACCCGGAGGCGCGCCGCGCCGTCGAGTCCTTCTGACACACCTGTCTCACCGAACGACCGTGACGGGGTCCGGCACCACGCCGGGCCCCGTTCCGCGTCCGCGCGCCCGCCGTCGCGGGGCGAGGAGGGCCAGCGGGAGGACGACGGCCACGGCGGCGGCGCTCAGGGCGAAGCCGGTCGTGTAGCCGCCCTCGCCGGGGACCACCACGATGACGACCGCGCTGATCTGCGTCCCGAGGGACGCGCCGACCGTGCGGATGAGGGTGTTGATCCCGGTCGCGACGCCGGTCTCGCCGGACGGGACGGCGGCGACGACGAGGTTCGCGACGGCGGCGTAGGCGAAGCCGAGGCCGATGCCCCTGGCCAGGCCGCCGACGTAGAGCTGCCACATGGCGGCGTGCTGGAACACCACGAACGCGTAGCCGAGCCCGGTCATCAGCGCGCCGCCGAACAGCACCATGCGGGAGCCGATCCGCCGGTCGAGCAGGCCCGCCGTCATGCCCGCGGCGGTCATGCCGATGCTGGCGGGGAGCTGCAGGAGGGCCGCCTGGGTGGCCGTCCCGCCGAAGCCGTACCCGGTGTCCTCCGGAAGCTGGACGAGCAGCGGGAACAGCAGGCCGCCCGCCATGAGCGCGTACCCGGAGAGCAGGGAGGCGGCGTTCGCCGTCCACACGCCGCGCACGCGCATCATGCGCAGGTCGACCAGCGGCTCGGCGACGCGGCCCTCGACCCACAGCCACGCACCGGCCGTCACCGCCGACAGCGCGAGGAGGCCGAGGACGCCCGGGGACGTCCAGCCCCAGTCCATGCCCTCGGTCAGCGCGGTGAGCGCGGCCACCAGCCAGGCGGCGAAGAGGACGGCGCCCCACCAGTCGACCCTGGCCGCCTTTCCGGGCGCCGACCGCGGCACGATCCACCAGGCGAGGACGAGGCCGGGCACCAGCCCGAGCACCGGCAGCCAGAGCAGCCAGCGCCAGCCGAGGAAGTCGATGATCGGCCCGGCCAGGCACCAGGAGACCGCGCCGCCGAGCCCCAGCATGGACGACATGAGGCCGACCGCGGACGCCGTCCGGGCGGCCGGCACGACGTCCCGGATGATCGTGTACGCGAGCGGGAAGACGCCGCCGCCGATGCCGCCGAGCACCCGTCCCACCAGCATGACCGGGACGGACGGGGCCAGCGCGGCGACGACCATGCCCACCGTGGCGATCACGAGCACGGTGAGCAGCACGCGCCGCGGCCCGTACAGGTCGCCCAGCCGCCCGACCACCGGCGTGGCGACCGCCGCGGACAGCGTCATCGCGGTGAGCGCCCACGCCGCGCCCGCCGGCGTGGTGTCCAGGCCGTCCTGGATCTGCGGCAGCGCGGGGGTCACCACGGCCATGGACAGCTGTCTCTTATACCCATCCGCCGCTGCCGACGAAGACGAAGAGAGAGGCTTCGGTGGCCACAGACCCATCAACATAAACAAAAAACAGAACCAGGGGAAAGC
>NZ_JABXFD010000630.1 GCF_013372625.1 Actinomadura sp. BRA 177
AGGTGTGTATAAGGGACAGCGTCGCGGGAGGGACGCCGCCGGGGCGCCGGCCGCGCCACAATGGCGTCCGTGGGGAAGATCGACGGGCGGTCGCGGTGGCCGGTGGCGGGCGCCTGCCTCGCCGCGGCCGGCGTCGCCGAGGCCGCCTACCGCACGCACGGCTCCGGCGTCGTGCTGTCGCTGGCGATCGTGGTGGACGTGTGCGCCACGCTCCCGCTCGTCCTGGCCCGGGACCGGATCACCGGCGCGGCCGCCACCATCACGGCCGCCGCGACCGCCGCGTGCGTCCTGCACGGCGGGGCCGCCGTCGCCGCCCTCGCCGCGCTGGTCATCGTCTGGGCGGAGCTGGCGCGGCGGCGGATCCAGCGGCGGCGCGCCCGGGCCGCCGCGCTCGACGCGTCCCGCCGCGCGTTCGAGAGCATCCTCCTGGAGCACACCGCGCGCGGCGAGCGGGCCCGCATCGCCCGCGAACTGCACGACGTCGTCGCCCACCACATCTCGATGATCTCCGTGCAGGCCGAGACGGCGCGGCTCGCCGTCCCCGGCATGCCCGCCGAGGGCGCCGAGCGGCTGCTGGCCATCGGCGACACCGCCCGGACCGCGCTCACCGAGATGCGCCGCCTCCTCGGCGTCCTGCGCGAGGACGCCGGCGCCGAGCCGACCCGCCGGCCGCAGCCCGGCCTGCAGCAGCTCCTCGACCTCGTCGACGAGACCCGCGCGTCCGGCGCCGGCGGGGCGCGGCTGATCGTCCGCGGGGACGTCGCCGCCCTGGACCCCGGCCTGGAACTGGCCGCCTACCGGATCGCGCAGGAGGCCCTCACCAACGCCCGCCGGCACGCCCCCGGCGCCGGACGCGCGGGTCCCGTCGACGAGGGCGCGGCGCCGCTGCAGGCCCGTCTCCTATACACATCTGCCGCTGCCGAAGCAGGGGCACGAGTACACCTCGGGCGTCGTCGGCTACTCAACAACACACACGAACACACACAAACCACAT